>JAIRXP010000007.1 GCA_031268215.1 Bifidobacteriaceae bacterium | reverse complement strand
CCGGCCTCCTCGCCCACAGAGATCATGTGGGAGATCATTGGCCCGAAGATTGGCTCCGCGGAAATCGCCTTGCCCAAAGCGACGCCGCTCGTCACTTGAGTCTTGACGCGTTCGACCGCCTCGCCGACCACCACGTTGCCGGCCGTCTCGCCGACTATCTCCAAGGTCTGGACGATTGGCACACCGACGGAACTCATGGTGGCGATTGATCTGGACAACCTGGCCATGGCAACCTTCAGCAGCAGGCCACCTACAACTGGTGTCTTCAGCTTGATTGGATCGACGAACTGCCGCACGGCCAGATCATTCTTGTGCTGCATCCACCACCAGATTCCAGCAATCAAGAGCACCAGCAAAGGGATACCAGCAAAACGCAGGAACTCCGATAGCTTGATCATTATCAGGGTAGGCAGGGGCAGTTTCTGTCCGACTCCCTCGAACATCTCCTCAAACACCGGAACGATGAAGAGCAGCATTATCACGACAACGATCGCGGCGAAGCAGAGCACAACCACTGGGTAGACCATGGCGGATATGACAGCCCGGCGCAGACGCAATTCCGATTCCATCTGATCCGCCACCGATGTCAGAACCGTGTCGAGGAAGCCGCCAGTCTCGCCGGCCTTGATCATGGCGATGGTGACCGGTGAGAATGTCCGCGGATGCCTGGTCATCGCCTCGCCCAGTGAGGCACCGCCTTCCACTTCTGTCGCGATATCGCGCAGGATGGCGGTGAGCCCCGGCGACGAGGCCTGGTCGATGATGGCGTTGAGGGACTGGAAGAGGGATAAGCCAGCATTCACCATTGTGGCGAGCTGACGGATCGCGATTGCGACCTCCTTTACACTGCCGCCACGCCGTCCCAGATTCACCTCCTTATTCAGGCCGGTGGTTGAGACCTCATCAATGGCGATGGGCATCAGGCCGTTATCCCGCAAGTGGCGGGCGACGGTCATTTGATCAGGCCCCTCGATCTTGCCGGTCCGGGTGACTCCGTCAGCTATGACGGTGTATGCGAATGTCTTGGCTCCAGCCATGGTCTGTCACATCCTTCCGAATGGACTGTTTAGTCCGGCTGCTCCCTGCTGGACCCGCGTAGTACGACCCAGCAAGCGAGCGAATTCTTCCGGTGAGCGGGCCGTCTCAAGACCCTCCTCAAAGGTGATGTCGCCTTGACGGACTAGTTCCGCCAGCGACTGATCCAACGTATGCATGCCCTCATCCCGGCCTGAATGCAAGGCGGAATAGATCTGATGGAGTTTGTTCTCACGAATCATGGCGCGGATAGCCGGGGTGGCGCGCATCAATTCAGTGGCCACCACCCGGCCCTTGCCGTCGCCACGGCGACACAGGGTCTGCGAGAGGACGCCCTGGATAGTGATCGCCAACTGCGAGCGGATCTGGTCCTGCTGGGCCGGCTCGAACTGATCAACCATGCGGTTGATCGATTGGGCCACGCCCTGAGTGTGCAAAGTGGCATAAACGAGGTGCCCAGTTTCCGCAGCACGCAGGGCGATTTCCATGGTCTCGCGGTCCCGCATCTCCCCCACCAGGATGATGTCCGGGTCTTGACGCAAGGCGTGCTTGAGCGCATCTGAGTAGGACAGTGTGTCTACCCCGACTTCACGTTGCGCCACCAGACAGCGGTTTGAGGTGTGCTGGAACTCGATCGGGTCTTCGATTGTCAGGATATGACCCGAACGGGTCCGGTTGGCCAAGTCCACAATCGCTGCCAAAGTAGTGGACTTACCGGAGCCGGTTGGTCCACACACCAGCACCAATCCGCGGGGAAGGCCGGCGAAGGTCTTAACCACACCGGGAACGCGCAGTTCCTCCAGCGGAAGAATCTTGTCTGGAATCACTCGGAAAGCGGCCGCTATTGACCCTCGGTCCCAGAATAGGTTGCAACGGAACATCCGGCCAGACGGGACTTGATAGGAGTAGTCGAGTTCCAGCTCGCGGTCAAAGCGTTCCTGCTGGGTCCGGTTGATCATTCCCATTAGCTGCTGGTAGAGCCCCTCCTCGCCTGGGGCGTGGTAGCCCGGCAGCGGTGTTAGCTGCCCAGATTGGCGGATGATCGGCGGCAGCAGGGCCGTCAAGTGAAGGTCTGACGCTCCCAAGGCCGCGGCCTCCTCAAGGGCCTGAACCAGGTCTATGCCGGCTTCGGCGGTGTACACATCGGTCATTTAGGCCACCACTCTCAATAGCTCTTCTACAGATGTCATGCCCTGGGCGACTTTCGCCCAGCCGTCTTGGCGCAGAGAGATCATCCCTTGTTCCCGGGCCAACTCGTTCAGGTCGCGAGTGGGCTTACGTAGCGCCGTCAGATGCTCCAGCTCTTTAGAAACAGTCATCACCTCATGCACCGCCATGCGCCCACGGAAACCAGTGTTCGCACAAGACGAACAGCCTTTGGGACGGTAGAGCTGCGTCGGCAACGCTTCACGGAAAACCCAATCAGTTCGCATCATTTCAACTTCAGCGTCGCTGGGCGTATAGAGTTCACGACAACGGTCGCACAAGCGCCGGGTTAGACGCTGAGCGATCACGCAGTCCAAAGCCGAGGCCACCAGGAATGGCTCAATCCCCATCTCGGTCAAACGGGTAACAGCGGAGGGGGCGTCGTTAGTGTGAAGCGTTGAAAATACCAAGTGGCCAGTCAGCGCCGCCTCAACCGCTATCTTGGCGGTCTCACCGTCGCGGATCTCACCCACCAGCACCACGTCCGGATCGGCACGGAGGATTGACCGCAGGGCCGAAGCGAACGTCAGCCCAGCCTTCGGATTGACTTGGATCTGGTTGATACCGGGCATCCGGTACTCAACCGGGTCCTCAATGGTAATGATATTGACTTCGGGTCGAGAGATCTCCCGGATCGCGGCGTAAAGCGTGGTCGACTTTCCGGAACCAGTAGGTCCTGTAGCAAGAATCATGCCGTAAGGCCGGCCGTAGGATTCCTTGAAGCGCGTAAAGGAGGCGTCAGAAAAGGACAGTTTGCGCAGATCCACCTCCACCGCAGCGGAGTTCAGGATCCTCATAACGACTTTTTCGCCCCAGACCGTGGGCAAGGTCGCCACACGCAAGTCGACCGGCACGCGGTCAACCTCGATAGTGATGCGGCCGTCCTGAGGCTTGCGGCGTTCGGCGATGTCGATGTCCGCCAGGATCTTGGTGCGGGAGATGACTTGGGACTGAATCGACTTGGGCGCGTTCTGCATTTCATGGAGCACGCCGTCAATGCGGTAACGGACCCGTAGATCGTGTTCCTCCGGCTCCAGGTGGATATCCGAGCAGCCATCATGAATGGCCTGCGAGATCAGCAAGTGAACCCAGCGCATGACAGGCGAGTCCTCAACCACCGATTCGGCGATCGTGACTTTCTTCTCTTCACGGGCGCTTGAATCAATGCTCTGGCCAATCGAGTCTATTTCCGAATCCGAGCGCAGCCAGCGCTTGAGGGCCCGCTCCAAGGCTGTGCGTTCCACAACCACCGGAGTGACGGACAGACCCAGATAGGGACGGACATCATCAAGAGCGACGATGTTCCCCGGTTCGGCCATGGCCAACAGAACTGTGTCGCCTTCACGACCAATGGGCAAGACGAGATGATGGCGGCAGATTGGGGCCGGAACCAGCGAAGCGACGGCGCCGTCCACCGTGTACATGTCGACATCCACGAACCGCAGGCCAGCGGCTTCCGCCAGCACTGGGATAAGCTGCTCTTCCCTTAGCGCGCCGGTCGAAACAAGGGCCTGGCCCAGCGTTACTCCGTCGAGGGTCTGCTGGCGGACAGCCTGGTCAAGCTGTGCCCTTGACACCAATCCCCGCGACAGCAGGGTTTGCTCTAACGCGCTCACCTCGCACCTTTCGGCATTACCAGGCCAATCGAATTGAATACGGCTTGGGTTTGGTCATAGTTGTCACTAATCAAGTGCCGCGAAGCGGCGTTGATCCGACCCAGGATTTCTTCCATCGGTACGCGATCAAAGGGCCGGGCTTCCGCTACGCAGGCCCTAGCCAGGTTGCGCAAGCTGCTCAGCTCCTCGTGCGAACGGTGGAGTTGCTGATCAATCGGGCCAACCAACGGTCCCAGATGAGACGAGACACCGTAGCGGGGCACCTGGATCCGCCAGGCAGAAAGGAATTTCTGGAACTGTCCCAGGCTGGCGCCGGCCGATTCAACGTGCTGGGCCACATCCGTCAGTACCTGCTGGGCCCCCTCCAGACCGGAGGACACGGCCTCTACGTCATCGGCCAAGGCGTAGCAAAGCAGCGGCACGTAAACGAAGCCCTCAGGCGGCGCGAAGCCATCAAGATTCTCCAGGGCGAAGTTGATGACCATGTCGTTATGCAATTGCGCCAAGGCGATTCGGAACCGTAGTTCCATGACTCCAAGCCGCACTTGCTTCAAGCGGTCCGGCAAGGGTTCCACGACTTGTTCAGCGCCTGCCCCAACCTGGGTCATGGCATTCGCCGTCGAGACCAGGATGGGCGCGTGGGCGGCGACTCCTTGTGACGCTTCCAGAGCCACGTGAGTGACCTGGGCTAACGAGGCGACCGTCCCGCCCAGTTGCTTGGAGCCACCTTGCAGCGACTCCGCCAAGTGCTGAAGCGAATCGAGGCGACCCATTAGCTCATAGATGTGTTCATCCATGGCGACCGCGTTGTTGAGGATATCCGCGATATCTCCACGCGCTTCTGGCCGGAAAGTACGCCGGCCCGAAAGCGAGACCCGCGTCTGGGTCTCAGCCGGCAGGGCGGTGTACATGAACTCGTCGTAAGACGGGAACCCGGCGTTGTCCAGCATCCCAGCCAGCGCGTTCAGCCCGGCTGTGGCGCTCTGCGAACGGTTAGCCCCAACTTGCTTGGCCTGCTGTTCGATCGGCAGCGTTTGGCCGTAAAGCGAACCGGCGGCGTTCCACAGCGGATCAAAGCGAGGCGAAGAACGCACCGACAAGAACCCGCTGCCCATTGGCGTGACCGTGGCGAAGACCTGGTAGTCGAAGCCGTCTTTGGCCAGGTTCCTGACGTAGGCGGCGAATGGCTTCCCGCCCAGGAGGGTGTCCCACATTAGTTTGAAAGCGCCGGCGGGCATCATGGGATTGCGGATCAGATTGTGCGGAGCGCCCATGAGTTCGTTCCGCGGAAAGGCCGAGAGCCTTGCGAACACCGAATTGGCGGCGGTGATCACGCCCTTGCGGTCAGTACAGGAGAAGAACAACTCGTCGACTCCGACGCGTCGCTCTTGTCCAAGGCGGGCTTTTCGATCAAGCATTGCGCAACCTATCCATGGCCACGCGCACCACCGCTACCAGTGCCTGTTTGGCAGCCTCGCGGGAGCGCGCATCGGAGTACAAAACGGGAATGTCAGGACCAACCGCGAGTGCGTCGCGGACGTCCTCAAGGGTGTGGCGAGCCACTCCGTCGAAACAGTTGACCACAACCACGAACGGAAGACCGCGGGATTCAAAGTAGTCCACCGCCGTGAAGCCTTGGTCCAAGCGGTCGGTGTCAATCAGCACCACCGCTCCGATAGCGCCACGAACAAGGTCATCCCACATGAAGAGGAATCTCTCTTGGCCGGGAGTACCGAAGAGGTACAGCCAGAGGGAGTCTCCCAGCGCGATGCGCCCAAAGTCCATCGCCACTGTGGTGGTGTCCTTTTGAGCCGCCCGGCGGCCGGCGTCATCCACCCCCAGGGAGTGTTCTGTCATATCGGCCTCGGTATTGAGGGGTTCAATATCCGACACGGCTCCAATGAACGTGGTCTTACCAACGGCGAAGCCGCCGGCCACAACGATCTTGACGACTGTTGGAGGCTTGGGCCGCGTCACCGTGGCGCCTTCATTCGGCTCATAGTTGGGATATTGCATTTAGAACACTCTCCAGTAGCTCCAGGGTTTGCTCGCGTGAGACGGGGCCGCCAGAATCAGCCCCGCCGCCGGCCATGGTGTCATGCACCAGCAGCACGCCGGCCTCGGCGAGATCGGAAACAAGCACCTTCACTACCCCAACCGGCAGCTTCAGGTGCGCAGAGACTTCGGCCACCGTCAGGTAAGTGGTGGCGATCTGTCGCACTATGGCAGCTTCTTCGGGCGATAGGCTCTTGCCCTTTTCAGCTACCCATTGTTGACTAGCGACTTCGAGGATCGACTCAAGACGCGTGTCGGTACTGCCCTGCGTGCGCCCACCGGTCACCACGAACGGCCTGACCGAGGCCACCTCTTCCACATGCGCGGCAGCCTTGCCATGGTCTTCTTCCGCGGGCACGGGCGCCGCCTTGGCATGCACTTCTTCCTTGTGTCTTGGACGCCTCCGCGGCACGCCGGGCAGCGAATGTGACGGACGGCGGTCGATGGCGTTACCAGACCGGGTGGACGGCGGAGGGGTCAGCTTTGGGCGGCTCTGCGTCCCGGCTGGCGCCGGCGTGGCGGTCCTGGACGGGCCGGCAAGGGACTCGAACGTAGCCTCAGGCAGCTCGCCGGCTGGTTGTTTGTCTGAGTGAGCCGGTGCTGGCCGCCGTTGCGAAGGCGCAGGCATCATCGGCCACCCCGAACGGTACCAGTGGTGGGCAGCGCGTCCCGCATCTCCGCGATTAGCTGCGGCGTCAAGAAGGTCTCCGTCCGCCCAACAAGAGTGGCCATTTCATAGCCGACCAGACCCACATCCGAATCTGGTTCACACAGAACCGCCAAGACCGAGCCATTGGAGATCGACATGAGCATGACGAACCCCTCTTCGTATTCGATGACCGATTGGCGGTCCCGCCCAATGCCCAGCTCCCGTCCGGCGCCGCGGGCGAGAGATGACATTCCAGAACAGATCGCCGCCATGATGTCACCTACTGTACGGTCGGCGCCGCCGGACATAGTCATGAGCAGGCCGTCGGCACTTACTACTACGCCCAAGCGGGCGCCCGGTGTAGAGCGGACGAATGAGTCAAGGAGCCAGGTCAGATCCTGCTTATTCTCCCCGGACTGATAGTTGGTCGTCATCTGATTTCTCCTTGGATGGACATGTCATTCGGTCGGAACGTTAGTTGGGAATAGTGAATCATGAGGTGCCTCGCCCTTTCCCAGATGACCCCCGCGCGTCGCTGCGGCCGCGCCGGGTTCCGAGTTGGAAGGAGGAGAACGCGCTGCGAACCTTGTCCGCGTCGCGAGCCTTGGGTGGCACGGCTGGCGCTTCGGCGGGGGCCGGGACAGCCGAGGTGCCCGTTGGACGCCGTGTCAAGCTGGATGCCGGTTTGGACTCGGAGCGTTCGGGCTTGTAAGTGTTGATGCCGGCTAGCTCGGCCAGAGCCTCTTCTTGAATTGAGGCCTTCAGCGCATAGGCCGAACCCGCGATGGAACCACCGCCAGCAGCGGTTCCGGCACCACCGCCGCCCGGCAGCATGGTCCCGCCGGTCTGGAAGCCGCTGACCGGCTGACCGGCCGCGGGCCGCACCGGCCCCGGTTCCGGCCTCATGCTCCCGCCGGGCGAGAAGCCAGCCTGACCGGTCGGGATGAAAGGTACGGCGGGGGGCTGGCCACCCGGCGAGTAAGCGGGCGGACCGGACGGGCCCTTTGGCGCGAACGGCTGGCCACCGCCAACGGCTGGGGCTCCTGCACCAGGAAGCGGCGTACCGCGGGAGGCACCAGCGGATGGGACCATACCCGCACCCACCGCGCCGCCACCGCCAGCGGAGCGGCGCCGCACCAGCGGCGCCGGCCCATCCGTAGGCTTCGCGTCAGGCCCCGCCGGCTGGGGCGCTCCGGCCGGGGCGCCTCCGAAAGGGACGGAAGCTCCGGGCGCCGGACGTGCGGGTGGAACGGCACTGTCAGCGGCGTGGCGAGGCACGGAAGTAGTCTGATTGGGGCCACCGCCCAGGGGAGAGAACCTGGCGCTAAGCGGCACGATGCTGTCCGCCCGGCTAGCGTCCGGTGGGGAGGCGCTGGGCGGAGCGGACGGGGGTGGCCCGAATGGCGAGCTGGGCATACCGCCCTGCCCCCGCGAACTGCGCCGGGGCAG
>JAIRXP010000080.1 GCA_031268215.1 Bifidobacteriaceae bacterium | reverse complement strand
GAACGGCATCGGCGGCAACTCCGTAAACCGGGCGGCCCTGCGCCGGCTGACCGCGCTGGCTACGCAAGGAGCTCGCGGCGCAGTTTCGTGCGGTAGTTCTGTTTGAGGTTCCTGGAGTCCCGGAAGAAGATCGAATCAGTCACGGTTGGCTCACGGGCCTCGAACTCTTGGCGCGGCCAACTCGACACCGAGCAACAGGTCAGCGGCCTGGGCCAGCTAGTATTCGACCGGTAAGTGAAGGTCTTGTGCCGGATCGGAGCCACCTTGACGAACGCGAAGAACCGGACCATTAGCCGTCTGCGGCCGTCCAGAGTCAGAGGCTCGTAGTCGTCGTGCCAGTTCTGTAGCTGCCCCATGTGGAACGGGATATTGGGAAGACCGGCGGCCCGCACCGCGGATTCGTACCTGGCGATGTTACCGGCCAGCGTGTCCGCCTGGTCGTGGAACACGAGGGTAAGCGGGCAGTACTTCGATTGGTGGGAGCCGTCGCCGCTTTCACCGGCGAACACCGATAACGCTCTCATGCGGCTCCAGATGCAGCGACGGCGAGGGATGGTCCTCGCTAGCTGGAAGACCAGACCCCCGCGGGTCAGTCAGCAAGAACGATCTACCGCAGCGAACCGCTCCTGATTGGAAGATGGGGCCAGGGCACCTTGCATAGCTGCTGCGTTAAGGTTGATGGCATGCGCACCACGCTCTCGATTGATGATTCTCTGCCCGGGAGTGCCAAGTCACGGGCATCTGAACGCCACCTATCGCTCGGGCGGTACGTCGAGGAGGTCATACGCCGGGACTTGGCCACTGCGGCGCCAGCTCTGAAACATGTTTCCTTACCAGCCTCGGGTAGCGGTGGGTTCAGGCCCGGAATCAACCCAGGTTCCAACGCCTCGCTCTTCGCCGCACTTGATGACAGGCCGCATGTCGAATGATCGTGGTGGACGTCAACACCCTGCTGGCGGCCTGCTCCAGGGTTTCCTGCAGCGCCGGTCTACAAGGCGAGGCGGTCGACCGCCTCGGCAATCTTGGATGCGGTGGCCCTCTCGATGCGGGATAGCTCCTTGGCCGCTTTCGGGTCGTAGGCGACTGTGTACCGGTTGCCGCTGTTCACAGGCCGAGGGTTTGGCGCACCTCGGCCGCTGCCAGGGGCGCGGCGGCACCCCGTCTGATCTCGGCCAGCCGGGCCTCCGCGACTGGGCCGTCCTGGGCGTCGAGCAACGCCTCGTAGTGGTCGAGCCACTCGGCGGGGACCACCGCGGCGGCGGGGGTGGCGCGCCGTCCGCGGGTGATCCGGGTGGCTTGGCCGCCGTAGGCGGCCCTGTTGACAGTCTCGGAGAAGTGGTCGCGGGCTTCGCTGACGGACAGTTCCAGGGGTAGGTTGGCCATGCGTCCAGGGTACGCCAACTACGCCAACTACGCCAGAGATTGGCTGCTGCCTCCAAAGCTGACTCTTGCGGCGGTTGAGCGTGGTTTCGTGACTTGACCTGGGCGTATGGGGCCAGTTCTGCCCCGACCGCGGATAGGGGACTATTTCGCGGCCCGGGCAAGCGCCCGGCCGTGCGCCCGCAAGTTCTCCACCGTTGCCCAATTGTGGCCGAACGGACCGCGTCCAACACCACCGCCGGACACAGCTCCCCGCCACGCCGAACAGTTCGCCTTAGTGCCGGATCGTGCGTGGCTTCGAACCAGCGAACACAATGTGCCCCAGCATCAGCAGCCTAAACGCCTTGGCGGCATCGACGCGCACGCCTCGGTTCGCCGTCCGCACGACCTGGACCGCGCTCAACTCGACCAGGACGACTGCGGGGATCTGGCAGCCGGTGTTGACCGACGCGGCGCCATCGTTGGGGGCGTCCAAGTCGCCCGGGATGTTGAGGACCCGGGCGCGGCGGTCGGCGTTGGTTTGTTTGGCTTCGGCAAGCAGGCAATCCATCACGTCTGGCTCTTCGGCTTTCATCTCCTCGCGGATCCCGATCCGTTCCAACAGGGGGCTGCTGGTTCTTGCCGTTCTGGCCCACGTAGGACTCCACCCGGGAGACACAGTGCCTCCCGGTTCCCTTCGACTTGATGGTCCTGATGAACACTGCTCCGCTGCTGCGGTTGGCGCCAGACACGAGTCGATACCGCGCTCCCCTCGCCGTAGGGCGCCGGTCTACAAGGCGAGGTGCAATCTGATGGCCTGGTCAATGGCAGCCATGGTCGCTTCGTCCAAAGCGCCTGACATCTCAGAAAAGCGGCGCACGTCAACGGCGCGGATCTGAGGCACCTGCGCCTTCGAGTCGCGGGACAGGCCGGATGACGTGGCGGGGCAGAACACCTCGAACGGATAGATCCGCCCCACCATGGAAGTCAGGGGCACCACGGTGACGACTCCGACCCCCAATTCCGCCGCCGCTTCGTTGCCGGCGTCACGACTTACAACCACCGCGGGCCTGGCCCTGTTCGCCTCGGCGCCCAGACCGGGTTCAAAGTTGGCCCACCAGATCTCACCACGTCTCATCGCTCAGCCCGTCGCCGACGCTTGCGTCCCACACGGCGTTTGCCGGATTGGCGGCCCATTCCTGGAAGGATGCTTTGTAGTCCTCACGCAGCAGCGTATCGCGGAGGCGGTCAACCGCCTCTTGGATGGCTGCGGACCGGGACGGCAGGCCGCGGGCGCCAGCGTAGCGGTCAAGGACCTCCACATCGCTCTCAGGCAGGCTAACACTCAGGTTCATAGTGGGAATGCTATCAGGACTAGTACTGCTTGTGGCAGGGCCCGACTAGCCTGAGGTAAGAGGTCAGGGAATGGGTGTGCTTGCCTCACGCAATAGTGTCCGCGTGGTGTGGCGCGGCTGACGCTGGAGTCGGCGTCGGTTCCGGTTCGCGCGGTTGTATGCGACGGGAGCTGTCGATGGGCGCCAGGCACGACATCACGAAGAAGCACGCGAGACAGTATGCGGGGCGTCGAAGGCTGAGAAGGGCGAGATGCTAACGGCACTGTGCTCGGCGACGGAGTAGATGACCTATTCCAGGGGGTGTTAGTGGTCGTAGGCGGTCAGTGAACGTCGGACGGGCGCGCCGCATTGCTCGTTGTGCCAGAAGGCGGCGGTCAACGCCAGGATGGTGGCGGTCACCC
>JAIRXP010000017.1 GCA_031268215.1 Bifidobacteriaceae bacterium | reverse complement strand
CGCCAAGCCGTCTCCAGGGGGGTGTTCAAGTCCGTCCGGCAACTCGTCTGCGCGCTACGCCGATTCGTCGACCACTACAACAAAGACTGCCGCCCATTCCAATGGGTCAAGACAGCCGCGCAGATAATCCCCAAAATCAAACCCGACCCATCAACCACTTACCTAACCCGACACTAGCTGTGTGCGTTTTGGCCATAGTGCTGACGAGTTCGGTTTTCTTGCTTATCAGCGCCTTTGCTTCCAGGATTCTAAGATTATCTTCCCAGTACAGCGGAGCGCTGGCGGGCGTGGTCGTGTTGGTTGCTGGTTTATCTGTGTCTTTCCCGGCAGATATGCTTGAGCAAGGCACAGGTTCAACCGGCGCGAGGGGCACTGGCATCTGGCTTGGGTCAGTGTTTGGCGCGTTGGCGGCCGCACCCTCCTCCCGCTCAGCGATTGGTGCGGCCATTTGGATCGTGGTTGTAGCTGCCACGGCTTTGGTGGCTTCCCGTTTCAGGCAGTCCGCTGCTGGACAGCGCCAGAATCTGCTATTTCGCCGGACTCGACCAGTGGCGAACAATCCATGGTTCGGAGATTTGTGGTTCGAAACCTTGGCCACGGTTCGCATGCAACAGTTCATAATCACACTCGTAGTAGTTCCATGCCTTGTCATTGTCGTCTATTTCGCTTCACGCCGTTCCCCTCTAGGTGCAAATTTGGCGCCGTCTCTCGCGGCACTGTTGGCAATCCTGCCGCTGATGGTCGCGCTTTATGCTGTTGGAAGGACGTCCCGCTCCAATTGGGTGCTCGGGACGGCGGCCGGCTTGCCTAATCTCTGGATTGCGCCAAAGGCGGTGGCCAATTTCGTGGTCTGCGGAGCCTTAAGCCTTGGCGTTCTGGCGTTGGAGATCCCTCTCGGGCTCATAGCTGGCGACAGCTTACAGTCGCTTGCCACTCAGGCTCCGCTGGGGTTAGTCGTCGCCTTGGTCTCCGGGGCCATCGTGCCGTATAGCGAGCAACAACCACTGTCTACGATCGCAGGAGCCTTCTTGGCTACGGTCCTCTACGCTACTGCATTGCTCGGCCTGAGCTGGATCGGCAATAACAGTAATTCCGCGGTGGAGGTGTTTGCGACCGTTCTACTAATAGTCGGCTTGGGCGCTACTTATGTAGCCCTTGGACGCCGTCAGCGCGACTATGGTGCGGCCCGTGTTTGAAGCCCGAAGAGTAACCACTACCGGAGCCACGGTGCGCGATGGCCGGATCTACCTGGATGGCCTGAGTCTTAGCGCCGCAGCGGCGTCAGCTGAGGCGGTGGTTTTCGGCTTGGCGAGTGACTCTATTGTGGTTGGGATCGGGTCTTGGCGTTTCAGATTGCCGCCTTGGTTCACCCGGCGGGGCCGGCTCCTGCCTCCCGGCAGCGGATACGCCGCAATGGTTGCTTTGGGCCAGACCGCAGCGGGTATGAGTCTGGGACTTTTTCCGGCCATGCTGGGTTTAGGCACCGGCCTAGCCGTGGGACTCGCTGCTCTCACAAGCCTCTCGGGAGGCGCACTGATAATGATGGTATCGGTATTAGTGCATGAAGTTGGCCATGTGGTGGCATACCGCTTGCTGATGGGCCGGGAAGCTCCTGCGGTCTTGGTCACTCGCGGTCCGAGCAGCTATCTTGTGCGAAGGCGAGGAGAGTGGGGAAAGGATTTTGCAGTTGTCGTTTCTGGAGCTGTCGCTCCAAGCCTCGTAGGGCTGGCGTCGCTGCCACTCTTGTGGCACTTTCCATTTCTGGCAGTCATTGCTGCTGCCACGGCCGCTGGGCATGTTATTGCCCTGGGATTCCCGGTGGGGGACGGCGCTTCGCTGCGAGAGTTGATCAAGTAACGGCGTAACCGCTGAGGAAGCCGTGCGTCCAGCACCGCCTGGAGTGGGCCTCAGGTCTCCGCATCCAACACCAGCCCCCAACCGTCCCCGGCCAGTCCACGTCCTTCTCCGACTCGGCGGGATCTTCGCCGATCTTGACGTATAACACCGCCTGGCCGCCCACTACCACGCCCCTGACGTTCCCGCCGGTCACAGGCACCTCTATCCATTTCAAGGCGCAGGTACTCTTGCCCCACCTCGGCGCGCGGAACGTACGGTCAGCGTTGAGGTTCCCTTCAACGCGGGGCGCACTTCGATCCGGTCTGGGATGGCCTGTTTGAGGGCTTCGACATGGGAAACCACACCGACCACCCGGCCACCGGCGTGGATGCGGCGCAACTGGACCAGGACCGATTCGAGTGCCTCTTCGGATAGCGACCCGAATCCTTCATCCACGAACAGTGTCTCCAAGCTGATGCCGCCGGCCTCCGCGGTGACTATGTCCGCCAGGCCAAGTGCCAGTGCGAGCGAGACGTAGAACGTCTCGCCTCCAGACAAGGTGCGAGGGTCGCGGGCCTGGCCGGTGGAATTGTCCATGACCCTCAGGGCCAGGCCGGTGCGATGCTTGCGGGTCGCCTCCTTCGCGTCGCTCCGTTCAAGCTGGTATTGGCCATCTGACATGGGGCGGAGCCGGCCGTTGGCGGCGTCTATGACTTCCTCAAAACGTTTGATTAGTACGTAGGTTGGAAGGTCAACATCGCGCAGGTTCTGTTTGCCGGCGTTGGCCAGATTGGCTACCCGTATGACGGCGGCGGTGTCCCGCTTAGCTCTAGCCAGGACTTCCGCCGTGCACAGCACATCCGCGGCGGCGGCAGCGATGGCAGCGGCCCGCTGGCTAGCTACGGCCGCGTGGCGGGCCGCTTCAGTGACTGCTTCGGTGGCCTGGTCGTCCGCCACTTTGGCCCGCGTGGCGGCATCATTCAGTTCGGTTGGGTCTCCCTTGGCGGCGGCGAGTTCGGGCTCGGCCAGACGCTGTTGGATGGCGGCCGCCTCCCCCGCTAGTTTGTTCAGTTCATCTTCGATCCGCTGGATCTGGTCCGCGCTGAGCCGCACCGCGTGGGCCTGCTCCGGGCTGGCGAACCCGGCCTCTGCGAGGGCCCGTTGGGCGGTGGCCTCGGTGGCGTGGGCCACAGCGGCCGCCTGGGTCACCAGATGAGCGGCCTCAAGCCGCCGCCGGGTGACTGTGACTCGGCCCTTGGCCTGGGTTAGGGCGGCCTTGGCCGCGGCGGCGCCGGATCCTTTGGACAGGCTTCGCGCTTGAACCAGTTGGTCGTGGGCTGCGGCGGCAGCGGCCTGGGCCTCTTGGGACCGCAGGTTGGCGGATTCGAGGCCGGCCTGGGCCCGCTCCAGGGCCTCTCGCAGGTTGGCGGGATCACCTAGTTCTGCCAGGGCGGTCTTGGCTGATTCAAGCTGGTTTGCTACCTCTACTGGATCCGAGTCTCCACCAGATCCTTCAAGTTTGGCGGTCAACGCTTGAGCTTCACCGGTCTTCGCGGCGCTCCGTTCATAGGCGGCCTCCGCCGCCGACCGGCCTTGTTCAGCGGCTTCCACCTGTTCGCGGGTCACGTGGTCCACCGCTAGCTGGGCTGGGGCGGGATGCTCTGTGCCGCCACAGACGGGACAGGGGCGTCCGGCCTGGAGGTCGGTCGCCATTTCGCCGGCCATTCCAGCTAGCCGCGCATCGCGTAGTGCCAGCTCTTGTCGCTGGGCGTCCTCGAAGTTCTTCCTGGCCTGATCAGAGCGGCGGCGGATGGTGGTGAGAGCCTTGATGGCCTTCGCGTATTGGTCTGTGATCAGCGCCAACTGCTCCAGTCGAGACACCTCGGCCCGGACGTGCGGGCCTTGCTCGGACTCCCGTTCGACCAGTTTGGCGGCGTTGGCCGCTGCGGTGCGGGCACGGTCCTGTTTGGCCTGAGCCAGGGTGAGTGCCTGATCCGCGGCAGTGGCGGTGGCGACGGCGCCTTCGAGGAGTTGAGCGGCTTTCAACTGATCCTGGGCTTGGCGCGAATCAGCCTGGGCCCGTTCCAGGGCGGTCTGAAGATCATCCAGGAGGCCGACCTCCTGGAGTTTCGCCTGGTCTAGCTGCTGTTGGGTAAGGCCGGCTTTGGTGCCGGCCGCGGCGGCCGTCTCCAGTTCCTCCTTGGCGTCAAGAACGGCGTCAAGCGAAGCGATCACTGGTCCGGCGCGGCGCGCCTCCTGAAGGCGAACGGTTTCCTGGGCCCGGCGTGGGGAATCTGCGGAAAGTTCCTCCAGGCGCCCAGTCAGGCTCCGTTTAGTCGCCGCCGTTTGTGCCTGGGCGGCCGCCTTCAAGGCCGTCGCCTTAGCTCGCTGGGCTCGCTCCGTCGCCTCCTTCTGGGCGTCTGCCGCCCGGCGGCCCTCAGCTTGGGCGCGCTGGCTGACCTGGTCGCACAATTCCGCCAGCGCCGCTCGGTTGCCGGCCTCAGCCGCCTGAGCGGCGCTAGCGGTCAGCTCAACGATCTGTTCAGCCGGCAAGCTGGCGGTCTTCGCCAGGGCATTTACGGCCGCCGTCAGTTCGCTGCTCAGTCCTAGCTGAGCGGACTCCGCCTCCAGCCGGCGGTTCTTCAGTTCATCAGCGAGGTCTTGGTAGATCTTGGTACCGAAGATGCGTTGAAGCAGCACGCGGCGTTCCTCGTTGTCAGCCTTGAGAAAGGAGGCGAACCGACCCTGAGGCAGAACCACGGTCTGGACGAATTGCTCACGGCTAAGACCAATTGTCTCCAGCACCTCGGTCGAGGCCTCTTCGACTCTGGTGGCGATTAGATCTCCCCGTTGGTCGCTGGGACTGCTCAAGCGCCATAGGCGGGCCGTCGCGTTCTTGGTCGTGGTCTGCTTGTCCGCGGGGGAATCTCCCCCGCCGGGATCTTCCTGTCCGCGGGGCCTTGACCGTTGCCGGGCCCGTTCGTAACGCGGTGTGCGGCGAATGCGGAAAATGCCGCTGCTGACCTCGTAAGTTAGATCAACGAAGGATTCTTGGTTGTCCGGTGCGAAATCGGACCGCAAACGGTCATAAGAACCGCTCTCTCCAAGTGAGCCGTACAACGCGAAGACTAACGCGTCGATCAGAGTGGACTTCCCAGCGCCGGTTGGTCCCTCCAGGAGAAATAGGCCGGAGGCGGTCAGATCCGTGAAGTCAATGACTCGGGTGCCCGTGAACGGGCCGATTTCCCCGAATTCTAAGCGGTGCAGTCTCATTGGGTGCCCGCCTTCAGGGTGATGGCTTCAAACGCGTTGGTCACTTCCCGCAGTTCCGGTTCCGTAGCGGCCAGCCCGCCGGCGTATTCAATGAATTGTGCCACCACTTGGTGTGGATCGCTGGCCGCTGTTACTAGTCCGGTGGAGGCGCCTAGACCAGACCGTGGCGGGTCATGGAATGTTTTCAACGTATGGGGGAACCGCCGGAAGACGCGGCGGACCATGTCGTCCGGGCGGGCTGGATCCGTCACGGCGACGGACACCCAATGGTCCCTGAACTCGTCGTACTGGGCGGATCGTAGCTCCGCCATTGTGCCCCTGATCTGCGCTAACGGCCGGGGGACTGGCGCTGGTATCAATTCGGCTGCCGCTGGGCCCTGGCCAACCGTGATCACCGCCGTGGACTTGGTTTGATTAGCTTCGGAGAAGCTGAAGGCCAAAGGTGAGCCGGAATAGCGAAGCAATCCCGGGTCCGGGGCTGCGATCCGCTGAGGCCCGTGCAAGTGGCCCAGCGCTGCATAATCAAACCCGGCGAAAGCGTCCGCGGGCACTGTTTCAATCCCGCCAACACTCAGGTCGCGTTCTGATTCGCTGGCCTGGCCGCCCACTACGAAGGCGTGGGCCATGACTATGGTGGCGGGTGCCATCCCGGCCGTCCCCGATTGGCCGGCCGTCGCGTTGGTCTTGCCGGAACTGCCCCGCGCCGGTCCGGCCGCGACAGCACCGGGCGAGGTGAGGCCACGGTTCGCCAGGTCCTGGCGTACCCGGTTGAGGGCCTGGTTCATGACTGCCTCATGGGACCGATGAACTGGAGCTTCTTCAACCGAGAAGTGATCCGCCGCCGCGTAGACATCCAGAAATGGCACCGGGTAAACCAAAGCGCCTGGACCGCCCTGGTCATCTTCCAGCTCAATCGCTTGGCCTATCTGGTCCAGCCTGGTAATCAACTGGATTTCTGGCCGCATCAGTCCAGCTGCGAACCCCAGCCTGGTGGCCGAATCATGATTCCCGGCGGTCACAATCACCCGCGTCAGTTCTGCCAGCCTGGTCAGCGACTCCTCCAGCAAGCGGACCGCCCCGACCGGCGGCACCGCTCGGTCATACACGTCCCCGGCGATCAGCACCGCCGTTGGCCTGACCTCCCGCACCAGTTCAACCAAATGGTCCGTATAGGCGGCATGGTGGTCAAGCAGATCGACGTTGTGAAACGACCGCCCCAGATGCCAATCGGAGGTGTGGATAAGTCTCATGGCCCAAGACCATAGCGTGCGTCTCTGACAGGGTGGCGGCAGGACCCCGGACGGCCTGGCTTGACAGCCCGGCGGTTCGGCGGGTCGGCACCCAGCCGGCAGCGCGGCACCCAGCCGGCCTGGCACCCCCGCCTGCATGTAAAATGCATGTATGACGGTTGCCATCCAGATCCGCAACGTGCCCGAGCCGGTCCGCGACGCCATCGCTGCGGAGGCGGCCAAACGGAGGCAGTCGGTCCAGGCCTACATGCTTGATTTGGTCACTGCCCAGGCCCGGCGGGTCGGCAACGCCGCCACGTTGGACCGCCTGGACCCTGACCGCATTCCGCTGGCCGGAGCAGCAGACCCGGCCCGGATTGTCCGTGAGGGCCGAGACGGCGGCTTCGCCCGGGACCGCGACACACTCTGATAGTGGTCGATGCCAGTGCCTGGGTACTCGCCCTGCTGGACTCCGGCGCGCCGGGTCTGACGGCCAAAGAAGAGATGATCCGGGATCCGCACTGGACGGCCCCGGCGCACGCCCTCCTTGAGGTCATTCGGACCATCCGCCGCTACCGCCGGCAAGAATTGGTCAGCTCCAGCACCGAGGAGGCGGCGGTCCAGGCCGTGATCGAGGCCGAGGTCGAATACTGGGGTGCGGAGGACTGGCTGCTCCAAGCGTCTTGGGACCTGCGCCACAACTTAAGCATCTACGACGCCCCTTACGTGGCCATCGCCCTGCGGCTCCGGGCGCCCCTGGTGACGGGCGATCTGCGCCTGGCCGCGGCTGCCTCTGCCGCTGGAGCGCGGGTTGTCCCCGTCACGAGCAGTGACGAAGCATGAGGCGCTCGACCCGGTTAAGGCCCGGTCGGTCCCGGTCAGACCAAGCTGGCCAGGAGGCTGAGGGCAGCACGCGCCCGCATCCGTACTATGGGACCGTGAGCCGACCCACCACCAGCCCTGGGCAACAAAGAAAACAGCCCAAACGCCGTCTGCCAAAGCCCCTTCTATTCTTGATCGAAATGATTCTGGTGGCGCTGGGCGTCGCCGCCATTTATAACGCCACCTTCTTGGCGATCAATACGAACATGAATCTGGGAATTGTCCTAGAGATCGTGGCCGGGCTGCTTCTAGTGGCGTTCGGGGTGTGGCGGCGCCTGGCGGCGGTGCGTTGGCTGTGGGTCACGGCGTTGATAGTGGGCGGCGCGGTGTTGGCCGCCAGCGGGGCGTTGGCGGCCTTCGGCACGCGGGATACCGCCACGGACCAGGATCAAGCCCTGATAGTGCTCGGTGCTGGGGTCCATGGCCGCACCGTAACGGCCGTGCTGGCGGCTCGTCTCAACGTGGCCCGCGACTACCACCAACGCAATCCCGACGCGCTGATTGTGGTGGCGGGAGGCAGGGGCCCGCAGGAAGAGATACCGGAGGCCCAGGCCATGCGGGACTATTTGTTAGCGCGCGGGGTCCCCGCGTCGAGGATCGTGATGGAAGACAAGTCCACTTCTACGGCGGAGAACTTCGCTAACTCGAAGGTCTTGCTTGATGATCTTCTGGGGCCCGATTACAAAGTGGCCTACGTCACTTCTGAATTCCACGTTTTCCGGGCGTCCCTGGTGGCACGCGACGCGGGACTTGACGCCAGTCACTTGCATTCCGAGACGCTCTGGCATGTTCAGCCGTCAAGCTATTTGCGGGAAGTCGTGGCCGTCGGTAAACAGTTAGTTTTGGGGTAAAGCCAGCCGGGCGGCATCGGGCACGTTAGCGGTTTAGATACATGACTTGCCCGATGCCGTGCGCTTCAGCCGCGTAACCGGCTAACGGATCCAGTTGGTGCCAGCGCCCGTAATATTGGCCGCAGTATCAGATCTGGTCCGGGGCCACATCCAGAGCCGCGTAGGGTTGCCCAACAGCCCTGCCCACGCCGCCAGCATCCCTTGATCCTATCCGGTCTTTTCCTTCGTAAGGTCACCGCAATAGCGTTCCGTGTTCGCAGCCAACTGTTTGGATGCTTCTTCGTACTCGGGGCTGGTGGGAAGCACCATCTCTTCGCTCTTCTCTAGCCACTCCGCGTACTCTTCCTCGTACTTCTCCATGGCGTCGGAATCCTGCCAGTCTGGCATGTCTGGCATGTCTGACAAACTGTCTGACCAGAATTCGAAGTATTCCTCAAACTCCTTGCGGTGTTCCTTGTAGAAATCGCGGACGATCCGAATCGGCTCCTTGGCATCGGCAGGCGCGGCATCCAACAGGCGATCCATGTACTTGAGCGCGTCATCGGAGTCAAAGTTCAGGCTGCCCGGGCTGGGATTCTCCGTGTCTGCAGCGGGTTGGTTAACAAGGCTATCAATTTGTTCTTGGACAATAGCGCAGTAAGCCTCGGCGGTCCCTGCGCCCTTCTTGTCTGTGCCGCCGCCTTTGTCGGATGTCTCATTGTCCTTGTCGCCACTGAGCGCGATTATCAAGACCACGATTGCCGCGACTAGGATCACACCGGCTCCTACCAGGATGGCGATCAGTCCCTTCTTGCTCTTGCTGGCAGGAGGCGGGCCCCAAGGAGGTGCTGCCTGCGGAGGCATGCCCGGGTAGGGCTGCGCGCTGGCGGCTGCGGCTTGCGGGTCGTAAGGCTGGGCGCCGTAGGCTTGGCCGCCGGGCGGCTGCCCTTGGGCGCCGTGGGTCTGGTCGATGGGCGCCTGGTAGGGCGACGCGTAGGGGGTAGCCGTGTACGGGGTCGGCGCTGGCGCCGGGGCTGGAGCGGACGTGTACGGGATCGGCGCGGGCGTGGGCGCCTGCGGAGGCGTCGGGACGGGTGCGGGCGCCGGCGAAGGCGGTGGAGGCGTTGGTGCTGGTTGGCTGGCCAACGGGTAGTAGTTACCATCTGATGCCAGGTAGTAGCCGGGAGGGGCGGGAGGTGGTTGATTCGGAGGAAGGGGTGGTTGCGTCATGGGACGAGCCTCTCTGGGTTAATCAGTTCCGCGAGCGGCCCCAACAAACCAACGGTCACCGCTTAGCCGCTCATACGTTAGCGGATACGCCCCGCGAAGGGAATAGTCCGGGTAGATGACCCCTCGCGCACCCAGCAGAGCCCACCTGCCCTTGCTGCCTTCCGGCCCTGGGGGAGTTCAGCGAGATGCTGCCACGCGAGGGGTCGGCATCAAGACTAGCCCAAGCCGGTTAGGGTTTTGGTCTAACCGCATTGTTTGCCCAATCCGGCCTTCACCGGCCGCCGGCTTTGAAGGAGCCCTTATGACTGCCAAGACCACGCCGTCTACACCCGACCTAGCCGACCAGCACCCCGACACCGTCCAAGTTCTGAACGCCGGTTTTATCTCTTTTGGGGGCCGCGAGGCCTTTGGCGGGCCCGCCCAGACGGTCAGGTGCTTCGAAGACAATTCGAAGGTCAAGGAGTTGGCCTCGACTCCGGGCGAGGGGAGGGTCTTGGTTGTGGACGGCGGGAGTTCGTTGCGGCAGGCCCTCCTTGGGGACATGATCGCGGCCGATGCCGCTCGCAACGGTTGGGCAGGTTTCGTCATCGAAGGCGCGGTCCGGGATGTCGAGGTACTGCGCACCTTGGACCTGGGGGTCAAGGCGCTTGGATCCATACCGCTGAAGACCGAAAAGCGCGGATTGGGAGATGTTGGGCTGCCGGTGCGAGTCGGCGGCGCGGTCATCAACCCGGGCGACCGGATCTTCGCGGACGCTACCGGCATTGTTGTACTGCCACCTACCTGAGCCCGCGGCGATGGCGTTATCGCGCCAGGCATGCGCCCCGGGTCATTCAGGTTTTCCGCGCCGGACCCGGCGTTAGGCTTCTAGCGTGAACCAAGCGCTGTACCGCCGCTACCGGCCAGAGGCTTTCAGTGAAGTGATTGGCCAAGAGCACGTTACTGAACCGTTGATGCAGGCCCTGCGGACTGGTCGGGTGTCGCATGCGTACCTGTTCTCCGGTCCGCGCGGCTGCGGGAAGACCACCTGTGCCCGCATTTTGGCCCGCTGCCTGAACTGCGAAAAGGGGCCCACGCCGGAGCCTTGCGGTGAGTGCGCGAGTTGCCAGGAGCTGGGTCGGGGTGGTGGCGGCTCGCTCGATGTGGTTGAGATTGACGCTGCCTCGCACGGCGGGGTTGATGACACGCGCGACCTCCGGGAAAAGGCGGCGTTCGCACCGGCGCGGGACCGTTACAAGATTTTTGTCCTGGACGAGGCCCACATGGTTTCGCGCGAGGGCTTCAATGCCCTGCTGAAGATTGTCGAGGAGCCCCCGCCGCACGTGAAGTTCATCTTTGCCACGACCGAGCCGAACAAGGTCTTGCCTACCATCCGTTCACGCTCCCATCATTACCCTTTCCGCCTGGTTCCGCCGGGGCTGATGACAAGCTATATGGAGCAGCTCAGCCAATCGGAGGGCGTGGAGGTAGCCGCTGGGGTCATGCCGATGGTGGTGCGGGCCGGCGGCGGGTCGGTCCGGGACACCGAATCTGTTCTCGATCAGTTGATTGGGGGGTCGGTTGATGGCCAGGTCACCTATGACCGAGCGTCGAGCTTGCTCGGGTTCACCCCTGAAGAGTTGATTGGACAGATGGTGTCCGCTCTCAACGGGAGAGATGGCGCGGCCATGTTCACGGTCATTGAATCGGTGGTGGAATCCGGCCTTGAACCGCACCGCTTCGCGGAAGACTTGCTGGAGCGCCTGCGCGATTTGATAGTGCTGGCGGCGGCTGGACCGTCTGCCCGCCAGGCGCTGCGGGGTCTGCCGGAAGCACAGACCGCCGCGCTGGCGGAGCAGGCGAGCGAGTTCGGCCTAACGCGGCTGACTTGGGCGGCCGATGCCGTCTCGACCGGTTTGGCCGCCATGGCCGGTGCCACCTCGCCCCGGTTACACCTGGAGTTGCTGGCCGCACGGGCGCTGCTAGCGTCTCAGGGGTCGGCCCCGGGTGGTCACCAACGGCCAGATTCTTTGCCCAGTCTGGTACCTTCGTCTTCTTCCGCTTCGTCTTCCGGCCCAACGCCGTCCGGTCCGGCCCCGTCCTCCGGTCGAACCTGGTCTTCTGGCCCGGCGGGGCCCGCGCCACACGCCGGGCCTCAGCCCGCCGTCCCGCAGGTCGGTGGGCAGCCTACCGGACCGGACAAAGCCCAGCGTGCCGGGGAGGCCAGCGGATGGGCAGTGCCAGGAGTGCCGACCAGTGGCCCTCAGGCGCCGGAGACCGGGCGCCGCCAGTTTGTTGACTGGGATGAACCGGAGGGCGCTCGGCCGCCGGCGGTTCCGGCCAGGGCGTCGGGACCAGAACAATCCCAGCCCAGGCCCGGCAACCGGCCGGAGCCACGTGGGGCCGGCCCGCAACGGCCAGGTCCGCGTCAAGACCCTGCGCCGCGTCAAGACCCTGCCCCGCATCAGGAGCCAGCCCCGCATCAGGAGCCAGAGCCGCGATCAGAGCGGCCCAATCCGGCGGCGCGTTCCCAGGGCAAACCCCGCCGGCCGGACGGGCCGCAATTGGGGCGGACTGAAACAGAGCCTTTGCGGGCGGGAGCGGCCTCCGCGCCCGCCGGGGACGGCGACCAGCGTTGGGATGAACTGCTTGATCAGGTAAGACGGCTCTCCGTGACGGCTCATGGATTACTCCGGCATAGCGCCCGTTTGGACCGCGATGAGCCCGGCCAGGTGGTTTTGGCCTTCGCCACTCCCGACTTGATGGAGGCTTTCAACCGCCGGTTCGGCGGAGTCGCGGAGCAGGCCGCGGCCGCAGCCTTTGGCGGGCCAGTCAAAGTGACCGCCGTGGTTGACGCTTCTGGTGCTTCCGGCGCCCCTGGGGGGCCAGGCGGTTCCAGCGGCCCCGGCGCCGCTGACCCGAGCCGCGCCCCAGGCCCAGCGCGGGCCGCCTCGGGCCCAGCGCGTGCGGTCCCGGCGGGTGACGACCTGGATGACTGGAACGCCAGCGACCAGCAAGGACAACGTGGCCAGGCTAGACCGGACAATGCTGCGCCTGGGCCAGTCCCCGCCGGCCCCCCGGCCGGGCCACCCGGGCCGGCCAAGCCCACCAAGCCCACTAAGCCCACCAAGGCGGCCGGGCCTCCGGCCCCAGAACCCAAGCCCCTGGTTACCCAGGCCGCCTCTAGGCCCGCCGCGGGCCCAGAGCCCCAGGAAGACGCACAACCGGGCCAACTCGGAGACGAGCTGGAGGAGGAGCCAATCCATGACGGAGGTGATGTTGGAGTCCGGGGTCTGACGGGAGTTCCGCTGGTCATTGAGATGCTGGGCGGGGAGGTGATCGAGGACGTGGAGGGCCGCTGACTCGGGAAGTTCAGGTCCGCTGGAAACAATCCGCGGCGCCGCGAGGCGCCCGCACACCAGAACCGTTGCCGCGAGTATCCGGTGTATCGGCTAGGGTGGCCTGGTGTTCAGTGGTGCCCTCCAGGATCTGGCCGATGAACTGGCGTTGTTGCCAGGGGTTGGCCCCAAGGGGGCCAGCCGGATCGCATTCCACATTCTGGGTGCCCCGGAGGATGAAGTGGGTCGGTTGATCGAAGCGCTCAACGCCGTCAAAGAAAAGGTGCGGTTGTGTGAACGCTGTTTCAACGTGGCGGAGGAGCCGCTGTGCGCGGTCTGCCGAGACCCGCGCCGCGACCAAACGGTGATTTGCGTGGTGGGAGAGCCCAAAGACGTAATCGCCGTGGAACGCACTCGCGAGTATCACGGGTCTTACCATGTGCTGGGCGGCGCGATCAGCCCGATCCGTGGGATAGGGCCAGATGACCTGCACATCCGCGAGTTGCTGGCTCGCTTGGGCGCTGAGCCAGTCCAAGAAGTGATTCTGGCTACCGACCCGAATATTGAAGGAGAGGCGACTGCCACGTACCTGGCTCGGGCGCTGCGGACATTGGAGGTGCCTGTGACCCGTCTGGCCTCCGGCCTGCCAGTGGGGGGAGACCTTGAATACGCTGACGAGGTGACGCTGTCGAGGGCCCTGGAGGGACGCCGCAGTCTTTGACCTGGCCCTCCGGCTGGGAGCAGAGCCCGGGAAAGGAAACCGACCGGACGGCATCGGGCGCTAGGCGGTGCGACTCCCAGCGAAGCCAGAGCCTTTGTGGGAGAATCTGGCGGGCGGATCTTAGAGCCGCAACCGGCAGTGGCGGCCCCAACCGGTCCGCCGCATGGTTCCAGTTAGGAAGGGCAGACAGTTGGGCCTGGTAGTACAGAAATATGGCGGCTCCTCGGTGGCCGATGCCGCCAGCGTGCTCCGCGTCGCCAAGAGAATCGCTTCGTACCGGCAGGCTGGGCATGAGGTTGTGGTGGTGGTCTCCGCCATGGGCGACACGACCGATGACCTGATCGACCTGGCGGGAGCCGTTTCCCCGGACCCGCCGGCCCGCGAATTGGACATGCTGCTGACCGCTGGGGAACGGATTTCAATGGCCCTGCTGGCCATGGCGATCTCCGGCACGGGACATGAAGCCCGGTCTTTCACGGGCTCACAGGCTGGAATGATCACCGACGCTGAACACGGCCGGGCGCGGATAATCGATGTCACTCCGGGGCGGATAAGAGGTGCGTTGGATGACGGCGCGGTAGCGATTGTTGCCGGGTTCCAGGGCGTCTCGCAAACCACCAAGGATGTCACCACTTTGGGCCGAGGCGGTTCAGACACCACGGCAGTCGCGTTGGCGGCGGCCCTGGGAGCGGACGTCTGCGAAATCTACACCGACGTCGACGGCGTTTTCACGGCCGATCCTCGGGTTGTCCCGCTAGCCCGCCGCGTGCCGGTAATAGCCCATGAAGAAATGCTGGAAATGGCTGCCGCCGGTGCGAAGGTACTGCACTTGCGCTCAGTTGAATACGCTCGTCGATACAACGTGCCGATGCATGTTCGGTCCAGCTTTTCCGGCCGCACGGGGACACTGATCGTGGAAGGCGAAGCGACCTTCCCCATAGGCCCAGACCAGACTTACAGTTCAGGAAGCGAGAACAGTCCAATGGAACAGCCCATCATTTCCGGGGTCGCGCATGATTCCAGCCAGGGCAAGATCACGGTGATTGGCATCCCGGACGTGCCGGGCAAGGCGGCGGCGGTCTTCCAGATTGTCGCGGAGGCGGGCGCGGACATCGACATGATTGTCCAGAACGTGTCGACGGAGGTCACGGGGCGCACCGACATTTCGTTCACTCTCCCCACCGCCGATGCCGATCAAGTAGTTGACGTTCTGGAGGCGGCTCGGGAGGATCTTGGCTTCCAGCGCCTGGAGTACTCCGGGCGGATTGGCAAACTGTCCCTGATTGGGGCGGGGATGCGGTCGCATCCGGGGGTTTCAGCGCGGCTGTTCGCCGCGCTGTCTGGTGCTGGGATCAACATTCAGATGATTTCAACTTCGGAGATCCGGATTTCCGTGGTCACCGAGCAAGATGACCTGGAGCGCGCGGTGCGCGCCGTACATACCGCTTTTGGGCTCGACTCCGTTGAGGGGGAGGCTGTGGTTTATGGAGGGACCGGAAGATGAAAATCAACGAAGCTGGCCACAGCGTGGCTGTGGTTGGAGCCACTGGCCAGGTTGGCGAAGTCATGCGGACCTTGCTGGTGGAGCGTGAATTTCCGGTCCGGTCGGTCCGGTTCCTAGCTTCTGCCCGGTCGGCTGGCCGGGTCCTGGAGTTCGCTGGACATGAGATCGTGGTTGAGGACGCCGACTCGGCTGATCCGGCCGGCATTGACATTGCTTTGTTCTCGGTTGGTGCCGCGGCGTCCCGGCGCCTGGCGCCGCGTTTCGCCAACGCTGGGGCGCTAGTGATTGACAACTCCTCGGCTTGGCGGATGGATCCGCAGGTGCCGTTGGTGGTGGCGGAGGTCAACGGCGCCTTGGCGGCCCAGGCCCCGAAGGGGATAGTCGGGAACCCTAACTGCACCACCATGGCGGCCATGCCGGTCTTGGCGCCGCTGCATCACGCGGCCGGCCTGCGTCGCCTGGTGATTTCTTCCTACCAAGCCGTCTCGGGGACGGGCCCCAGTGGGGTCGAGGAACTGGACGTGCAAGCCCGGGCAGCGGCCAGCCAGGACTTGGCTGGCCTGCGGTTCTCCGGGCGGGCCGTGAACTTTCCCGATCCAATCGCCTATGTCGCACCGATCGCCTTCAACGTGCTGGCCTGGGCGGGTTCTTCCGTTGATGATGGTCTGGGCGAGACCACTGAAGAGAAGAAGCTGCGGGACGAATCGCGCAAGATTCTGGGCGTGCCAGATCTTGCCGTGTCCGGCACCTGTGTGCGGGTTCCGGTATTCACCGGGCATGGGCTGGCGATCAACGCTGAATTCAGCCGGCCAATCGACCAGGAGGAGGCGGGCCTGTTGCTGAGCGTCGCCAAAGGGGTGGTGTTGACGGATGTGCCGACCCCCCTGGAGGCGACTGGCCAGGATACGGTGTACGTGGGCCGGCTGCGGCAAGACCAGTCCGTGCCGGAGGCGCGTGGCCTGGCCATGTTCGTGGTAGGGGACAATCTGCGCAAGGGCGCGGCCCTTAACGCCGTCCAGATAGCCGAAGAAGTGATTGGGCGCCCGCGGCTCTGATGCGCCACCCGGCGGGTGATTGTGCTGACCGAGTGGCCGGCCGCCGGATTGCTGCGGGGTCCGGTTGAGTCGTTTTCCGACGCTGTGTTCGAGCCGTCCGCGAACGGCCACACCGCCGTTGGCAGGGTTGGCGTGCCGAGGTAGAAAGCCTCTGGAAATCCTTTGGTGATCGGAGGCTGTTCTTTGGGTTGTCCCATGCCTTCGCAGAGGGAGAAGTCAATGTCATCTTGGGGGAGAGCGGTTCGGGGAAGACCACATGTCGTGTTTGACACCAGTGGGGAAGTGCGTGGTTCTGCGCTGGCGGGAGTCGCAGCCCGTCCGCTTGCCAAGCTTACTTGGCGCAAGTAACCTTGTCGCATGGAGTTTGGGCCGATCATCCTGGCCACCGCCTATCGGCACGGCGTCAAGGATGAGGCGATGCTCCACGCGCTGCGTTTCCCTGTCCGCCACTTCGTGCAAGACGACTCGATGACGATGTTCATCGGCCCCGACCAGACCGGCGCGCTGGTCGAGGTCGGCGTCGTCGAGTGGCATGGCGTCATCGCCATCGTCCACGCCATGCGTCCTGCCCGGTCCAAGTATTTGAGGTGAACCACTATGACTAGACGATCTATCGCTGAAATTGAGGCCCGCGCCGGCGAGTTCGCCGACGCTTTCGAGAGCTACGATCCGAAGCCCGGCGACCGGGATGCTCCGTTGCCGCCTGCCCTGGCAGTCAGGTTGGCCGCTTGGCGGCGTGACACGGCTGAGCGGGAACTCGCGGAGGCGGTGCGGGCCGCCCGCGGTCAGCGTTTGTCATGGCGTGAGGTCGGCGAGGCGATCGGGACCAGCGGGGAGGCTGCGCGCCAGCGCTACGCCGCTAAAGCGTGACCGGTTGGAGAGTGCGACGGGCGGCAAGGTGGTGCGGGGCTTGGTTTCAGAGTCCGAGCGCGGGTCCGCTGCGGCTAGGATCGGGCCTGCTGATCGCGCGCTCGGAGGCGCGTCGGGTAACAGCGACAGCGGAGGCCGTCCTTGGGCGAGACTTTGATGAGAACGCCGTCATAACTGATAGTTAGTGGGAGCGGCTGGCCGCGATTCCGGAGGCAGAGACGGTTGTTGGGAGCCAGCTCCAGGAAATCGGTTCCGTAGCAGCACTCTGGGCAGTTGACGCCGACGGCAAAGCTGTGCCGACACACTACGAACTGGTGGAAGATGGCCTGGTGCAAGTGGTGGATACGGACGGGAGCATTTCGTATCCAGTATCCGCAGACCCGTCACTCGTGTGGTGGTCCTGGACAGCCGCATCATGTGTGGCAGGCCTTGCGGCGTTCTTGTTTGCCGCCGCTAAGCTGGCTAAGCGGATGACCAAACTGACTGCTTTGATGAAGAAGAGCGCGACGGCGAAGAAATGGGTAGACAAGCTCGGCGGAGCAAAGGCGACTCTTCAGGCGATGTATGACGCAGCGCGGGGCTGGATCGCGAGCAAGAGTTGGACGAAGTACCTCACCAGCACTAAGGCGCTCGCGTTGTCTGCCTTCGCGGCATCGGGCTTGACCCTAGTTGGCGATGCGCTCGGTATAGGCTCCTGCGTGTCGTTGATTCGAGCAGCGATTTAGGAGGGCGGGAGTCTTGGGCTGGTTAGTGCTGTTTTCTGGCATGGTCGGAGCGATTGTCGGTCTGTGGGCCGTCCTTCTGTTGGCGGCCAACCGGGCGAAGAGCTTCTTGGGTGGCACATTGGCGGCAGTGTTGGCGGTCCTGCCGATCATTTACTACATCCTGCCGGAGGCTATCGCTCCCAAACCCGGCGAGCTGGCGCGGGACGCCGGGCTGTCGGTGGGACGGCCCGGCGGCATCGCGATGGCGTTGGTGCTAGTGGTTGTTGCCGCCGGAGTGGCCCTCGGCGCCGGAAAGCTGGGACTCACATCCCGTACAGCGGCGGCCTTGGACGGGCACCGCGCCGGTTGACCAGGATCTCCGGAGGGTCTGGAGGGCCGGTCACTGGGTGTCGGCCGGCGCTACTGGGCGCGGAAGGGCAGAAGCGGTTGTGCGACCATTGACGCCATGGCGCGAACGCTGATAGTAACCAATGACTTCCCACCCAAACGAGGCGGGATTGAGAACTATGTTTACCAACTGGCCCGCCGTCTTCCCGCTGACCAGATCGTGGTGTTTACCTCCGGCGCCGCGGGCGATTCGGCCTTTGACGCATCCTTGCCCTTCCCGGTCATCCGGGCCCGCACCCGCGTGCTGCTGCCCAATCCCCACATTGTCCGCGGTGCCAAGGCGCTGATTGAGCGTTTCGGATGTGATTCGGTGTGGTTCGGGGCAGCCGCGTCCCTTGGCCTGATGGCTTCTCATCTGCGGAGACACACATCGGTTCAGCGTCTTGTGGGCTCTAGCCATGGGCATGAGTGCTTCTGGGCTAAGGCCCAACCCACCAGGGCCGCCATCCGCCAGTTGGGCGAGAGCCTGGACCACATCACCTACATTTCGCGTTACACAGAGCGGTCCATCGGTGCGGTCTTGACGCCCCTGGCGCGCAGTCGCATGGTGCGCCTGAGCCCTGGCGTTGACCCAGAGCAGTTCTGGCCGCCGCGCGATCCGGTTGAAGTCCTTGAGCGCCATGGCCTGGTGGGTCGTCGAGTGGTCCTCTCCATCAGCCGCCTGGTGCCTCATAAGGGTCAGGACACGTTGATTAGAGCCCTTCCGCGAGTGCTCGCGGCGGTGCCGGACGCGGCGCTATTGGTGGTTGGTGATGGCCCCAACCGGGAGGCCTTATCCAAACTGGCGGACAGGCTGTCGGTGGCGGGCGCGGTCCGCTTCGCTGGGCCTGTGCCGAACACTGAAATCGCGCCCTATTACTCGGCTGGTGAAGTGTTCGCCTTGCCGACCCGGGACCGGACCGCCGGACTTCAGTCGGAGGGCCTGGGGATGGTTTGCCTTGAGGCGGCGGCGGCCGGTTTGCCGGTAGTGGTGGGGGATTCAGGCGGCGCGCCTGAGACAGTGCGAGAAGGTGAGACGGGGTTTGTGGTCCGTTCGACCGACACGACGGCTGTGGCTGACCGGTTGATCGAGTTGCTCAGCGAACCAGAGCGGGCCAAAGCGATGGGTCAGGCCGGGCGGCAATGGATGGCCGAAGACTGGAGTTGGGACCAGCGGGTCGTGACTCTGCGTGGTCTGCTGGAAGGGCAGGCATAGCGAGGCGCAGGACGCCAAGATGGCCGGGCCGCTGTGGGTTGGGGTTTGGCTGCCGGCAATGCCGGGGGGTCAAACTGCACCCAAGTGTGTGGTGGTTTCAACTTTGGTGCAGTTTGGCACCCCACCTAAGACGGCTCCCAACCCAGCCAACCCGCTGACCTGCGATAACGCTCACGGTGTTGTGGGCGGCATCGGGCATCAGGGGGTCAAACTAACCCAAACTGGGTGACGGAGCGAACCTGGGGCAGTTCGGCACCCCCTAAGTGGCCCGGGGCGGCAGGGTTGAGTCTCAGGGCTGTGGGTGAGGCGGTTTGGGCTATGCCACCGAGTTCTGTTGGCAGACGAGCGGTCCCGGGAGGTTGTGGCTCATCCCCCTCAGCGGCCTTGTTTCCGGTCCCCCTCAGCGGCCTTGTTTCCGGCGCCGGCGCCAGACACCCAGTCCACAGCCCGTCAGCAGCATTATCGCCGACAGGGCCAACGGGTAGAAAACGTCGGCTCCCGTGAAGGGCATCTTGCCGCCGTCGCGGCTATCGCCCACGTCGGGGTTGCCGGGGCTGTCAGGGTTGTCTGGGCCGTCAGGGTCGTCGCTGTTGTTGCGGTGCAGCGTGATCTCATGGCTGGCTGGGGTGAAGGTGTATCCGGCTTTTCCTACAGCCACGGTGGCTTTGCCGGCTTCGTCCCAGTCGCCGTTTATTTCGAGTTCGTAGACGCCCGAACCCAGGGAGGTGAGTGTGCCTGCGGTTACTGTGTCGGCGCCCGCACCTGGGGTTAGCGTGATGTCGCCGGCCGCCAGGCCGGTGATGTCTTTGTCGAAGGTCAGGGTGATCTTGGTTGTGGTCGAGGTGCCGGCGGTTCCGTCAGCGGCCACTGAGTTGAACGCGACCGGTGTGCGGGTGTCGGCATGCAGTGTGACTTCGATTGAGCCGGGGGTGAATGTGTATCCGGCTTTGGCTACAGCCACGGTGGCTTTGCCGGCTTCGTCCCAGTCGCCAGATACTTCGAGTTCGTAGACACCGCTGCCCAGGGAGGTGAGTGTGCCGGCGGTGATTGTGTCGGCGCCCGCGCCCGGGGTCAACGTGATGTCGCCGGCCGCCAAACCCGACACATTTTGGTCAAACGTCAGCGTGATCTTGGTTGTGGTGGCGGTCCCGGTGGTTCCGTCTGCGGTCACGGACTCAAGCGCTATCGGTGTGCGGGTGTCGGCATGCAACGTCACCGACCGTGAAGAAGGCTCGATCCGGTACCCGTCCTGCGAGGGTGTCAGCAAGATCTGGTCACCCTCGTCCCAGTCGCCAGACACTTCCAGCTCGTAGACGCCCTCGCCCAGGGCGGACAAGCCGTCAACCGTCACAGACGGCGTGCCGTAGGCAGCCCCGATTGCCACGTCCCCGGCCGCCAAACCGGACACATCCTGGTCAAACGTCAGCGTCACCTTGGTGGTGATGGCAACCCCGGCGGTGCCATCCGCCGCCACGGACTCAAATGCGACACCCGTCC
>JAIRXP010000120.1 GCA_031268215.1 Bifidobacteriaceae bacterium | reverse complement strand
TTCTATGAGGCTGAGGCGCTGCGCAACGGCTGGACCATCGCCCAGTTGAAGCGTCAGATCGACAGTCAGTTCTACGAGAGAACCGCACTGTCCAGAGATAAGGCCGCCATGCTCCAGCGCGGCAAGAGCGAAGTGGCGGGAGTGGCGAGTGAAGCTCAGGCCGCCAGCGCCAAGTGTATGAGGCGGTCCTGATCAGGGGCCGGGCGAGAGTACGGAACACCGGGCAACGCGGCTGGCGGCCGGCCCTGGCCGGTCGGCCGCACAGCAGCGGCCTGGGCGAAGGTGGAGGGATGCGCCGCCGACGGTTAGTAGTCCATCTCCGGAGACGGTGTTGGCGTCGGCGGGCAGCCCCCTCGTAGTCGACCACGCCCAGCTCGGTGGTCATGTTGGCTAACGTGAAGCGTACCGCAGCCTGCCGGCGAATTACGCCACGAGCATCCGCCCGGCCAAGCCGCCTCGATCCGCTTACCGGACCGTTCTCCCATCCGCCATCGACAGTTCACGACGGAATGTCCATGCGAGCAGGCGGTGAACCGCCGGATGCGAGACGCCCATCTCCTTGGCGATCTGGCGGAGCGACAGGCCTCGCGCGCAGGAGGTTGGCTTCCTTGACCAGGTGAGGGTGCTTCGTGGCGCCGGTCGCCTGAGCGTTCCGGCCCGGATTGCTTGCGATCGCTCTGGATTAACGGCCCGGTTCACAGGAACTGCGCAGGAATCCTTCAGAGAATCTCAAGCGGAGTCGTGCAGGCTTGAGGCAAATGGGAGCAGAAGGAGCATTCACGAACATGCGCAAGACCCGTGGGGCACTGATGGCGGTGGTATTGGGCGTTTCGCTGGGAGCCTGCACAACCGGTGGCAGCGAACCTGGGGAAGGCGCGGCAGGTGGCCCCCCGGCAGGCGGCGGCCGTGGCGGCGGGCAAGGAGCGGAGGTTTCAGCGGCTCCCGACCTTGCGTTGACGGCGATCCTGGACGAGGTCCAATCCAAGTTTGTCCAAGAATCGTTCGCGGACGCTCAGACCGGCGTCACGCTGGAGTACAACTTGTTTGTCCCCGACGGCTACGACGAGGGCGGCTCTTATCCGCTGATCGCGTTTGTCCACGACGACTCCGTGACAGGGAAAGACGTCGAGGCGGCTCTGACTCAGGGTTTTGGCGGGGTGGTCTGGGCGACCGCGGAGGAACAAGCGAAACACGCCAGTTTTGTCCTCGTGCCCGAGTTTTCGACCTCAACCATCGAGGGCGGCATCGGCCAAGCCGGCGAGGCGGTTGTTGAGGCTCAGGTGGACACGTTCTTGCATCTGCTGGACAGACTCCAGGCCTATTACAGCATCGACGCGGACCGCCTTTACGGAACCGGGCAGTCGATGGGCTGCATGGCGATGTTCTATTTGAACGGCCACTATCCGGATCTGTTCGCTGCGACGCTGTATGTGGCCGGGCAGTGGGACGTGTCCCAACTCGAAGCGTTGCAGGACGAGTCCTTCTTCTACATCGTGGCCGCCGGAGACGACCAGGCGAGCGCGGGGCAGGCAGACTTGAAGGCGTCTTTCGACTCTGCGAACGTGGCCTATTCCACCGCCGAGCTTGACGCCACCTGGGATGAGGTCCAAGCAGATGCGGCGGTCGATGCCGTGTTGGCGGAGGGCACGGGCCGCTACCTCGCGACTTTCGCCAAGGACACGGTCCTGTCCGCGGGCCAACGGACAGAGCATGTGGCCTCGTTCAACCACGGCTACACGATTCCCGCCATTCGGGACTGGCTGTTCACACAAACAAGATGATGAAAGCGAGATCACGCACATGAAAAGGCTGCTGACTGCTCCGTTGGGGGCGCTACTGGTCTTCGGGCTGAGTGCATCGGGCCCGCCCGCTTTCGCGGCCCCCTCTGGCGAGGCCTCTCCGGGAGCGGATCAAGCGGGCGACATCCATGACGACCGGCCCGACGACGGCGGTTCGGTGGGCGGCGACCAATCGACCGAGACAACCAGCATCTCGGCTGAGGCGAGGGCCTGGGCGGACGCGAACGGGTTCGACCTGTCCGGGTTCGAGGACTACACACCTCCCGCCGCGCACGTTCCCACAGACGCGGACATCGCGGCGTTCGAGGCGTGGATGAGTGGTGGTTCTAACCCGCGCAACCAGGTCATGTCGCAGATCGAGAGCGCGGCGAGCGAGTCCATCGCCAACGAGTTGTGGAACTACTGCAACACGATCTGGAAGAAATGGATGAACACCGCGAATGTTGGCTCAGTCGTCAGCCGGACTAGCGGCCTGAAGAACGTCGGTGCCATCCAGGAGGGCATGTTCGCCGGATACTTCGGTGCGCTGATCGGTGGGGCGGGCGCCGGCCAAGACGGCTACTTCAACGCCGCTGCCCTGGTCAAAGACGGTTTCGTGGTCTCCAGCGACGGCGCGACCTACCGGCTGCACAACATGGCCGACGGGTCCATCGCTTATGAGATGGCCGCACCTGAGGGCACCACCGTCTCCGAAGATGAGTTCCCCGACGGGCTGACTGCCTTCACGGATTTCCTGCCGCTAGAAGCGCGCGATGCGACCGACGAGGCGATAGCCCTGCTGGGGCGGTACGCCGTCGAAGGCGCGTTCACTGAGCCGGGCGGTGTTGACCGCGACGTTTACCAGGCGGCAGCCCAGTACGTGAACGACGAGTTCGGGGAGTACTACGGGCAATGCCCCGGCCCGACCGCGGTCAAAGGCATCACCGCGCTGGGCGTCTCCCTCGACGCCGTCACCGAGGACCGGGTTGGCTCCTCAGTTGGGGAGAAAGAGTTCACAGCCTCGTTCTTCGGAGCTGACAGCGCGGCAGCTGATCTCTGGCGTTTGGGGTTCTTGCCGTCGTTCGACGGCGTTACCTACCGGCTCCACTCCGGGAAGGACGGTGCCGTGGTCTACGAGGTCGCAGCCGCGGACCTACCCGCCGCCGAAACAACACCTGCCGCAGGCGCGGCAGGCGCGAACAGGCTGGCCGTCATCGCGGGTTTGGTTGCCGCCGCCTTGGCCGCTGGCGGCGGCGCGTTGTTCGCCGTGAGGCGGATACGGAAGCCTCACTAGAGCTGAGATCGAACCCGCCGGGAATCAAGCCGCCTACGCGTCGCGGCGGAGCAGTTCGGTGATTGCGACGGCCACTGCTAGCCCGGCGAAGGCGGCTAGCAGCCCAGCGCCGTTCCATGGTTGGAGCATTCCAGGGTCGGATTCAACATTGGTGATCTGGAGTCCTGCGACTGTCGGCCAGTACCGTTGCACGTTTGCGTCCCAGGGCGCGGGCAGAAGCGCCGCCAGATTCGGAAGCATGAGTCCGCCAATGATCATGATGGCCAGGCCGCCGGATGTGGCCCGGGTGATCGCTCCGACAGCGAGCGCCAAGAGTCCGATGAGTGCGAAGTAGATTCCGACGCCCAGCACGGCGCGGAGGACGTGCGGCTGGGAGAGGTTCGCGGTCGGCACGCCCTGGCTGGCTAGGACGACCTGGCCGGCCGTGAACGCCCCCAAGCCGCTGACGGCCCCAGTGATAAGCGATACGGTGACGGTCACGATAGCCTTCGCGGCAAACAGCTGCCCGCGGCGTGGCTGGGCTGTCAGGCTGGGTTGGATCGTGTGGGTGGCGTACTCGCCGGTCATGACGAGCACCCCAAAGGCCATGATGGCGAGTTGCGCGAGGAGCACGCTGAATAGCGCCATGCCGGTTGGATCGCTGGGATCGAGTGGACCTGAGCTGTCCCCTGACGGCGCGTGGAACTCGCTCGCGGCCACGAACGAATAGGCGGTCGTGAGCACGAGCGAGACGCCGACGGTTGCCGCCAACAGATATGCGGTCGATCTCAGGCTGCGGACCTTTGTCCATTCCGAGCACACTGAGTTCCACAGTGTCAGTACTGGTCGGCTGTCGCCGTTGCCCGCGTCCGCGGCCTGCGGCGCGCTCATTCGGCGGCCTCTCGCTGGGCGGCTTTGGGGATGCGCTCGGTGCGGTATTCGGCGCTTTCGGCGGTGAGGCCGAGGAAGATCTCTTCGAGCGACAGCCGATGCGGTGTCAACTCGGCGAGCGGGACACTTTGCATCGCCGCCATTCTTCCGATGTCAACGCTGGTCAAGCCCGACACGGCGAACGCGCCATCCTCGATTCTGTCCACGGCGGCTCCCGCTGAGACCAGTGTTTGCGCGAAGTCCTCACCGTCGGCAGCTGCTACCCGCACAAGCACGGCACCGCGTCCCCCAGCACGCAACAGCTGGTTGATGCTGGTATTCGCAATCAGGCGGCCTTGGCCGATCACGATGACGCGGTCGGCCGTCTGCCCGATCTCCCCCATGAGGTGACTGGACAGCAGCACGGCACGGCCCTCCGCGGCCAGATCCCGCACCAAGGCACGCATCCACCGCATGCCCTCGGGATCGAGCCCGTTCATCGGCTCATCGAGGATCAGCACCGGAGGATCACCCAGCAGGGCAACCGCAAGCCCCAGCCGTTGAAGCATCCCCAACGAGAACGTGCCTACCCTACGGTCCGCTACCGTGTCCAACCCCACCAGGCCCAGAACGTGATCGACGCGAGAGCGGCCGATGCCGTTGGACTGCGCCAACGCGAGTAAATGGTGGAACGAACTGCGGCGGGGATGCACCGCGCCCGCGTCCAGCAACGCGCCCACTTGACGCATCGGCGCGGGCAACTCCACGTACCGGCGCCCTGCGACTGTCGCGGTACCAGCCGTAGGATGATCTAGACCAAGGATCAGCCGCATCGTCGTGCTCTTGCCGGCGCCGTTGGGACCTAAGAAGCCGGTCACCTGGCCCTGATGCACTGTGCAGGTCAGCGTGTCGACGGCCGTGACGGGTCCGTATCGCTTGGTCAGCTCGCACAGTTCAATCACGCGGGGTTTCCTCCTGCGGCCTGGGATCCGCTGTTCGGTTCATCGTCCCGTCTTTCGCGTCAAGCTGCCGGACAGTGGTCAGGCCGTAGATCAAGTGGTCAAGGACGGACTCTCGAAACGTCACGCGGGACTCCTGCCTCATCGCCACCTTGAAGTAGGACGGCAGCAGGATGGCCTGGCCGACCAGCGCCCCCATCATGGTCCCGTAGGCGACCTCGAACGAGCGGTCGCGGTAGAACAGCCCTTGGCGCTGACCACGCTCAAAGATCGTCCGGAACGCTGCCGGGAGATCGCCGGCATCCGGTGGCGACGACAGCCCCGTTTCGCTCAGCCCTTCGTGGAGCCGCACGGCCATCAGTTGGGGACGCTCCACTATCAGATCGAATAGGGCCGCGAGTGCGGTCCGCAAGCCTTCCACGGGCTCCATCTCGACGGCCCGTTCAAGAGTTGGCTGCCATGAATCGGCCAGTGCCCGGCGCTCCGCGTCGATCACCGCCCGATACAGCCCGTCCTTGCTGCCGAAGTGGTGATAGACCATCCGCTCGTTCACGCCGGCGCGCTCGACGATGGCCTGCACGCGCGCGCCCTTCAGCCCGTGCTTGGCGAACTCCTCGGCTGCGGCACCCAAAAGCAACGATCTCGTCATGCAGTAAATGTTTACTGCGCGGGGGTGCTTTGTCAACCCGCCCGTGGCCATACCTCTTCGGTACCGTCATCCCAGACGAGTACCACGGTTTCGAGGAGCCGCGCTTGTGTGTCGAATCCGATCCGCAATTGACGTTGTGGGCTTTCGCCATCCAGCCGCCCGGAGACGAGGAATACGCTCGCTGCGGCGATTGCATCCTTGCCGCTATACCGTGGCTTCCTGGCGGAAGCCCGGACGATCACGCGACGTGCGCCCAAGCGTCGAGTGCCGCCCGGATCGCTTCAGAACGATTCATGCCTTCGCGCCCAGCGCGGGCCATGACCGCAGCGAGTTCGTCGGTCGTAAGGCGGACTGGTATGACTTGTGCCGCGGCGGTGCCTCGCGGGAAACGACCCCACCGGGCGCGGAGCTGATCGACGTCGGAGCCCGTCTCGGCCTCCGCCACCCACTCGTCGACCTGAGACTCACCAACCTCGCGGCCCTGGATGACACGTTTCATAGACTCATCGTAATACGGAACGGCCGAGCGGTCGATGTACCGACAGCGTCAAGAAGATCCAAGTGGCTCCCGCAGGTGCCTCGCGCGTCATCGCCAAGCCAATCCGGTGGTCCCTCTACAGCCCGAAACACGCCGTTTGACCAGCGCCTTTGCGCTCACGAAGACCCCGGGCGAGATTACAGAGCTGATGGGCATGGAGGTTTCGTTCCGTTGGCGTGGACGTGGCCACGCACTTGCTGCTAGACGCGCTGCGCGGCAGCGTCAAGGCGGCGCTAGTCATCAGCAATGACTCCGACCTCGCTCTGCCCGTGGCCAACGTGCGCGACCTTATCCCGGTGGGTGTCATCAACCCGACCACCGGCCAAACAGCCGGGGCGTTAAAGCTCGCGCCGGGTTATTTCTTTCCCGACAGGCACTGGGGCCCGGGCAGACAACTCGACTCATACGCCAAGACCATCCCCATGCCTAGCACGAAGTGGGCGTGGCTAATGACCTTGGCGGTGTGACCGGCGACTTGCACGAGGAGGAGACCGCCATCGCTCGCGCTGTCAGCGACGGCGATCTGCTGTTGGCGGAATAGCTACTCGGTCAGTGGATCGGCCTGCGGAACGCCGCGCCGGATCCGCCGCCGCGGCACGGACTTAGGGGAGAACACCGCGTACTTGGCCACCCGTCATCGTCCCATACGACCACTGGAAGCAGGACTATCGCAAGGCCGCTGCCTCAGCCGGAATCTCAGGCCGCGCGGGCTGACCGGGCGAACAATCGACCGTTTCCGCATCGCCAACGTCGCGTTCGCCTGAACGGATGCGGACCTGCTCCAAGATCAGAGGAATCCCCTGTATTCCAAGATGCGACGCAGCGCGGTCTCGGCGTGGTGGCGGCAGGGATGGGGCTGGCTGATCGGCCGCGGACGCCGACCCCCGCTATCCACGGAGAATTGTTGGATCGCCATCGCCCCGAAATCGACCACCAGAACGCGAGCCTCTACCTCGGCGTTGTCAATGTCGAAGTAGGACCGCAACCGCCGCGCCATGTAAGGCTGCGACCCTTGACGCTGGCCGTTCGCAGCCGGACGGCGCAAGCGCGGTGCTCGCAAGTTGCCAACTCGCGTCATCCGACCGCTCAGCGCGGACAGATAACGTGTCTTAACCTCGAAGGCGGTCAACTCTTCATCCACAATGGCGACGATGTCCAAATCCTGGCGATGATCGTCGCGTGGCATTGAAGCATCACCTAGTGAGACGATCACGGCGTCCAGCTCCTCTTCCAGCCACACCGCTGCCGTCTCTTCGCCAAGCGCGCCAAATTGGCTGGTGGTGGCCGCAGGAAGGAGTAAGTCGAGTCCGGCCGGCACGCCAAGCGAAGCGGCATCAAACCGGTTACGAAAGAACCCCGTGACAAGATTGCCGCCATGCATGACGCCAACATCAAGGCTGGCCGGGAAACTGCTGGCGTCGTTGTAGATGGGACGGACAAAGTAGATGACCCCGGGCTCTGCGGCAGCGGAATCCTCGAGATGTCTGAAGTCGCGCCCTTCCCGGCTCCAGCCCCGATTCAGTGCCCGGTCCTGGGGAAAGATGTTCGGACCGAAGAGCCCACCGGCGCTGTGCGGAATGAAGTGTCCGCGATCAAGGGCACGTCCGGCACAGAGTTCTGGAATCGGGTAGCCCCGCTGGTAGGTGGTGTCGCGCGGCTGATGGGTAGCTGGGATCACTGCCCAAGCCAGGATTGTGCGATCCTCGCCACCGGGACGCAGGTGTCCGGCGGCATCGAACAGGTAGGTGGCGCACTCCTGGGTGAGTTCAAGGAACTCCGGATCCTCGGCGAGATACGCACCAATCACAGCGGTACCCACCGCGGCGATGAACTCGTCCGATCTTCCGGTCGCTGCGAGGATCGCGTGATAGTCGATCTCGCACGCGTCCGGCCTCACGCCCTTCAGTATGGCGCAATTCGCGTCCGGATCGTCTCGACGATGCCGCTCGTATCAGCAACCAGCCTCACGTCCCGAATCCGGCCATCAACCGTCGTAACGGTCCAGGACGCTCAACCCCTCCGACCCCGCCTGGAGCGCCGGCCGCCGAGGCTTACACGGTTCACGGGAATACATCGACCGGGGCGTCAAGCCGTATCCGCTTACCGTTGGCCGTGGTGTAGTCGAAGACAAAGCGCAGATACTGGTTCGCGCTCGCGGCTGGCATGGAGTAGTACAGCACTAGCCGGCAGTTCATCTCAGCATCGAATCCTTCCTCGAAGGTCCCAAGGAGGTACTGGCCGCTCTCCCAGCCAGTGACATCATTACGCAACACGGCGTGCGAGAAATAATCAGATCTTGTGGATTGATGGTCTTGGGAAAGTGCGCCTTCCCGGACAATTGATCTAGCAGTTCAGACTCGAGATTCGATCAGTCCGGTGATCATCACCGGCTCGGGACCCATCAAGGTCAAGGCGCCCAGAGTCAACGACCGCCGTCAAGACCCAGACAACAAGTTCGCTTCGGTGATCGTGCCCCGCTGGGCCAGGAAATCGAAATCACTTGAAACGATGGGGCCGTTGCTGTACCTGCACGGTGGGCGGCCACGCACAGCCCGTCCGACCGGTTGCAGATACCTCTGGTTTGGCGGTGGTGCAGTTCGCACGGTGTTGTCAGTCCCCAGAAATGTCCGAGGCTCACCATAAACTGGTGCATGATCGAAAGGACGGTGCCACAGTGACCGAGGAAGAACTGCGGACACTGCTGGATCGTCTGATCGCAGGTTGGGAGAACGAGACGGTCGAGTTCAAACAGGCCAGCAACGACTACGACACCGACAAGATCGGCGCGTACTTTTCTGCGCTGTCGAACGAAGCGAACCTGCGCGGCGCAGAAGCCGGATGGCTGGTGTTCGGCATTCACAACAAGACCCGGCAAGTAGTCGGCACGAACTATCGGCCCGAGGCGGAGCGGCTGCAGGGTCTGAAAGCGCAGATGTCGCAAAACACAGAGCCGACGATGACGTTCCGTGCGATCCAAGAGCTGGCGCACCCGGATGGCCGGGTTGTGCTGCTGGAGATCCCACCAGCGCCGGACGGTATCCCTGTGTCGTGGAAGGGCAGGTTCTACGCCCGTGACGGCGAGTCGCTCGCCCCGCTCAGCCTGGACAAGCTCGACCGGCTCCGCGACCAGACCCTAGGCCGGGACTGGTCAGCACAGACCGTAGCCGACGCGACGTTGGCCGACTTCGACCCAGAGGCGTTGGACGCGGCCAGACGGGCGTTCGCCCGCCGCCATCCGAAGCGGTTCACTGACGACGAGGTGTTGGGCTGGCCGGCCGAGTTGTTCACCGACCGGGCTAGGCTCACCAGGGCCGGGAAGGTGACCAGGGCGGCGTTGCTGCTGGTCGGCACCCCGAAGGCGGCCTGGCTGCTGTCGCCGTATCCGGCGCAGCTGACGTGGGGCTTGTACGGCACCGACCGGGCGTACGAGCACTTCGGCCCGCCGTTCCTGCTGGCGACGACCGCCCTGTTCGCCCGCATTCGCAATGTGCAGTTGCGGCTGGTGCAGCCGGGCGCGTTGATGCAGGTCGACGTGTGGAAGTACGACGAGCGGATCGTTCTCGAGGCAATCCACAATGCGCTCGGGCATCAAGATTTCCGCCGCAACGGCAGGATCACCGTCCAGGAGTTCGGTGACCGGCTGGTGATCGCCAACGAGGGCCGCTTCTACGACGGCGAGCCAGGCGACTACGCCACCGGCAGTCGATCCCCGCGCCGCTACCGAAACCCGGCGTTGGCTCAGGCGATGGCCGAACTGGGCATGATCGACCGTCTCGGCTACGGCATCTTCGACATGCACAACCGGCAGGCCCACCGGTTCCTGCCGATGCCCGACTACGACCTTTCGGAACCGGACGCGGTCAAACTGACCATCCACGGCGCGGTCGTAGACGAGGCCTACACTCGCCTACTGATGCAGCGCACCGACCTGCCGATCACCGACGTTCTCGCCCTCGACCGGGTACAGAAAGGCATGACGATCCCCGAAGACATGACCCGCCGTCTTCGCCGCGCCAAGCTGATCGAGGGTCGCAAGCCGCATCTGCGGGTCGCGCCGCTGGTGGCGAACGCCACTGACACCAGGGCCGGGTACATCCGTGCCCGCAGCCTTGATGACGCGCACTACCTCCAGTTGGTCGTGGACTATCTGACCCGGTTCGGCACCGCCACTCGGCAGGATCTGGATGACCTGCTGGAAGGCAAGCTCGGCGAGTCTCCGGATGATGGGCAGAAGTCTCGTAAGGTCACGTACCTGCTGACCAAGCTGCGACGCGACGGTCTGGTTCGCAACAGTGGGACGAAGGCCCGCCCGGTGTGGGAGTTGGCTCCGCCCGCCCCTGAGTCCTATTTGCAGACTGGTGACGAAACCGAGCCGTTCAAATAGGGTCCCGGCCTTCCTGGGCGTCGTTTACGCTTGTCAGAGCCTATTTGCAGGGGCGACAAAATCGGGCGCTTGCAAATAGGATGAGGCGCTTGGTTCATCCATCGTCCTGTCCTGGGAGTCGGACTTGGTTGGCCGTCGAGGCAGTCAGGTCAGGCCTCCGAGGCGGAAGGTTTGTTGTCGTGGCGGGCATCGATGACGACGACGGACTCGTCGTCGGCCAAGCCCAGTTCTTGGATGGCTGCCGCGACCCTGGCCCGGTCACGCTCGGTGTAGCACACGATCATCTTGACGGCGTGCGGGGTGCCGTGCGCCCGCTTGTACACCTCGACCTGTTTCTCCAGGTTCAGTTTGAGTTGGCTGTTGCTGCCGAGTTTGACCTCGATCAGTGACTTGTCGAACCGCCCGGCGCTGACGGCAAAGTCAACCGGGCCGCGCCCGTTGTTGGCCTCCCGGTTCACGTCCAACGGCGACGCGGACATCAGCAGGCCGAAGAACAACTGGACGTCTTTCTCGTTACCGGGACGCCTGGTGTCACCGGGCGGGTTGATCAGCCGGTACCCGTTCTGGTCCTCGACGTACCGTTTGAACGCGAGGCGAGGGGACGAGGATACCGATGTTCGGGTGTTCTGGTGTCGGGGTGGACTGCCAGGGTCTCGGCGGAGTTGGTTTGCGGGGCTGGAATCGGCGGGCCGAGGATGCTGTCCGCGCGTGATGGTGTTATGCCAGTAGGGCGAGATGCCCCGGTTGGCGGCGCTGGGAAGCCGTTGGTGGAGCCGGGCGCGTTGTTTGCAGCGCAGACGCTGGTCCAGCGGACCGCGCCCCGCCAGCGGCCTGACCGCCCGAACGGAGCAGGTGGCACACTTCCGTCACGACTCACGGGCTGACGAACACCTCCGAGGCCTACACGGTTCACGGGAATACATCGACCGGGGCGTCAAGCCGTATCCGCTTACCGTTGGCCGTGGTGTAGTCGAAGACAAAGCGCAGATACTGGTTCGTGCTCGCGGCTGGCATGGAGTAGTACAGCACTAGCCGGCAGTTCATCTCAGCCTCGAATCCTTCCTCGAAGGTCCCAAGGAGGTACTGGCCGCTCTCCCAGCCAGTGACATCATTACGCAACACGGCGTGCTTCGCCAGGACACGCCCAACGGCCCCAGGGTCGGAGTTATCTGCGTCTGCCACCTCGCCAAAGCCCTTGACAACAATCTTGATTTCCAATTGCTTGTCGTCAGCCTGCTCCTTTACGGTGTTCACAATCCACTGGCTGTCGTTCGCGAGGTTGCCCGTGTAATCCATCATGCTCTCGACGCTGGCCGCAGACCGAGCGCCGCATCCAGTCAGGGTGATGGCCACCACCGCAATTGGCACGAGAGCGGCCAACAGCTGGCGTTTCATGTCATGTTCCTTTCGGTACGGGGCCCTCAGCCGCCGCCGGCATTTTCAGGAAAGCCTCCCGCCGCAGGCGCGGCAGAACTTGGCGCCGGCCGGGCGGGGAGCGCCGCAGTCCTGGCAAAAGCCTGCCGGTGGAGCGCCCGATGCCGTCCCAGACGGTTCTCCAACCAGCCCACTTTCAGTTCCTGGCAGAGTAGGCGGTGACGCGGGCGGCGAGGGCGCAGGCGGGGCGGGCACCGGTACCGGCGTCGGCGCCGGACCCGGCGCCACAGCGGGGCCAGGCGCGGCCACTGGCGGCGCGGGCAACGCCCCATAGGGACCGGGTGGCGGCCCATAAGGAGCGGGGTTGGGGCCACCGTACCCACCGGGGTAGGCGCCGCTTTGGCTGGCCGCGTAGGCGGGATCGTAACCGCCCGGGTAGGGCGCCGGCGGAGGGAACATCTGGGGCTGGGGCCGAGGCCGGGGTGCGCCGGCCCGCGCTATCGCAAAGGAGGTTCCAGCCCCGATCAATGCGAAGATAATGGCGAACACATAAGCGACAACAACGCTGCCCTCACCAATGATCGCGCCAATGAAGGCCCCCAGAATCTCCAGGCCAATCCACAGCGCCAGCGTGTAGCAGACCGCCCCGCCGGCTGACCGGCCCCTCGCCTTGGCCGCTTTGGAATTGAACACACTCAGCAGCGTGATGCCAATGATTTCTAACATGGTGAGTCCTCTCTTTCTCAGAGACTTGTTGTGGTTGTGATTAGTTGCTTAACGGTGACCTTCCAACGAAGGACCGTCCTGTCGATCAGGTGCATGGCCACCACCGGCGCCTCGCATGAAACACCTCAGCCCTCCACCCGCATTGGCCGGCTGAGGGCGAAATAGTCGCGTCCGGTCCGGGCCCACGTCCGGTTTGCACGGAACGGGCCGCCCGTCTCATCGAACTGTGGCGGGACCAGCACCTGGCCGTGTGGGTCGGCCCAGCCCGAGTGGCACTTCCCAGCGCTAGTGGTGACCTCATGCAGGCCGCAGAAGAACCCTGCCGTGGTCTCCAGCGAACTCAGTAGTGGCGCCATCTCGCCGTCCGCAAAGGTCTCTAACCACATGTCGCCCAGGACCCGCTGCACGGACTTGCGCCGGTTGGGGAACCGCTTGGGGATCAGACCGTACGGGGACAGGCGCGCGGCAAGCTGACGGTCCTCCTCCGACTCCGGTATGTCCAGGTCCCCTAGCTGACTTTGGGGCTGCGGTCTTCCCGGGAGAGTGTTGCCAGCTCGGTCCACCCAGCGGCCGGCCGGATTTCCCTTCTTGTCCGAACTCTCGCCGGCAATCCTCTCGGTCACCTGACGGATCCACACGGCCGCGCGGCCGTCCCGGAACGGCTCCATCAACTGGGACACCGGCTCCAAGAACAAGCGCGACTCCACTTTGCCGTGCCGGAACGCCTCGCCTATAGTGCCCTGGTGTGCGTCGCGAGCGACCGTAAACGCCGGATTCCAAGCGGCGTCCATGTAGCCGAACACGCACCAGTCATCCTCGTAGCGGATGAATGCCCTCAGCCCCTCGCTTTCCGGGCCCACATCCGCGAAAACACGCGGCACAATCTGCCGACCGGACCCATCCAGCAGGCCCCAGACCAACTTTGCCTGGACATGACGGACCTCGCGTCCGAACTCGGTGCTGCTCCACTCTCGCGCCACCATCCGACCGAATCGGATCGTGTCAGCCGCCAAAGGGTCGAGGTTCTCGCGTTCGCCTGCCGGTACAACGACGCGGCCCCGGGAGTCAAGCAACCCATGGAGCCCGCGTCTCACGCCGGACGTCGCATAGCGGAAGAACCCGTGCGCCGCGCGCTCGAGGAGCGACGCCTCAATCCGGAACGCCACAGAGCCGTCCGGCCGAAGCGCCCCCTTGGTTCCGTCCGCGTACCCGAAAACCGCCAGTCCGTCACTGAACGGCCCCGCGTGGCCCAACTCATCGGACGTGCCCGTGACAGTGGCGACCACCGCGCCTGAAGGGTCCAGCACATCCACGGCGCCCGGCCGCTCCGCCACCGCTCGCCCCTCGGAGAAGTCGTGGATCTTGCGGTACTGGAACCAGGTCAAGGGCCGCGCCGCAGCGTCCGCGACCGCCCAGGCACCGTCCAGGGCCCGCAACCCAACCCGCTTCTCCCCCAGGTCCACGGCCTCTAGCCACGGGCCGCCGGGCAATGGATGTCCTTCTAGGTCATACAGCTTGCAAGAGGCCTTCCGCGGTGGCGGCTCTACCACCCGGATAATCTTCTGGTGAAGCGCGGTGACGACCGCCCTCACACTCAACTCAAGCGGGATGATGATCCTCCCCCGCGTGTCCATCACGCCTCGCTTGCGGCGGAGCATCTTGCCGTCGGTCACCAGGTACAGGTCACAACCCGGAACCAGCCCGTCTGGTTTGACCCCTTCCGGGAACGGGTACATGTGGACTGGCCCATATGAGACCTTCAGGGCATGGGACTGGGACACTGTTGGTCCTCCTTGGGCGAGTGGCGTTTGCGGCGAAGCTCGAGCCTCAGAAGCGCTACGGCGGCCACCGCCGCCGCCCCCACGAACTGCGCCACAGCGGCGATCAGCCACCAGATCGGCGTCGAGTCCTTGGCGGTCGCCTCAATGGGCGTCGGGCCATCCAGGCTCAGAGCAAACGTGGCGGTGTGTCCCTTGGCGGTCCCGGACGTGGTCAGCACCCTGCCCGGAAACTTGAATGAGACAGTCGGCTTGACATCCGCCAAGGCGGCCTTCAACGAGCCGTCGGAATCATCGTAGAAGGCCAACATCGCGTGAGTGAAAGAGGCCACGTCCAACTCGCCCGTCAGCGAAAACTCGCCGTCGCTGTGCGTCAGAGCGAGCGTCCCGTCCTGGCCGGAGGAAAAGTTGCTTAAGGCGACCTGCTCAAGGGTGACCTGGAAGCCCTGGTAGCCGTCGGCATCGTGCTCCGAAACCTCGACACTGCCTTGGAAAGCCTCCTTAGCGCTGGCCTCAACCTCAGCTTTGAGCTGATTGACCACCTCTTTCGCATCCAGCTTCGAGCGTTTGACCAGCGCGTCCACCGTCTTGTCGGCAAGCGTGACCACAATTGTGCCGCTGACGGTGTCGTCTTTGGCCACCTCGAATTGTCCGTCCAATGAGAAACACCCGCTAGTCAGCGCTGCCAGCCCAAAGGCCAGCACCGCACCGGCTGTTCTAAGCGGAGTCGCCGCTCGCCGCACTGTTCTTGACGACATTGTTCTTCACCCACCTCCAGGCCGCGTCGTAATCGGCTGGGCCGATCGCTTCTGATTTTGAATGGACCGTGTCGGGCGGTCTGGTGGTAGCCACCACCACAACCGCCTTGGACTTTGCCTCAGGGTCATAGATGGTGACGGTTGTCTCTCCCAGGTTGCCCTCGAAGACGACAGCGCCGCCGCTGGCCGGCGCGTAGCGCCCGGAAGCCGCGCCAGCCCGGTGCCCAAACTCCACAACATAGGCGCAGCCGTCCACCTCCGCGCAGAGCACGACGGCCGGCACCCCGTTGTGATCCTCGCCCCAGGCACCATCCTTGGCGGATGACTCCGTGCCCTTGACTATCACGATCGGACCAACCAAGGGGCTCGGCACCGCCGCTTCCCCCCAATCGGATCCGACCGTATCCCGCCACCAGTCCGTGAGCAGGGTGGTGTTCTCCGTCGCTTTCTTCTCAAAGGCGATTCGCTCCCGCGTCTTGGCGTCCTTCAGGCCCAGTGTGTCGAGCGTCACCTTCGAGGCACGGATCCCGTTGAATATGACGTTCGACGGCAGCGCATGGGCTGTTGACACGAGCATCTCGCCAGCCTCGATCGACACAGACTGCGATCCGAGCTCACCCGCTTCATTCCAATTGCCCATAGTCACGGATTTCACTCCGGTAAAGGCGCTGACCGCCTCTGGCTCCCACGCGCCTTCTTTGTCCTCATAAAGCAACTCCAACTCAGTCACGTTGGGAAGCGTCTTCGCCCAGGCCTTCAGGTCGAAGCCTTCGCCGAAACGCATGTCCGCGAAGAGGGTCTTCACCGACTTCAGCGGGGCCAGGTCGCCAGGAACGTTCAGAGCCGTGGCCAGGCTCGTCAGGCCGGGCATCCCGGTCAGGACAGTCAGCACGCCCGGCGGTGCTTCATGCTCGGCCGCCGGCAAAGTTAGCGCCAGCGCGCCCACCCTTAAGGATTCGACGGCGGGCAGGACCGCCCAGTCATACACTGTTACGTTTAGTTCCGTGCAGGCGAAGGTGTCTCCCAGGGCACGCCGCATCTGCCGCAGCCAGAATGGATTGACCTCGCCGGTCCTGGTAGGCGAACGCAGGGTCAGACTGGAAGTGTTCGGGTAGTAGCTGGCCTGGGCAGCTTGGCTGGTGTATCGCTCGACCGCTTGAGCAGCTGCGTTCGACTTGGCCGGATCGGGCTCGCGGGGTTTGTCACACGTCTTGGCCTCTGCCGCGTCAGCGTTTGGGGACTCGCTCGCTCCAGGGGTCGCGCTAGCACGGGAAGTCCCTGAGCCAGTGGACAATCCCGTCCGCCCCCCTGTTTCCTCAACCGCCGCGGGAGCCGCGGGGCCGGCCGCGCAGCCCGTTAGCATCACCGCGACCACCGTGAGCATAAACTGGGCAATTGATCGCCTGGACATGGTTCCGCTCCTTTCGCAGATAGCGTTGGCGCTGCCTTCACTGTTAACTGAGCGGTAAGCACCAAAAACTAACCACGTGACAGTCCGGTCTGGTGTCGGGGGGGGGGGGGGGGGGGGGGCGGGCCTTGGCC
>JAIRXP010000084.1 GCA_031268215.1 Bifidobacteriaceae bacterium | reverse complement strand
TCGGCCTCCGCCGGCGCGGCGGAAGTGGCGGCCGCCTTAGGGGACTTGGATGGCCCAGACTCCTGGTCTGGGTCACAAGCGCTCAAACTCAAGACGACGACCGCGGCCGCCAGCGGCGCCACGGCCAAAGATAAGTACTGCCTCCTCATGTTCCTGCTCCTTTAGTTTGGGGGTGCGCCGGGATGCTCCGACGGCATCGGCGTCCAAAGTAGGCCGCCAAGACCGGCCGTTCAGACCGGATAACCGGACTGTTACCGACCCGGCGCCTGCGGCCCACGCGACCTAACATGGGGGCATGCGATCCGCGGACCGCCCCAGGATTCTCTTGGTGGAGGATGAACCGGAACTCGCGGCCAGCGTGGTCCGCCACCTGACCGCGCACGGTTTCGCGGTGACTCATGCCGCCACCGTCCAAGACGCCCGCAACTGCCTGTGGGAGAGTCCGCCGGACCTGGTGCTGCTAGATGTCATGCTGCCGGACGGATCCGGCTACGACCTTTGCCGGGCGTTGCGTGAGGCGACCAGTGTGCCAGTCATCTATTTGACAGCTCTGGGGCACGATGGCGCCGTCGTGCAAGGTTTAGCGACCGGCGCTGACGATTACATAGCCAAACCGTTCAGCGCTGGCGTCCTGGTGGCCCGGATCAACGCTTTGCTCCGGCGTTCGGGAGCGGCACGCGTGGGCAGGCTGGACCTACCTCCATTGCACATTGACCTCGCTTCCGGCCGGGTCCGGCTCGGCGATGAATGGATTGATCTGACGAAGCGCGAACTGCACCTGCTGGTGTACTTCGTGGCCAATGCCGGCCAGGGCGCCACCCAAGAAGACCTCCTGCAAGCTGTCTGGGGCGACTATTCGGGGATCGCCACCAACACCGTCCGCCAGCACATCTCGCGGCTGCGCCGCAAACTCCACCTGGATGAAGCCAGTCCCTTTGAACTGACTCTGGGAGATGATCACCGTTACGTCTTCAAACAAGTGCGTTTTGGCGTCTAAGGCTATGGCGGAGGCATCACCGTCCCAGATGTTAGCCGCAGCGTTCTGACTGATCCGAGGCCTGCGAGCCAGGGACCCTAACCCCGCCGTAAGCCCAATCCGGTCGCCACGTCAGCGCGGTCAAGGAACGCCTGCCCAGCGCTCAACCAAGGGAAGCGTGAAACTGACCTTGGTGCCTTCGCCAAGCACAGATTCGGCCCTCATGTCGCCGCCATGCTGCTCAATGATGTGCTGGCTAATCACCAGCCCCAAGCCCAGGCCGTCACCGCGCGCCGCCTTGAGTGTGGGCGCCGGAGCGGCGCGGAACAGACCAGCCAAGGTTTCCGGCGGCATGCCCTCGCCCGTGTCGGTCACTGACACTTCGGCCTTATCGCCCCGGATGGCGACATCCACCAAGATGGTGCCGCGGGGCGCGTGACGCACGGCGTTAGCGAGCAGATTGACCAACACTTGGGCTATCCGCCCCCGGTCTGCCAAGACAATTGGGTTGGGTCCGTCGCGGCCTATCACTATTGTGACCCGCGCAGCAGCGGCCAGGGGCGCGTAAGCGGTCAGAGTGTTCTGAATCATGGCGCCCAAGGGCTCTGGACGGATGTCGAAGGTCATGCCCCCTTCCTCAATCCGAGCCAGATCCAGGAGTTCATCAATCAGCCGGCCAAGCCGCGCCGTCTCTGCCGCAATGACCTCCATATTGTGCCTGATCTGCGGTGCAGTTTGGGCTGTATCCCGCCCTTTGGCCAATGCCTCCTCCGCTTGGAGCTGGATCAACGCCAGCGGAGTATTGAGTTCGTGCGCGGCCAGAGCCAAGAAGCGGGACTTGGCCTGATACGACTCGGCCAACTGCCGGTTGCGCCGGGCGAGTTGGTCGCGGGCCCGCTCATAGATCCGCAGTAGTAAATGGAAGGCCACCGCTAGGCTGGCCCCGGCAGCCACCAGCGCGTAGATCGAATCCCACATGGCGGCGGCGGCGCCGACTTCCTTGACCAAACTTGGGCGGTAGAAGGCCAGCAGGCAACAAGCGGTGTAGACGGCCGCTTCCACGCCCGCCAATACCCACAAGAGCGCTCCATCAAGCAGGAACGCCGTGAACGCGATGGCGAAAACGAAGAAAACCGGCATACCCGCCGCGTACCCGCCGCCGCTGAAGAACAGCAACGGGAAGATGACCAAGAACACACCCACCACCGTGACGACGTAGGCCACCCGGTAGCGCCCAGTCGCAAGGGCAAGCCACAGCAAGCCCGCTCCGGCCGCCGCAGCCGCCAGGCTCAGGCCAATCTGTACCGGACCCATGGCGTTGAGCGCATTGACCACAGCCGTAATCAGCGATATCCCAATCCCGACCAGTGCGGCCACGGTAAACAGCCGGCCTCGGAAACCGGCCGCCGCACTCAACTGCGCTGCTCTGGCCCGGTCGGACCCACCCGGGCTGTTCGGCCGGCCGGGGTTACCGGGCCTACTGGGGTTACGGGAGCTGGTGGGCTTACTGGACCGGCCTGGGCGCCGCAGTCGCGTCATCCGGCTCATACTAATGAGTCCGCTGCCTTCACCGGTTTCCTGAGTGAGTGAAGTAGAACGGGCTGCCCTGGTAAGCCATATCGTCGGGGAATTCACTCACCGGCACCAGTCCGTCAAGCACCAACGGGCCGGCCTCAGCGCTCAAGTAATAGACCTCAATCCCGTCACCAAAGTTGGCCATCAAAGTCGCCCGCAGGGAGTCCAGCATGAACCAACGCAGCGAATCGGCGTCAAAGAACCGGAACTCTTCGTCTTGGGGTTCGGGTGGTTGACCGGTGATCAGGCTCGATTCGCCGAGCCAACCAATCATGAAGCTTTCGGCCGAATCTCCGTTCTGGTACGCAATCGCGAATTCCAACCCGGTCAGGCCGCTCAGCGCCTCCGCCAGTTCACCGGGGTTCAGGTCTTCGCCTGCCAACGCGCACGGGTATTCATCTTCCTGACCGGCCGGATCGCCGCCCAAGAAGCTAGCCACCAGGACGCATCCGGTGGCCGCCACCTCCGGGCTGGGATCTCCAGACGGCTGCGTCGGCGTAGCGCGCCCGGCACTCGCGTCCGGGGGTGCGGTTCCCGCACCCGGCTCAGGCTCATCCCGGCAAGCACTCAGGCCCGACAGGGCCAGCGTCACAGCAACGATGATCGTAATGGTCTTGCGCATGGCTCTCTCCGCTTAGGGGTAAGGGGTGGCGACTCCGCCACTGGGCGACGCCTGAGCAGACTCTACGGCAGGCCAGACCAGCTACCTGACTCAATAACCGATTGCTTATCGCCCGGGCTCAGACCTGCGGCGTTCGGCGCAGGATCGGCTCTGTGGAAACGGCATCTGGCCTGCTCTTTCTCCTGTGTCGCGAACCAGGCAGGACACAACGGGTGGCTCCCGCCGCTCTGCCTGGTGACGGCGTGAGTTTGAACCGTCTTGACTGGCTTGACGGACCCGTGGGCGGGTGCCGCTTGCGGCCCCGCGGAAAGGGTGAACCCAGGCGGTCCGAATCTGCCTGAAGTGTGCATGGCCCCTGACCAGCGCAAACGCCCAAGAACGGGCGCCGCGCGAACCGGTGCTAGGCGACCAGAAGCCCCAAGTGTGCGCGGAGCCCGCGAAATGCCTTGTCAGGAGACCCGAACTCGGGGTAGGGTAGGCAGTCAGCTACTCCAGTTACGGGGATTGATACATACCGCACTGCACCTGCCTTCTTGGGGAAGACGGGCAAGAAATCGGCTACTCCAGTTACGGGGATTGATACTCTTAAACATCGGCGTCCCGGTGCACACTGTGTTCTGTGAGAAACCAGCTACTCCAGTTACGGGGATTGATACTTTCGAGATTGCTATACCTGGACGGCAAGCCCTCGGTAAGGAACCGGCTACTCCAGTTACGGGGTTTAACAGCAAAAGGGGAGGCGACGCAAACGCGTCGCCTCCCCACACTAAACAAGAACAAACCCGGCCAATAAACCAAACACAATAAGCCGTGTCAACACCACAACGGAAACCACTCAACCAACAGCGCCCAAACCCCGCCTAATACTTGAAACCCGTACAACCAGCCAGTAAACTATAAACATGCCCCCAAACCACCAACACAACAAAGAACACGGTGAAGACGACCGCGCTAATCACGGTGACAGTGACAACAATCTTCACAGTGTTAGTTACAGCAAAGCCCCGAGCCCGTCAGAATCTTCAGGCTCAAAATGGGGTATCCCCGGTGTGGTTCACACGCCCCACACCAGTCAACCATCCCCAGGAACAGTAGAAGTCAGTAACTATCAACCAGTCACCACACCCACCACCAAGCAGGCCACTGACCTGATCAAC
>JAIRXP010000108.1 GCA_031268215.1 Bifidobacteriaceae bacterium | reverse complement strand
GCTGCCGCTACTGAGGTTGTGATGGAAGAGATCTTAAGTTGGGGGAAGGACAGGTGTGTTGTCGTCATAGCGCATCAGCCGCCGGCGGGGCTGGTGCCGGATCGGACTGTCGATCTGACTCCATGGGCGGCTAGCGGAGCTAGACGCTAGAGTCAGGATGATCGGCTCAAATGGTCCGTAAGGGATGAAAGCGGCAGGGACGGAAGCACGCGGCGCTCCATCTCTCGCCGGATACCGGGAATGGGACCTACGTCCTACTGCCGCTATTGCCAGGAAGCCTAGTGTGGCGCCACCGGAGGGCTAAGGCCTCCATAGGAAGCTTCATCACATGGCGAAGGAAGTCTCAGGCACGAAGAAGCGGTCCCTGGCTGGTGGCTGGTTTGGCCGACCCGGGCGGGAATTGGTACTTCAGGAGCGACTACTGATATGAGGTTGGCAAGGCGGATTCAGGTCGAAGGCGCCGCTTGGGCGGCGCTGGCCACCGCTGGGCTGATGATTCTGAATCAAGTCGCGTTGGACACCCGGATCAGCGTTGGTAATCCGCTCGACGCTCTGATGGGGGTGGCAATCGTACTCACCGTTTGGCTCGTGTCTTGGATACCGTGCATGTCACTGGTTGAGCGGCGCTACCGGAGAAAGATGGTGACCGGCGAAGATGGGCGGAGCCCGGAGATCTAGGATCCGGTCTGGTCATCGATCAGCCTGCTTGCTCGCCGGCTTGTTGCCTGCTGCTCTTCTTGTAGTGAGTTGCGGGCACGACCGGAGTGTGCCGCCTGGGATCGATTCGGAGCTGGGACAACTCGGTTCCGGCGAAGCGGTAGCTATGGCCGCTTGCCTCAGTGGTGGCGGCTTGCCCGCCACCACTGAGGCAAGCGAATATGGTGACCTCGTTATCTTCGGCAACGATGAGCCTTATAGGGTCTGCACCGGGTCCGGCCTCTGCGAGACATCAGGGGGTACGGACTCCGGTGACATGAGCAAAGAGCAGTGGAGCGAACTCTCGTCCGTCTTCGACGCCATGGCGACGCCTTACTTGGACGGTGCCGACGTCCCCAGCGATGTCCTACTTGTTGGGACCAAGGACTACACGGATCTGTACCGCCGCTGCCTGAACGAAACCGGATATGAAGCACCAGGGCCGCCCGGGATTGACCGGGACGAGTTGGAATACAAACAGGGAGTGGCGGAGGCAAGCTTGGAGTGGGCGGACTGCGCCAGAGACAATGGAATCCCAGACGTGAAGGACCCGGATCCGCCCGTGGCCGACGGCTACCGCTCCGTGAGCGCCGCTACTGTGCCGTATTCGATTTCCCCGGACCAATTACGTGAAGTGCTCACGGCCTGCCCACCCCTCGACTTGCCAGGACGTCGCGCCCAAGAGGCCGCGATGGCAGACCCCTCTGCCTCGGGTGATGATTTCCCGGAAGTTTATGATCCAATGATCGTCTACGATTTCCCCGGCTGGAACGGCGCTTACATGGATGCCACCGACGTTGATCCGGAGGTGCTCGCTAAGCTGACTCAATTCCAAGCCGTGATGGACGAGGTAATGGATGCGTTGCTTTCCGGCGGCTAGTGCCGCGCGTGACCATTTGCCAAGCCGGACCCGGCTCCCCGCTACGCGGAGTTCCAGCGGTCGCCGCCCGCTTGTTTCGAGGTCGGCTTTCTTGGGCCAGGGGTTCTGGTTCATGGTGTCCGAAACCTCTCCAACTTTGGTGGCTGCCTCAACCTTGGAGGAGTTTCGTCCAGACAGCCTGGCGCTGCTCCCGCGTTTGCCAGCGTTTGCCCTGGTCAGTGCGCTGGTGGAGCCAAGGGATCGGGTTGACGGTGTCCGAAACCTCTCCAACTTTGGTGGTTCCTTCAACTTTGGAGGGGTTTCGGCCCCCCTAGGCGCAATGGCTCCCGAACGGGCCAGGCCGCTGACCCGAGGTAACGCGAAGTGCCTGGGAGGCGGCATCGGGCACACCGCCGCTGGAACGTCAACGGGGATGGTGGGCAACCAGGGACGGGCGGATGCGATCCAACGCGACCACCATGGCCGTCTCCGGGCTGGTGCGTGTCGCCACCGGTGCGAGTGGTGGGCTGGCCGTGGGTGCTACCCTCAGTGCCGTGGACGTGTCGGTTCCGGTTGCCAAGAACGAGGGCGCGGGTGCGCACGCTCGCTACGAGTACGGCATGGCTTCCACTACCGGTGGCAGCGTCATAGCCTTGGCTGATGGTTCAGTACTAGCCACGGGGCCGGAAGGCGATTTGGTATTCGGCCAACGCGAATCTGATCACTTGGACCGCTAAGAAGTACGAATGGAGATAGGGATGAACAGTTTGTCAAGGTCCCGCCTTTGGCGGCTGGTGGCCGGCTTAGGTCTGGTCTTGGGGTTGATTAGTTTCTTCTTGTTTGTCCGTGACAATTCGGCTCATCTAGATGAGTGGAACGCCACCGAGGGCTACTGGACCGCTTATCAGGCGATAACTGCTGGGGCGGCGTTCATTCTGATAGCGGGCTCGGTCGTGCTGTTCTTCTGGGCATTGCGAAGGGGGCAGCGCGCTCTGGGTGCCGTCGCCCCGCCAAGCACTGAACCCGGCGGAGAGCCGAACGGGCCAGCCCGCTGACCCGAGGTAACTTGAAGGACCTGGGAGGCGGCATCGGGCACACCGCCGCTGGAACGTCAACGGGGATGGTGGGCCACCAAGGGCGGGCGGATGCGATCCAGCGCGACCACCTTGACCTTGCCGGTGGCGGAGCGCACGGTGTGGGCAATGGCGGCTTCGCCGGTGGCCAGTGGGCCGGCGGCCAAGGCGCGGTGAACCTTACCGGCCGCGCGTTCGGCCACTACGTCAAGCAAGAGCGGCAGCACCGGGCGGTGGGAGCAAATCACCACCGGCGGTCCGCCGCGCATGATGCGCTGCATCAGGCCGATGGCGCGCGCCGGCTTCGATTTAGCCGCCGCCTCAGTCAACCAACGGTTGGTGCTCACGGCCACGCGGGCGCGATTGGCGAAGGGCCGCACGGTAGTGCGGCAACGGGTCCAAGGCGAAGAGATGACCTTGCGGATACCGAGGGCCGCTAGGAGCGGGGTGGCGCCGCGGGCGCGGGACCGCCCTTCAGCGGTGAGTGGGCGCAGGCCGTCGGTCTTGGACCACTTGGTCCGTTCTTCGGCCTGGGCGTGGCGGATTATCACCACCGGACGAGTCTCAAGTGTGCCGGTGGCGAAATAGTGCATCAGCTTCAGCAGCGGAACACGGTCATTGGGCCTGGACAACCGGCGCAGGGCGGACTCGGCGCTAAGCCAGCGCGTGCGGTCGACCTCGTTACGGGACGCCGCCGGGTATGCGGCGCGGGCGCAGATGGCCGGGTTGTCGGCATCGGAAGCCAAACGAGCGGACCAGTAGTAGACGTTCTTGATCCTGCCGCTGGCCAGCGGATACGCCACCTTTGGCAGCGGCCGCCCAATCACCACCTGGCGGCCCGTTTCCTCCAGGACCTCCCGCCAGGCACAGGTGATCAGGTCTTCTCCGGGCTCAAGCTTGCCCTTTGGCCAGGACCAATCGTCATAGCGCGGGCGGTGGACCAGCAGTACCTCAAGACGGTCCTCCTGGACGCGCCAGACCAGGGCGCCGGCGGCGTCCAGGCCAACCGTCGCTGGCCGTGTCCCTTTAATCGACGGCTTGGGCCGGTGCAAGGTGATGGTCAACGAACGCGGGCTCCTGATCTGCGTTGGCGGTTCATGAAGGCGCTTTGGATGTCTTCGAGGGGATGGCCCTCGCCATCGCAGCGGTTGGCTTTCCAAACTCCGTCTGGCAGCAGATCCCAGGCGGCGACGGTTGGGCTCATTGACAGCTGAAGCATGTCAACCAGCTCTGTGATGTGTTCGGGGCTTCTTAGGTTGACCAGAGCTTCGACCCGGCGGTCCAAGTTGCGGTGCATCAGATCCGCTGAGCCAATGAGCACATCTGGGTCGCCGCCGTTGGCGAAGGCGTAGATCCGGGCGTGCTCCAAGAAACGCCCCAAGATAGAACGGACCTTGACGTTCTCAGAAAAGCCCTTAACGCCGGGCCGGACCGCGCAGATTCCCCTCACCACCATCTCTACTGGGACGCCGGCGCTTGAAGCCCTGTAAAGGGCGTCGATGGTCGCCTCATCCACCACCGAATTGACCTTGATCCGGACCCAGGACTCCAGCCCAGCCTGGTGATTGGCGATCTCCCGGTCAATCCGCGCGATCAGCCCTGAACGGATCGAGGTAGGAGCCACCAGCAGCCGTTGGAAGGTTGAAGCCGGGGCGTAGCCGGATAGTTGGTTGAACAGGCGGGTCACGTCCTGGCCCACCTCCGGATCTGCTGTGAGCAGCCCCAAATCCTCATACAGACGGGCAGTTTTCGGGTTGTAGTTGCCGGTGCCAACGTGGCAGTAGCGCCGCAGCCCGCCTGTCTCGGAGCGCACCACCAACATCAGCTTGCAGTGTGTTTTCAGGCCCACCACGCCGTAGACCACGTGGACCCCGGCCTCTTCGAGTTTGCGGGCCCAGGTGATGTTGGCCTCTTCGTCGAAACGGGCTTTGAGTTCGACCAGCGCCAGGACTTGTTTGCCGGCTTGGGCGGCATCGATCAAGGAATCGATGATCGGTGAATCGCCCGAGGTGCGGTACAGCGTCTGCTTGATGGTCAACACGTCTGGATCTGCTGCGGCCTGGGCCAGGAATGTTTGCACCGACGTGGAGAATGAATCGTACGGATGATGCAACAACAAGTCGTTCGCGCGGATGGCGGCGAAAATGTCAGTCGGTTCGGCGCTCTCGACTTCCGCCAGGTTCGGGTGGGTCATTGGGACAAAGGGAGGATAGACCAGATCCGGCCGGTCCAGATCAGCGATCACGTTCAAGCCGCGATAGTCCAGCGGCTCCGGCAGTTCGAAGACTTCTTTGTCGCTGATCTGCAGGCCTCTGATCAGCAATCTTCGGGCCTCATCGGAGATGCCAGCGGCCACTTCTAAGCGGATGGGCGGGCCAAACCGGCGGCGGAGCAACTCGCGTTCCATGGCCTTCAGGAGGTTTTCTGCGTCGTCCTCTTCGACTTCGACGTCTTCGTTGCGGGTCACCCGGAAGGTGTGGACGCCGCTGATCGCCATGCCGGGGAACAATTCGCTCAGGTGATTCGACACCACATCTTCAATGGGAACAAATGAGGTTGGCCCCTTGGCTAGATCTGCCACCGCTGGCTGACGCGGTTTGCCTTTCGAGTCGACCGCCACGAAGCGAGGCAAGATTTCGGGGATCTTGACGCGAGCGAAATGGGGCTTGCCTTGGCCGTCGTTGAGCATGACGGCCAGGTTCAATGACAGCCCGGAAATGTAGGGGAAGGGGTGGGCTGGATCAACGGCCAGCGGAGTCAGGACGGGGTAAATCTGCTTGCGGAAGTACTTCCCCAACCGGTCATGTTCGTGCTCTTCAAGCTGGTCCCAGTGCACCAGGGTGATGCCTTCCGCGGCCAGGGCCGGCTGGATTCGTTCCTGGAAGCAGCGCACCTGGCGGTCCACCAGTTCGTGGGTGCGGTTCTGAATGGCGTCCATCAACTGGCGCGGAGTCAGCCCGGACGCCGCCACAACTGCCATGCCGGCGTCCATCCGGCGCTGTAGCCCGGCCACCCGCACCATGAAGAACTCATCCAAGTTGGAACTGAAGATGGACAAGAAGCGGACGCGTTCGAGCAACGGTAGGTCGCCGTCTTCCGACAATTCCAGGACGCGCTGATTGAAGGCCAGCCAACTCAGCTCCCGGTCACCGTACCGGTCAGAAGGCAATTGGTGATCCATACAGTGATCTTTCCATAACCTGACTAAACAAACCGCTCCAAGGTGGCCGTCTCCGCGATCCGCGAGAGGCCTTCGCGGATCATGCGGGCTCGCATCCGGTCTATACCGGGAACGGTGATCATGTCTTCCAAGGGGGCGGAGAGGATCTCCTGCAGTGTGCCAAAGCGCGCTACGATCCGGGCCGCGGGGTGTGGTTTAAGTCCCGGAATCTTCGCCAGAAGACGGTATCCACGTGGGCTGAGTGGGGTGTCAACATCATCTGGTGAGCTGATCAGGTTGAGCGCCCGGGCGACTTTTTCAGGTTCGATCAGGGCGCTGGTTGGCAGCGCTTCCAAAGCTGTTAGTGCCTGGGCCACCTCATGGTCCGGAGCGTTGCCCAAGGAGTGAACGTAGTCCCGGATCAGCAGATGCCGCTCTTGGTCAATGCCGGCGATCGCCTCATCGAACTGCAGCCGCAGGAGCCGGCCGGCCGTGCCCAGCTCCGCCAGGAAGTCGGCAATCTCTTGGCCTATCCGCCAGACCATCTCTTGGCGTCCGGCAACGGCCGCAACCTCGCGAGCAGTGGCTTGGTCTTCGACTTCCAAGGCCGTCAGGCTGGCTGAAACTTGTTCAAAGCGGGCCCGGTAGCGTTCCAAGGTGGCCAGCGCCTGGCTAGCGCGGGACGCCAATTCCTCTGGGTCCAGCAGAACGTGGCGGATGTCATGGACATAGAGGGCGGCGATGTTCATCGACTGGGATACCGAAATGACTGGGAAGCCGGTTTGCTTCGCGACTCGTTCCGCGGTGCGGTGACGGGTGCCGGACTCGCTGGTCGGAATTGACGGATCCGGCAGTAGTTGGACGGCGGCCCGGACAATCCGGCGCCGCTCAAAGTCGATCACCACGGCGCCGTCCATCTTGGCCAGCTCCCGCACCCGAGTCGCGGAGAAAGGCACGTCCAACTCGAATCCGCCGGAGCTGATGGATTCGACCACTGGGTCAAAACCGAGCACTATCAGCCCTCCGGTGCGCCCGCGGGCGATTCGTTCCAAAGCGCCGCGCAACTCGGTGCCGGGCGCGACCGCCTCTAGAGTCGAACGCAATAGTTCGGCGGGCGGCGATGGGCTGGACTGTGTGGACAACGGACTGCTCCCGAAAAAGTTTGGCGGCTAACAAGATTGTATCGGTCTCACGGCGTTCACCTCCCCTGTCTGCAGGACGCTCAACACATCGCGGACTTCTCCGGCCTCGATCAGTTCAAGGTCCGCAGCGTGGGGACCCGCTCTAGGTCTAACTCCAGCAGGAATGACGGCCTGGCTGAAGCCCAGGCGGCCGGCTTCCTCCAGGCGCCGTCCCAACGCTTTGACCGGCCGGATCTGGCCCCCCAAGCCGACTTCCCCTATCGCCACTAGACCGGCGGGCACCACTAAGTCAAAATGGGCCGATGCCGCCGCCAGGATTACCGCCAGATCAGTCGCCGGGTCTTGGCACCGGATACCGCCAACAGTCGCGGCATAGACGTCCCGTTCTCCCAGCGCCAGCCCGCAACGGGCTTGCAGCACGGCCAACAGCATGGTGGTGCGTGGAGATTCAAGGCCGGATACGGTCCGGCGCGGCGTAGAACCGGCCGCCGGCACCGCTAGCGCCTGGATTCCCACCGGCAGCGGCCTGCGGCCCTCCAGCATCACGCCCGTGGCCGAACCAGGTGTCCACGGACTGCCGCTGGCCAAGAACAGTCCACCCGGATCCACCACCTCGCGGATTCCGTCTTCCGTCATCTCAAAGCAGCCGACCTCATCCGCGGAGCCGAAGCGGTTCTTGGTACACCGCAACAGCCGCAGGGTCGAATGCCGGTCTCCCTCAAACATGGCCACCGCGTCGACCAGATGCTCCAGTGTCCGTGGTCCGGCCACCAGCCCGTCCTTGGTGACATGGCCAACCAGCAAACAAGCCATTGAACTCTGTTTGGCGGCGGCGACCAGCGCCGCCGTGACTGCCCGGACGTGGGTCACCCCGCCCGGGGAGGAGTCCAGTTCGGCTGAACTGATGGTTTGGATCGAATCCACCACCAGCAAGTCCGGCCGTCCGGCGTCTATGATCGCCAACGCTTGGCCGAGTTCCGTGACCGTCGCCAGTTTCACCCCGGGATGTGCGGCACCGATCCGTGCCGCCCGGGCCGCCACTTGGCTGGCCGATTCTTCGCCGGTCAGGTAGACGACATCGCGGCCGTGGCTGGCGGTCCGGGCCGCTACGTCCAGCAGCAGAGTTGACTTGCCAACCCCAGGTTCGCCGCCCAGCAGCACTACCGAGCCGGGCACAATCCCGCCGCCAAGAACGCGGTCCAGTTCCCTCACCGAGGTAGGCCAGTGGTCGGCCTGTTCGGCTGGCACCTCAGTAATTGGTATAGGCGCGCCTGCCACAGCACCGGCCACCGCGCCGGACGTGCCATGAGGCGGTCCGGGGCCCACTACCTCCGCCACGGTGTCCCATTGGCCGCAGCCGGCGCAACGTCCAGTCCACTTGGGGGGCATGGCTCCGCAAGCGGAGCAGCGGTAGCTGTTCTTGGTTGGCTTTGGCATACCGAGAACCTATAGGTCGCCTCTGACACTCTGATGACCAGCATGATGACCAAGCCACACGACGCTACGCTTCCCCAGCGCTGGCCGCCTCCACCGGTAAGTTGAACAGATGCAGTCCGTGACCCTGCCCATAGGCACCGAACTGGGCGGCTATGTGCTCGCCGGGGTGCTGGGTTCGGGTGCGTCGGGAACGGTCTACCGGGCGCGGGACGCTGATGGCATGCCTGTAGCTCTGAAGCTGCTCCATCCGACCTCCGCGACGGACGCCGGATCACGACAGCGGTTGCGCCGCGAGGTCCGGGCTCAGCGGGCCATCCATTCGCCATTCGTAGCCCAGGTGGTGGACGCCGAATTGGACGGCGCGGAGGCCTTCATAGTGACTGAACTGGTTGAGGGAATCTCTCTGGCCCGCGACATTTCCGCCAACGGCCCGTGGCAGTTCGGACAGTTGGCGGAGCTGGCCCGCGACTTGGACGAGGCCCTTGACGAGGTCCACGCGGCGAGGGTCTTGCACCGCGATATCAAGCCTTCAAACGTGGTCCTGAACAAGCGGGGCCGGCCGGTGCTGATCGACTTTGGGATCGCGCAGGATTCGGGCGCTGGCCGGCTGACGGCGGCAGGGCTGGTGGCGGGCACGCCAGGATTTGTCTCGCCTGACCTGCTGCGTGGCGCTGAACCGTCGATCGAATCTGACCGTTGGGCCGCCGCCGCACTGCTCTTGAATGCGGCGACCGGCCGTCAACCGTTTGGTACCGGGACGGTAGAGGCGGTGCTGTCAAGAGTCCTGGAAGGCCTGCCAGATGTTGAAGGTCTGCCAAGCCACGTCGCAACCGCGTTTCATCAGGCGCTGACGCCGGACGTTGACCGCCGCCTCCACTTGCCGGACCTGGCGGACGCCATCGGCCCCCAAGACGGGATCCCGACAGAACTCGCAGCACCGCCGGTAGAGGCACCAACCGCGCAGTTGCCGCCGCCACCCCGCGAGGCGCCGGCGGAGGACCCGTTGACCGCTTGGACCCGGCCGGTGCATCTTCCGTGGAGCGAACCACGCCGGGTGGATTACCGGACTTGGCTCAGCGACACCCAGCGGCTACCGGAAACGGCTCCGGCCGCGCAAGTCATACCACCCCACGCCGCCGATGCCGCTGCCCCGCCTCAGCCCTACCCGTCACCACCGGGCCCGTTGCGTTTGATGACCTTGATGCTGTGGGTATTGCTTGGCGCGGCTGCCCTTTGGTGGCCGGTGGCTGTGTTGGCGTCTGCCGTTTGTCTACTGGTAGTGGCGCGGACTGTCTGGGTGGCGGCTGTAGCTGTGGCGGCGCGGCGTTACCGCCGCGGACCGCGGGCATCGGACCGCACCAGAACGGCCCTGGGAGTGCCCTGGTATTTCTTGCGCGGGCTGGGTGGGGCGATCCCATCTCTTGGGCTGGCCGTCCTGGTCGGTGGGGCTGGCTACTTGGTGGCGGTCCAGGTGGCGGGTGCCGCGAGGCAGCCTGCGGCCGCCCTTTGCCTGGCCATTGGCCTGATGGTGGCCTGGTGGGGACCCTCAGGCGGGGAGACCCGCAATGGCGCCCGTGCGGTACTGCGGGGCCTGTTCTGGGAGCCTTGGGTACGGTGGTTAGGGACTTTGCTAATCGCGCTGGCGGCGGCCGCGTTGGCGGGCGCCTGGTTCGGATAAGACCGGCGCCGTGCCCGGCGAAGGGAACCTCCTTGAAATCGAAAGGAATGCTGGTGCTAGGAAATGCTCCCATGGGCCTGGCCTCTGAACTCTTGGGTACAACAGCGGTGAAGAACGCATGCCTCCGCTAGGGCAAGTCATCTTCGCGGTGCTCGCCGGGGCCGGCGGCCTGGTCCTGGGAGCCTGGGGCCTCGTCGAGCTGGTCCAGATGCGTAGGCGCGGCCCAACGGGCCGGCCGTTCGTTGACTTCCATTGGGCGCCGGCGGCAGTGGCGTTCCTGAGCGGTGCGGTCCTGCTGACGGTTTTCGCCCATCAGCTTGGCTTCAATTGGATCCAGGTGGTGATCGGTGCGGCCGGCGGTGGGCTGGTCGTGGAGCGCCTAGCGTGGCTTCTCGGCCGCCGAAAGGCCTCATGAGGAAGGGTAGCTCTGTGTACCGTGATGTTGGTTGCCTTCCTGTCTCTCCGGCGCGGTGGATTCGTACAGCGCCAGGGTCTGCTAATCTCTCCATGCTGAATACAAATCGCCCTAACAAATGAGACGGAGCCCCCAGTGTCACAGGATTCAAGAGCCCGTGGTATCCCCGCGGGTGCTCCGGTGGGCCGTGCAGGCGGTAGGCATCGCTTGAGCGCTGGGGCCGCCGCAGTGTTCGCGGCCATCGTAGTGGGGTGTTCCGCCGCTGGCCATGAGGCCCCGTCTGCTCCGCCGGCAGGGAAGTTGACCGTTGCGTTGGTTGATGCAACGACCGTTGACCTGGGCAGTTCTTGGCTGAGCGGCTATTCGATAACCCAGCCCGATGTCGCGCCGACGGACCAGCATGCCGCACAGATGTTATCCGGAATCCTTAGGGTCGGCACGGACAAACCAATCGATCCCTCCCGTATCGAAATCTTGGTACACGTTGTCGACCTCGCTTCGCCTGACCCGGCCCAGTCCCTGGTCGACAGGTTGACAGAGGCCGCTGAGGGCGACCCGGACCTGATTGTGGTCGGTTTGGGCACCCGGTCCAGGAACAGCGGACTGTGTCCTGCCGTTGACGCGGCAGTTAGCCAGGGCGCCTTGGTGATCGCGGCGGCGGGTAACAACAACAACCTGAGTCCGGACCTGCCGGCTCGCTGCGAGAACTCGCTCGCAATCGGCGCGCTGCGAACGGCTACAGAGTTCGACGCGAACTCTGTTCAAACCGATCTTGACTATTGTATGGTCGTGGCTGGCTCAATTGTGCTAGATAACGACGGTAATCGGACGTCTCCGGGTGGGACTTCGGTGGCTACCGCGTTGGCGGCGGGATCGGTGCTAGCGCTACTCCTGGAGGGTCAGGAGCCCAATACCGACGCGTTGCGGATGGTTCTAGCCGCGCCGCCGGGTGGACAACAACAATGAAAGGATGAACCAGAATGTTAGAAATGGTTAGGACGGCAGGGAGCGGGTCCAGGAGGGTGGGCCTGGTGGTTTGCGCTATGTTGTGTGCAGCTTCCCTGTTACTCACGCAGGGCGGCGCCGCCAGCGCCCAAGACACTGATGCTCAGGTCGCGGCCGATGACCTGGTGATCGAAGAGTTGGTTGAGAACCTTGCTGACGAGGGATTGGAGGTTGAAGATCTGGAACTGGCGCCAGGCGAGCTCGAGATTGAGACCGAAGCAATAGCGCCATCGTCGGATTTTGTGGGAGACCTGCATCTGGTTGGAGATGCCACCGGGTCGTTCGAAGTGAGTGACGTGGTGGATGGCACACCTATCACAGCCACCTACAGCATTGAAGTGCTGCAACTCGACGAAAGCGGCGTCAAAGTGAGGGTCACGGATCCGGTAACGGGGCAAACTATGATAGCAACGGATAGCGACGTGACCACCTCGGTTCCCGCAGTGATCGGGATTGGCGCGGTGGGCGCTTCTGTGGCGACTATTCTGGGCTGGCTAGCCGTTGGAACGGCCGTGGTAATCGGTGTGGTTCTTTTTGTGAAGGCCACCGTTAATGTTGTGTCGCGCGTAAAGGCGGAGATCGACAAGAGAAAGTCCGAGAGGCCGTATGTTCAAGCGTATATCATTAATGACTTCGTGTACTTTGGAAAGGCAATGACGTCTAAAGAGGCGGTTAGGTATGGCAAAGCCTACAATGCGAAGACCGCACGTAACAACGTCTATACACCTAATAACAGCGTGGCGAAGGCGCTCTGCAAGTCCATTGGGAATGGTGCAGCGCCGAAAGGAGCAGAGAATCATTATGATTTAAGGTCAAGCAAGAAGGGAATATGGTTTGATCACTGGCACCCCAAGGGGGGCGGGATGCATTGCATGTTCGGGACACCAATTGTGCGGACTTGAACGCGATGACTAAGCTCAGCTATTATGAACGGTACCTCCTCAAGAAGGATGAGTTGGTGTTTACCGCCGCAGATATGGTGGAGGCGCTCGTGCGTTTGGGGCGGGGACAGGCGCTACCGTTGGAGGTAGTGCCACAGGACCGGCTGGAACATGAGCTAGACGCGGACCGGGAAAGGAACGCGGCGTTCGTGACAATGGATGACGCCCAGTTCCTGCTGGCCCACACCTCGCTTGAAACTTTGGAGTGCGCTTTGAACGCACGGGATGAACTGCCGGAGGGCCGGACACCCAAGGGACACGTGCCAACAATGGAAGAAATGGAAGTGGGGCATGATGTGGGAACCCGTGTGTCGGTGCTGCTGAATTGTTCAAAGGACAATCCGGACATTATAACGAGCGGGACCAGGATGGGCTGGGTTGGGACAAACCTGGTTGATGCGATCCGGCAAGTGTACGGGATGACGGCCGAGGATGATGAGATCGACCCAACTGACCGATGGGGTGCGGAGTACCTGGGCGCTTTGGTTTACTTGGGGATGATCTAGATGCGGGGCCGGTTATGACCACTTACGAAGAACGGTACAGGGCGCGTGAGGAGGGCCTGCGGTTTTCGGCCATTCGGGCGGTTGAGTTTCTGGTGGAGCGTGGCAGGGGTGAGTTAGTGCCGTTTGATTGGTTACCGCGGGCCCGGTTGCGGGAGGGCATGAAGGCGTGGAAGGAGCAGAATCTGGCCCTGATCACCATGACGGATGCAACATTGCTGGAAGCGTGGACGCGGCGGGAGCTGTTCGCAGATCACGTTGAGGTAATGGCGTTTCATCCTGAAGCCCCACCGGCAGGTTGGCCGCCGGATAAGGTACGCCGTTGGGAGGTTGAACAGGATCACAGGTTGGGCCATCGGATTTCAGTGCTGTTGAGGGCGTCCAAGGCTGATTCGGAATCGCTTACGGGCGCGCGGACCTTTGGTTGGATGGGGGGCGATCTGGTGGAGACGCTGGTGGAGGTGGTTCTGGGGCCACCTAGACCGGGGAAGTACCCTCTTGGAAACCAGTGGGCGTTTGCCCGCTATTTGGGAGCGCTGGCGCGCCTGGAATTGATTTAGGTGGCCTCGCAGGGGCCCAAAAACCGATCCGGTCGCATGGGGCCCGGCGCCCCCTGCGGGGAAGCGCGGCTTGGGGGACTCGACTTGGCGAGGGTCTTGGCTGCGGAGGCAGTAATGGCCTATCACTTCACCGCTGCCGAGCGGGGACTCTGGCCGGAGCCTGTCAATACGCTCATGCCGGAAGCTGCTTTAGTAACACGTTTTGGGGCCTACGGGGTTGATATGTTCTTTGTCCTCTCTGGCTACGTGATTCTGATGGCTAACTGGGACCGGCGGCCGGTGGCTTTTGCGCGGGCGCGGGTGGCGAGGTTGTACCCCACTTACTGGAGCGCACTGGCTGTAGCGCTGCTTGTATATCTTGTCCTTTGGCCCGGCCGGAGTGCGGTCACCGTTGAGGGCGTGGCCGCGAACGTAACGATGTTACAGACCGCGTTGGGGTTTGCGGATATCACTACGCCCCAATGGACCCTTTGGGTCGAGTTGAGGTTCTACTTGGTCTTCGGGTGTTTCTTGGCATGGGGAGCGACCAGGGAACGGTTAGCGTGGTTGATCGCTCTGTGGGCTCCCATTGCGGGGATCGCTGAACGATCAGGGTTCGACTTTCTGGCGACCGTGCTGGTAGCCCCGTACGCGCCGCTGTTCGCGTGTGGCATGGGTTTGTATGCCATGAAACGTTGGCGGCAATGGCCGGTTTTCGGGGTCCTTGTTGCCGGGAATGCGGCACTCGCCTGCGCGTGGCCGGGCTCTGCGCGTCGTGAAGCAGTGATAGCGGGAACCCACAATCTCAATGCGGTATCCGGCGCCGCGTCATGCGCTGCGGTGTTGATATGTGTCGGCGTAATCGCGTTCGCCGCCAACTTGCCGGCATGGGGGTGGCTCTCGGCGGCCGCGCGTCTGGCCGGTCCGTCTTACGCGTTGTACCTCGTTCACGAGCCGCTTGGAGGGTGGGTCATACACATTTTGAGCGGTGACTTGGGGGTCTCAATCGCTCTGGCCGGTGCAGTTGCAGCCAGTTCCCTGGTCGCCTGGATGATCTGGCGCTTTGTGGACCGGCCGGCGGTGCCGGCACTGCGCAGGCTGCTGTCCAAGAGAGGCGGTTAGCCGGTGCTGGTAGGCTCAGAGGCGCTCCCTCGGCCAGACTGGAGGCAAGACCCGTGAACAACCAGGCCGCGCTGCCATGACCAGGCCTGAACGCCAGGATCAGGGTGTCCCAATCGAACGCCGCGTAACCACCTTGATAGAAGGCGAACTGAACCGGCGCCCACCCAGATCTCAGACTGACAAGCTGGTGCCGAAGAAGGAAGCAGGCAAAGCCGAGATCGCTGTTCTTTCGGCTGAATCAAACGGGATTCGCCAAGAACTCAACGATCAGAGCTTGGTCTCCATGGCTATCTCCGCCTATTTGCGCAGCGGCCGGCCGGATGCCAAACGGCAGGAGGCCGTGCGGCGTGAAATCCAGATCCAGGCCGAACTGGCTCGCGTCAGGTTGAACTATACGGTCGGCTGGACGCTGCTCACCCTGGACCTCAGGGCCATGACCGCGACGGCGGTGGCCCGCGAGTGCCTGGCTGAGTTCCCGTTCACGGACTTTGATTACGCGTTCGTGCTCGGCTGCGGACCGCGGTCCCGCAGGCGGGTCATGAGCATCGACTGGCCCACTAGCACGGTCCGCCACTGGCTTTCCCACCAATTCCGTGAGGTCCTGCCTATTTGGGTTACCAGTCACTTGGCTCCGGTGACAATCTCCTCTGGAACCCTGGGTCGCGATGTCACCAGCCAGGACGACATTTACTTGCCGGCCGCTGGCGATGTGACGGACCTGGTCAAGAGTTGGGGGCGCCTTGATGGGCGTGATCGGGACGCCTGGTTGCGGGACGTTGGGCAAGGAGTGGTTCGTTACGTTGGTTCAGGTGAGGTAGCCGGCTACTACAGCAGGCCCTTCTTTCAGATGGCGATTCAGCCGATCGTGAGCCTTGACCTCAACACCTTCCCGGCCGTTGTTCAGCGACTGAAGGACCAATCCCCGGCCAGCAGCTAACGGGCACGGTCCGTTCTGGGCCTGGTGGGGTGCCAAATTGACGTCAAGTTTGGGCGGCTACACAGTTTGCGTCAGTCTGACCCCCCGGTGCCCGATGCCGCCCTCCGGCTTACGAACGTTACCCCAGGTCAGCGACTTGGCCCGATTGGGCGCCGTCTTTGGCAGGGTGCCGAACTGCCTCAAGTTCGAGCCGCCGCCCAGTTTGGGTCAGTTTGGCCCACCCAACGCCCGAAGCAGCGAGCCTCTACCCGAGTCAATCATGCTGGTTGGCCCACCAGGCCTTGAGCGCTTCGGTGGCGGCGGCCTCACCCAAGGGGCCATCATTCATCCGGCGCTCAAGCAGGTACTTGTAAGCCTTGCCCACATCCTTGCCGGGACCAATCCCCAAGACGGTCATTATTTGGTCACCGTTGAGGTCCGGGCGGATGGCCCGCAGCTCTTCCTGGGCGGCCAATTCGGTGATGCGGCGTTCCAAGTCGTCATAGGCGAAGGCCAGGCGTTCCGCCCGGCGTCGATTGCGGGTAGTGCAATCAGCCCGGGTTAGCCGGTGCAGCCGCTCTAGCAGGGGACCCGCATCGGTCACGTAACGGCGGACCGCGGAATCGCTCCATTCGCCGTCGCCATACCCGTGAAAGCGCAAATGCAATTCGATCAGCCGGGCGACGTCCTTGATGGTCGCGCTGTCAAAGCGCAATGCTCGCAGACGCTTGGTCGCCATTTTGGCGCCCACCACCTCATGATGGTGAAAGGACACGCCGCCGCCGGCCTCGAAGCGTCGGGTGGCGGGCTTGCCTATGTCATGCAGCAGAGCCGCTAAACGCAGCACCAGATCCGGGCCAGGGACGGGGCCGTCGGGGCCGGTTTCAAGAGCGATCGCCTGATCTACCACGGTCAACGTGTGGTCATAAACGTCCTTGTGATGATGGTGCTCGTCGATTTCCAGTTGCAAGGCGGGGAGCTCTGGGAGTACTTGTTCCGCCAGGCCGCTGTACGTCAGCAACTCCAGCCCCCGGCGGGGCTGTGGCGCCAAGAGTAGTTTTACCAGCTCCGCTTGGATTCGTTCAGCGGACACAATGCTCAGCCGGTCGGCCATGGCCGTCATCGCCTGGACTGCCGCCGCGTCAACGTCGAAGCTCAGTTGGGCGGCGAAGCGCGCCGCCCGCATCATCCGTAGCGGATCATCCCCGAATGATTGGGAAGGGGACACGGGGGTCCGCAGCAGTCCGGCCTTTAGGTCGGTCAAACCGCCAAATGGGTCGGCCAGGCGGACATTCGGAGCTAGCAGCAAAGCCATCGAGTTGACAGTGAAATCCCGCCTCGACAGGTCGCCCTCTAACGAATCGCCGTAGCTGACCTGGGGTTTCCGGGAGTCAGGGTCATATACCTCGCTGCGGTAGGTGGTGATCTCAACCACCGTGTCTCCCCGCCGTCCGGCCACCGTTCCAAAGGCCTGACCTACGTCCCAAGTCTTGGTGGCCCACCGCTTCAGCAGGGACATGGCTTGATCCGGTTCGGCGCTGGTGGCCAAGTCGAGGTCTACGATTGGTCGGCCCAGCAGCGAGTCGCGGACCGGACCACCAACTAACGCCAATTCGGCGCCGGCCGCGGCGAAAGCGCTGGCCAGCTCCTTGGCGGCAGCCGGGACTTGGGCGGTGACGTGCGCCGTGGCGCGTTCCAGGGTCGCTGGTGGGACCAGATTCGGTTGCGGCACGGTAGCCCAGCATAGGAGGAAGCCGTGGCCGGCCGCCGGAGGCGGGCCGTCGCGGACCATGAGACGGATTTGGCCTTCAGCGTCACAACTTGGCGAATCTTGAGGCGCGAGGGCCACGGCTCGGTAGGCTGGCTTTCGTGTCCTCTCAACAAGAGTCGCCGGTCGCAGGTGCCGGATTGCCGGTGATCGAAGAGGTCTCCGCCGGTGGCTTGGTGGTGGACGCGATTAACGGTGTGGCGCAGGCGGCTGTGATCGCCCGGCGCAACCGTGGGGGACGGCTCGAATGGTGCTTGCCTAAAGGGCACCTGGAGCCAGGCGAGAGTCCCGCAGAAGCGGCCGTCCGCGAGATCCGCGAGGAAACCGGGATTGATAGCAAGGTCGTCAGGCTCCTCGGCACGATCGACTATTGGTTCATCGGCGAGGGAAGCCGTATCCACAAGATTGTCCATCATTATCTGCTGTCCGGTGAAGGCGGGCAGTTGACGGCGGAGAACGACCCAGACGCGGAGGCGGAACAGGTCGCTTGGGTGCCCCTTGACGAGTTGCGGGATCGCCTGGCCTATCCGAACGAACGCCGCTTGGCGCAACTCGTCCGGCAGTTGTTGGATGGCACCGGATGAACTGGTTTAGGTCTGGCGTCGGAGCCGTCGGCGTGGCAGTACTGCTTGGATTGTTGGCCAGCCCGGCTGGGGCGGTGACGCCAAGACCAAGTCAGACGGCGGCATCGGGCAACACCGGGGCCGTGGCCAGCCAAGTCGCTTCCGGCCCTGAGGCGGACACCGGGACCGGGATGGAACTGGCCATCACGTCTGCGACATCTGTTCTGACTGGCCCCGATGAGCGTATGACCGTAACGGTGCGGGTGGCCAACCACACCGGACTGCGATGGGTGGGGGATATTAATCTGGGCTCAGCACGGGAGCCCTTCGCGGACCGGGAAGCCTTGACCGCCTGGCCCAACCAAGGGTTAGAGGACCTGGGAGTAACGACTTACGAGGTCAAGGCACTCGAGGGCCAGCAACTTGAATCGGGACAGGAGGAGACCTTCACGCTGGAAGCCACCGCCTCCGCCATGCGGCTTGGCAAGCTAACCGACGAGCCGGGTTGGGGCCCGCGGGGCATGGTGGTGTCGGTGGAAAGCGCTTCCCGCAAACTCGCGGCCGAATGGACTTATGTTGTTTATGCTCCGCCGGAGGCGATTACCTCGCAACTGAACCTGTCGGTTGTGGTGGGCCTGACCAGTGGCTCTGGCGAGAGCCGTGAGCAGACACTGGACCGGTTGGGACAGGTCGCGGAGGCCACTTCCACGCCTTGGATTAGTTGGCTGGCGGATCCGGCCTTGCTGATCGCCAACGGCAATGGCTTGGCCGCCAGTACTGAGGGCTTGGCCCAGTCTGTAACCGAGGCAGTTGAAGCGGGCAAAGCTGTCTATCAGCTTCCCTATCAGGACGTTGACGAGGCCGCGTTGACACCGGCGGGGGTCCGGGGGACGGGGCTTTTGGAGACTGTCCGGCAGATCGGCCGGCCAGCCTTAGCGAGCGCGGTGGGGGAAGACACGGCTGCCCAGATGTCTACCAGCTTGGCTTGGGCGTCTCGGCCGGTTAACCAGGGTTCGGTGGATCTGATGGCTGCCGCGGGGTCCGATGCCGTTCTGCTGGATCCCAACCAATTCGCCCAGGCCGTCCCCCAAGCGGTAACCAGAAGCGACGGTCGGCCCACCTCCATCGCCACCGACCGGGACTTGACTGGCCTGCTGTCCGGGAAGGGGCGGACGCTTGATCTGAACCAGGCCTTAGCCCAGACCGCACTGGACGCGCAGCGGTCCCAAACTGGCGATTACGACGCTTCGCTGGTGGTGGCAATGCCTCGCGACTGGACGCCGGACCAGGACAGCTGGGGGATTCTGCGTCGGCTGGAGGAATCCGCCTGGATCCGGCCAACGCCCTTGCCAACGGCCATTGACCGGGCCGCCAGTCGCGACCGTCAGTTGATCGCCGAGGGCGATTCGGGCCTTTCCGCCCAATCGGTCTCCGAGTTATTGGACTTGACGGACCAGGCGGTGGCCTTTTCGTCTTTGACCCCAGATCCGGCCGCCTATGTGGAGCGTGCCTTGCCGCCCCTGCTGGTGCCGCTATCCAACGCGCTACCCATTTCCGGCCGGCAACGGGCCATCAACCTAGCATTGACGGACGCGGCTACGGCGGTGCCGCCTGTGTCGGTGGTGGTGGGCAGCGAGGTCAATCTAATCAGCGGTGACGGCAAGGTCCCGGTGGTGGTCCAGAACACCTCCAATGAGCACGTGTCTGGCTTGGTGGTGGACCTCGTAGCGCACACTAATGCGATCCAGACCGGAGATCCGGACGTGCTCAGTCTGGGCCCCGGCCAGCAGGCCACCGCGCGGGTGCAGGTCCATGCCGTCGCCAACGGCGTCTTTCGGGTTCAGATTGGTCTGCTGGACGCGAGCGGCAAATCGGTCGCTGAGGGGGGCTGGGTGACCATGCGCGTGCGGGCCGAATGGGAGAACGTCACTATGGGCGTTATTGGCGGTGTGCTGGCGCTGGTATTCGCGGTGGGCGTCATCATGACCGTCAGGAAGCGGCGGGCTCAGGCGCGCGGTGAACCTGATGCGGACGGTGATAATGGGGGAGATGAATCCGGTGAGGGTGACGTTGGCAGCGAGCCTGACAGCGAACCTACGCCAAGTGAAACGGAGGGCCACGGGGCGCGAGGATCGAGCCCGTGACCGCACCGCCCCCAGACCGCCCGGCAGTGGGCCGTCCCACTGTCAGCCGCCCAGCCCGAACTAGGAGCGTTGTGAATAGCCGTGCTCCCGACGCCAGCACTAGCGCGGCCGGCCCCGACAGGTCGTCAATAGCCCGGTCGACGTGGCTGATGGCCTCGGGGACAGCGGTCTCCCGCGTCATGGGGATGGTCCGCGCGGCCATGTTGGGTACGGCGATCGGCGTCTGGACCATGGCGGCCAATGCTTTTGACGCTGCCAACACGCTCCCGAACTTCTTTTACGCGATCCTGGCGGAAGGTGTTCTCAACGCCGTCTTGGTGCCGCAGATCGTCAGGGCTTTCAGTCGCGGCCAGGGCGAGGAATTCGTTCAGCGCCTGCTTACTCTGGCGACCCTGGTTCTGGCGGCCTTGACGGTGCTGTTGACGGTCACGGCGGCGTTCTGGATGCTGGCCTTCACGGAGGATTGGAGCCCCGAGAAGCTGAAACTGGGCACCTTGTTCGCCTATTGGTGCTTGCCGCAGGTCTTCTTCTACGGTCTGTACCTGGTTTGGGGCCAGGTCCTCAACGCCCGCAATGTCTTTGGCGTGGTGATGTGGGCCCCGGCAGCGAACAACCTGGTTTCGATTATCGGTTTCGGCATCTTCATTGGCGCTTTTGGCCGGTACGATGCCGCCAACGCCGGTTCGTCTGGTAATCAGGCGAACCCAGCGTGGTGGGGTAGCGGCCAGATCGCCTTGCTGGCTGGGACGGCGACGCTCGGGATTGCCGTCCAGGCCCTGATCTTGCTGGGACCCATGACCAAGATTGGCCTGGCGCCGCGCTGGCGGTGGGGTTTCCGGGGCTTCGGGTTGGGCCGGGCTGCCCGGATGGCTGGGTGGACGGCCATGTCATTGGTGTTTAGCCAAGGAGCCATGTGGTTGGCGATCCGTCTTTCGACGGCGGCGGACCAGGCGGCGGGGGGAAGGGTGGCGTCAAACGCGATTCTGACTTTGGCGCTGAGCATCTACATCATCCCGCACTCGTTGATCACGGTTTCTTTGACTACCGCTCTGTTCACTCGTATGGCTGAGCATGTCCAGGATGGCGCTATGGGCTTGGTTGCGAAGGACCTGTCTTACGGGATCATGACCACCAGCGCTTTCAGTTTTCTGTGTACCGCTCTTCTGATGGTGCTGGCCCTGCCTCTGGCCCGGGTGCTCCAACCCGGCGTCTCCACCGCGGAGATAGGGGCCTTGACTGGGCCAATCGTGGCGATGTCGCTGGGCCTGGTACCCCTTGGGATGACTCTGCTAATCAAACGAGTTTTCTTCGCTCTTGAGGATGGCCGCACGTTGTTAGCCCTGCAAATTCCCATGTCGTTGCTTTTTGCGGGCTTTTCTTTAGCCACCTATTGGCTGCTGCCGCCGGAGTGGTGGGTGACTGGGATTGGCCTGGGCCAAACCCTGTCTTTCGTGGCTGGGGCGATCCTGAGGCTCGCCTCACTGCGGGACCGGCTGGGCGGGATTGATGGCCGGGAGCTGGCCTGGATGCATGCCCGGGCGGCCGCCGCGGCCTGTTTGGCTGGGGAAGCAGGCTGGCTGATTCTGAAGCTCTTCCCCCAGAACGGGTCCAGTTCCGTCCTGGTGGCCGTGTTGGCACTGGGGGCTGTGGGACTGGCGATTACGGTGATCTACGCTGTGTTGCTCTGGGCGATGCGTGTGCGGCAACTGAATGATCTGGTCGGGCCCATATTTAGTCGCTTTGGTCCGCATCCCGGAGCACGGTCGCGGCACTAGTATTGCTCAAAACGACCGGCACTAAAAACGGGAGTAACAGCTTCATGGATTCCGCTTCGCCCGGCAATGGCCTCAGCCTTGGCGACCGCCTGATGGGACGGTACCGGCTGGAGTCAGAGCTATTCTCTAACTTGCCCCACTCGCAACGGTTCCGCACCACAGACTCCATCTTGTCGCGCCGGGCGGAGGTCCACTTGCTGACCGGCGGACATACCCAAGAGACGATTGATGCGGCCCGCCGGGCAGCTCTAATGAATGATCCGCGGCTTGTCAAGATCATTGACGCGGGCACCTACTTTGGGTCCTCGTTCGTCTTGACCGGGCCGCTTGACGGCGTGTCTTTGGCGGACGTGGGGCCGCTGCCGGCCCCCCAAGCCCGGGCCTTGGCCGGGGAAGTCGCCAGTGCTCTGGCTAGTGCTGCCACCCGTGATGTTCACCACTTGGCCTTGCGGCCAGAACTGGTCTTCTTGGGTAAGGGGGACACGGTGCGGATTGGTGGCATGGCTTGGGATGCCGCCCACCGGGGTATTTCTGATCAGGACGCGGATGTCTCCGCGGAGGCCGACGCCAGGGCCCTGGTCGCGATTCTTTATGCCGCCTTGACGGCGCGCTGGCCCGGAGCGGCGCCCAGCGTTATGCGTCCTCCGCCTCAGTGGGATGGGCGGCCGGCTCCGCCAGCCGACTTGGTTTCGGGAGTCCCGGGTGACCTGAACGCACTTTGCATGGTGGCTTTGGGAGGGGGCGCCGCTGGCCCGGTCACGGCCCGGCAAGTGGTAGATGATTTGGGGTTATGGGTCCCAGTCCAGATTCGCTTGCCGTATTCGGCGGCGGTCCGGGGGCCCATTCCGCGCGCCCACACTCCTGTCCTGCCGCTGTCAGATTCGCCAGAGGCGGATCCGGCCGGCGCCGCCGGCGGCCAGGCTGCTGTGCCGGGCGGACCGGATTCGCGTTTGGATCCGGGGCCTTCCCCGGCCGATGTCGCCGCGCTGGCCGCCGGGCCCGCGATCCAGGAGAAGGTGGCGGCCATCGAGGCGGCAGTGGTGCCTCCAATTGATTCCGCGGTTGATCAACCGGAGGCGGCGCCTGTGCCGGTGACGGTCGCGGACCCGCCTGCGCCGGTGACGGTCGCGGAGCCGCCTGTGCCGGAACCAGCACCTGCGCCGGAGCCCGTGAAGGTGGTGTTGCAGGAGCCTAAGCTTGTGCCCATAACGGTCGCGGAGCCCTGGGTGGGCCCCGCGCCAGAGCCCACGCTTGAACCAGAATCACAACCGGAACCAGAACCGGCGCTCGCGCCGCAGCCCGTGCGGGTGGTGCTGCAAGAGCCTGAGCTGGTGCCGGTGACAGTCGCGGAGCCCTGGGCGGGGCGAGAGGCGGAGCCTGAACCGGAGCCCGAGCTGGCGCCAGCGCCTGAGCCGGTGACAGTGGTGTTGCAAGAGCCTCGGCCCGAACCCTTGCCGGTAGCGGTCGCGGAGCCGCCGCTCCCGGAACCGGAACCAGCGCCACAACCGGAACCAGAACCAGCGCCACAACCGGAACCAGAACCGCAGTTCAAGGACAGGATCATCCTCGACCTGGAGCCAACCAGTTCGGCCGTGGAGCCGGAAGCCTCGGCAGTGGTGGCGCCGGCGCCCGTCGCGGCGCCGGACCAGGAAACCACTGTGGTCCTTGGGCCACAAGCACGGCCACAACCATGGCAGGAGCCTCAACCGGCGCCGGTCCCAGTACCGGCGACCGGGCCAGTGGCTTCGATCACGCCAAGGCCACCAGTCGACCCTGAGCCAGTTCCGGAGCCGGTGGCGGCCGCGCAACCCGACCCGGACGCAACCGTCGTCCTAGAACCGGTCCCGGTGGAGCATCTTCAAGAACCGGATGAGGACTATTTCCCCGCCAGCCGGCGACCCAGCAGCCCGCCTGCCGGACAGGCGGCGCCCCGGCCGGATCCGCCGCCTGTGGTCGCTCCCACTGGCTGGCCGGGCCCGGCGGTCGGGGATGGACAGCCGTCGATGGAACCAGCCGAGCCGCCGCCTGTGGTGCCGTCCCGTTACGCCCAGGTCGAACTATTCGACATCCAACAACCTCCGTTCGACAAAGTACTATCTGACGAACCGCAGACATTGAACGCGAGACAGCGGTGGCTGCCCGTAATCGTCTTCGTGACGGTGGTGCTGGTCAGCGTAATTGTGGGTTTGGTGATCCTTCAGCAGGGAGGGCTCCTGGGAGTTGGCGTACCCTTGAATCCCGGCTTGCCGCTGGCGCCGGGCAGCGTTACTTGAGCTTTCTATAAGGAGTCGTTTGTGGAGCAGGTCGTAATCATCGGTTCAGGACCGGCTGGCTATACGGCCGCTATCTACGCGGCTCGCGCCGGTTATGAGCCGGTCGTGATCGCGGGGTCCGTGACTGCCGGCGGGAACCTGGTCAACACCACCGAGGTGGAGAATTTCCCGGGTTTCCCTGAAGGAATCCAGGGGCCGGAGCTGATGGAGCGGATGGCTAGTCAGGCCGCGCGTTTCGGCGCTAAGGTGCTGTTCGATGACGCCAGTGAGGTGTCGCTGGCGGGTCGTGTCAAGCGGGTGACAACCCTGGAGGGCCAGCACTTTGAGGCGGACGCGGTGATCCTAGCTACGGGCTCGTCCTACCGGCAGCTTGGACTGGAAGCGGAGAAGCGGTTGAGCGGGCGCGGCGTCAGCTACTGCGCCACCTGCGATGGCTTCTTCTTCCGGGGCAAAGAGATCATCGTGGTGGGCGGCGGCGACGCCGCCATGGAAGAGGCCGTCTTCCTGACCAAGTTCGCGACCAAGGTCACGGTGGTACACCGGCGGGGTGAACTGCGGGCATCGCGGATCATGGCCGAAAGAGCCTTGGCTCATCCCCAGATTGACTTCGCCTGGCACTCGGTGATCGAAGAGGTCCACGGTGATGCTGCTGTCACCGGTGTGACTTTGCGAGACACTCGTACAGGCGACCCGCGCCAATTGGGTGCGGACGGCATTTTCGTGGCGATTGGCCATTCTCCGAATTCGGAGTTGTTCAAAGATCAACTTGCCCTTGACGACGACGGCTATTTGCTTGTCCGTGGAGCCTTGAGCGGCGGCGAGTCGGGAAGCGTCCGCCATCAGGAGACTTCCTTGCCGGGGGTGTTCGGCTGCGGTGACGTGGTGGACAAGACTTACCGCCAGGCGATCACCGCCGCGGGGACCGGGGCTCAAGCCGCCCTGGATGCTCAGGACTACCTCGAAGAGTTGGCGGCGGACGCGTTGATCGCTGTCGCCACCCTCTGACCAGGCATCGGATAGCGGATCGCTGAACCTGGTATTCGGCGCCCCGGGCCTCCCTCGAAGCCTAATTTCGACTAATCTAACATTAGATGTTGGATCAGTCGGAAGGAGATGCGGCCATGTACATCCCCAGGCACGCGGAGGCCACGCTCACCAAGCTCGCGCAGATGTTCGGTGCGGTGCTGGTCACCGGCTCCCGTCAGGTTGGGAAGTCGACCCTCATTGAGCACGCTGTACCCGAAGTCCCCATGCTGACCATGGATAATGCCGCGGTGCTGCAGGCTGCCACGACCGCTCCGGATTCGTTCTTCAGCTACAACCCGCCGCCGGTATTCATCGACGAAGCGCAGAAGGCCCCCCAGTTGTTCCCTGCCGTTAAGCAGGTGGTTGATTCCACCAAGGGCAAGGGCTTGGTGTACCTCAGCGGATCCGAGCAGTTCGAAATGATGGCGGGAGTTAGTGAGTCGCTCTCCGGGCGGGTCGGGATCATCACCTTGATGGGTGTCACGCTGAGGGAGCAGAGTCTGGACCCGGATGCCACACCTTTTCTTCCGTCGCCCGGCTACCTATCCACTCGTCGGCCAGCAGTGGTGCCTTTGACTCCCGATGCCGTCTGGGAGCGCATCCACCGTGGATCGATGCCGGAATTGGTTGCGGACCCGGCGATGGACTGGTCGCTCTACTACGGCTCCTATGTGCGGACGTACATCGGACGTGACATCCGAAGGCTCGCCCAGGTTGACAACGAAATGCGGTTCCAACAGTTCATGGAGGTGGTGGCTGCGCGGACGGGCCAACTTCTCAACCTGGCCGACATCGCTAGCTCGGTGGGCGTGGCCCAACCGACCGCGAAACGATGGATGTCGATCCTGCGTACCTCTGGGCTGGTATATCTCCTCCGCCCGTTCCAGAACAATCTGACTTCGCGCGCCATAAAGACTCCGAAGCTCTATGTGACCGACACGGGGCTCGCTGCTTACCTGTCCCGCTGGACCACCCCGGAGGTTCTGCGTTCAGGCGCGATGGCAGGGGCCTATCTGGAAACATTCGCCATCATGGAGGCGCTGAAGAGCTACCGCAATGCTGGCGTGCTGGACGAACCCTTCTATTTCTTTCGTGACAAGGACAAACGCGAGATTGATCTCATCATTGTGCGGGACGGGATTGTTCACCCACTCGAAGTCAAGGCCACACCAACCCCCAGTCCCCGCGACATCGCAGCCTTCAAAGTGCTGGACACCGTACCTGGTGTTCGCCGCGGACCCGGTGGGGTTATCTGCTTAGCTGGTCAACTGCTGCCCTTGACGTCCACTGACGCGGTCATCCCCGTCCACTACCTGTGACGTCCGGCCAAGGACAACGAGGTGGCGGACTTGGGCAGCTCCCGGCGGCTGTGTTGGAAGCCACTTTGGGCCTGCGGCCTGCCTTGGTGGTTTGGCGGCACAAAGCATGAAATCATGTAAGGCCAAGGGCTAGTAAGTAAGAGGAGTACCCATGAGTTCACTAGTTGCGGTGACTGACGCGACGTTCCAGGCAGAGGTAATCGACTCCAGCCAGCCAGTACTGGTGGATTTCTGGGCACCCTGGTGTTCGCCGTGCCGTCAACTCTCCCGCGTGGTGGAACAGCTGGCAGCCGAAAACGGCGACAAGATGAAGTTCGTGATGGTCAACACCGATGAGAACCCGGTGGTGTCCCAGTCCTATAACATCGTGTCTCTGCCTACCCTCAATGTCTACAAGGACGGCGAGCTGGTCAAGAGCATTGGTCGTCCCCTGCCAAAGCCGCTGCTGGCCGCTGAACTGGACGAGTTCATAGGCTGACCGTAGGCGCCTTAGCGCCAGATCCTCGACATTCCACCCACGCCATAGGAGAACCCCCATGTCATCAACCCCCAGTAGCGGCACCCGGCTCGATCCGTGGTTCGGCGCCTACGCTGGGCGGACACACGGGCTGCGAGTTTCTGAGACGCGCGCTTTGTTCTCCGTCGCCAACCGGCCGGAGGTCGTCTCGCTGGCCGGCGGCATGCCGTTCTTGGACGCTTTGCCCATGGATCTGATCGCCAAAGTGACGGCTGATCTGATCGCGGCTGAGGGGCGCGTCGCCCTTCAGTATGGCAACGGGCAGGGACACCCCGTGCTGCGCGGCCACATCACCGAGGTGATGGCGGAGGAAATGATTCAGGCCCATCCGGATGACATTGTGGTGACCACTGGTTCGCAGCAGGCGCTCGATCTGGTGACCCGGATCTTTGTTGATCCAGGGGATGTAGTGCTGGCGGAGGCGCCCTCCTATGTTGGAGCCTTGTCAGTTTTCAAGTCCTATCAGGCCTGGGTTGAGCATGTGCCAATGGATCACCACGGCCTGATCCCGTCCGCGCTGGAAGAGACCATCAAACGGCTGAAGCAGGCCGGCCGGCGGATGAAGTTCCTTTACACTTGTCCAACTTTCCACAATCCGGCGGGCGTCACTTTGCCGGTTGAACGGCGGGTAGAGGTCCTCGACATCTGCCAGCGTCATGGGATTCTGGTGGTGGAAGACAACCCGTACGGGATGCTTGGTTTCGATGGGCAAATCACGCCCGCTATCCGGTCGATGGATCCAGACGGAGTGCTGTACTTGGGCTCATTCTCAAAGACCCTGGCCCCGGGCTACCGGACCGGCTGGGTGGCGGCGCCGCACGCGGTCCGCGAAAAGCTAGTGCTGGCCTCTGAGGCCTCCATCCTGTGCCCCTCCCACGCATCGCAGTTGTCGATCGCCGCGTACTTGGAGAGCTGCGACTGGCGCGGGCAGATTGGCGCCTACCGCGAGGTTTATCGCGAGCGCTGTGACACCATGCTGTCCTCGTTGGCGGAACTGATGGCGGAGTGTTCCTGGACCACACCCGCGGGCGGCTTCTACACCTGGGTCACGGTGCCTGAGGGCATCAACACCAAGTCCATGCTGCCGCGCGCTACCACCGCCTTGGTGGCGTACGTCTCGGGGACCGCTTTCTATGCCGATGGCCAGGGCTCCAGCCAGATGCGGTTGTCCTTTTGCTACCCCACCCCAGAACGGATCCGGGAAGGTATCAAGCGTCTGGCTGGGGTGATAGCTAAGGAGATGGAGCTGGTCGAACTGTTTGGACCACACGGTCCCGGCCCGGTCGCTGATGTCACTAATCCGGCTCCTGACGTGGCCTGACGAATGGGCTGACGCGGGCCAGATAAAGGTGACCCGGCGGCATCGGACAAGTAAGGAGTGGAACTATGACCAACCCGAAGGTACTAGTAGTGGCGGGCGGGCTGAGCCATGAGCGGGACGTGTCACTGCGCTCGGGCCGCCGGGTGGCGGAGGCTCTGCGTGAGGCCGGCTGCCAAGTGACCGAAGCTGACCTCGACCACCGGTTGCTGGCCAAACTCGCTCAGGCGAAGGCTGATCTGGTCTGGCCGCTGCTGCACGGTGCGCTGGGGGAAGACGGTTCAGTGCGTGATGTCTTGGGCCTGGCCGGCGTCCCCTACTTGGGGTCTGACCCCAGGGCAGCACGGACCGCCTGGAACAAGGCTGTGGCCAAGACGCTCATCCGCCGGGCCGGCCTGGCGACGCCGGACTTCGTAACTTTCCCGCAGTCGCTCTTCCGCGAGTTGGGGGCCGGTAAGCTCCTGGAACTAGTGTCTGGTTCGCTGGGGACGGACCTGGCGGTTAAGCCCTTGCACGGCGGTTCGGCGCTGGGGGTCACGCTGGTATCCAACGCGGACCAGTTGCCGCAGGCCATGATGGACTGCTTCGCCTACGGTGAGGTTGCCTTGATTGAGAGGGCGGTCAGCGGGACGGAGCTGGCCGTTTCAGTGGTTGACCAGGGCACGGGCCCGGAGGCCTTGCCGCCAGTAGAGATTGTCGCGGACGGCCCGTACGACTACGCCGCCCGTTACAACCCGGGCCGGACTGAGTTCTTCGCGCCCGCCCGGATCAGCGCTGAGGTGGCCGATGCCGCCGCCGCCTTGGCGTTGTCAGCTCACGAAACGTTGGGGCTGGCCCGGATATCACGGACCGACATGATCATTGACGCCGATGGCGTGCCCTGGTTCTTGGAGGTCAACGTAGCGCCTGGCATGCAGGAAACCTCGCTGCTGCCGCAGGCCGCTTTGGCGGGTGGATACGACCTGCCGGTCTTGTACCGCTCGCTGGTGGAAGCCTCAATCGCTGGCTAACGGCGCTGCCAGGCCCCGCCGTTAGCCAGAAAGCGTCGCCGGCTCCGCCGGTGGGACCAACTCAACATTGGTGAGCGGCATGACCGGTTAGGTGGCAGGCTGAAACAATGTCCATGCCACCAATGGGCGGACCGATGTCCAGGTCGTTCCGCCAGGACCCTTCCGTCGCCAAACAGAAACTGACTCGTGGAACCCTTAAGCGGATAGTTGTCTTCGCCCGCCCTTACCGCCGCGAAATCGCCATCTTTCTGACACTGATCGCACTCGACGCCGGGCTTGGCGCCATCACGCCGCTAATCTACAGCGCCATCATTGACCGTGGAATCACCCCAGGGAAGACCAATGTGGTGCTGATCCTAGCCGGAGTGCTGGCCGTCTTCGCGCTGGTGGCGGCCACGCTTGGCCTAGGTGAACGTTACCTGAGCGCCAGAATTGGCGAAGGCCTGATCTACGACCTGCGGACCCGTGTATTTGGCCACGTGCAGCGGATGAGCCTGGCGTTCTTCTCCCGTACGCAGACTGGCGCATTGACGCAGCGCCTGAACGGCGACGTGCTGGGTGCCCAGAGGGCCTTCACTTCCACGCTGTCCTCGGTTGTGTCCAACACTCTGACGGTGGCTTTCGTGATTTCGGCCATGGTCTCCATGTCATGGAAGGTGACTTTGGTTTCGCTGGCTTTGTTGCCAGTGTTCATCGCCCCAGTGCGGTGGGTGGGCCGCAAACTGGCGGATATCACCCGGCAGTCGATGGACCTCAACGCCGCCATGTCCCAGACCATGACCGAGCGTTTCTCGGTGGCTGGCGCCGCCCTGGTCAAGAACTACGGCGACCCCGGCCGCGAGGATGCGGCCTATGGAGCGGACGCGGACGCGGTCCGTCGGATCGGCGTCAAGTCCGCTCTCTACTCCAGTGCCTTCCGCATTGGGATGACCCTGGTCGCGTCCATCGCCGTGGCGGTGGTTTACGGCCTGGGCGGCTGGCTTTCGATCCGGAACGAGTTGACTGTCGGGGTGGTGGTGGCGCTGGTGACCTTGCTGAACCGCCTCTACGGTCCCATCACGGCCCTGTCGAATGTGCAAGTGGACATCATGACGACACTCGTTTCGTTCGAGCGCGTGCTGGAGGTGCTTGACCTCAAGCCCCTGGTTCAGGACGCACCGGACGCTCACGACCTGAAATGGTCTGCTGAGCCTTCTTCGGTTCCGGCTATCCGTTTCGTCAATGTTTGGTTCCGGTATCCCAGTGCCCGGGAAGTGTCCCTGGCGTCACTGGAGCCGGTGGCGACGCGGCCGGGAAACCGCGAAGCCGATCTGATAGACCACGCCAGTGAGGCCGGGACCGGCAGCACACCGGACTGGACCTTGCAAGATGTCTCGTTCGAAGTGCCGCGTGGGGCCATGGTGGCGTTGGTGGGGCCTTCGGGAGCAGGCAAGTCCACTACATCGTTGCTTGTGTCGCGGCTTTATGACGCCATCCGTGGGGAAGTTGAACTGTGCGGGCAGGATGTGCGCGATCTGACTTTGGCATCAATCAACCAGACGGTTGGAGCGGTTACGCAGGACGCACATCTGTTCCACACATCATTGCGGGAGAACTTGCTTTATGCGCGTCCCTTGGCTAGCGAGGAAGACTTGTGGGAGGCGCTGGAGCGGTCGCAGGCCGGATTTGTCCGGGAGCTGCCGGAGGGTCTGGACACCGTGGTCGGCGACCGGGGGTACCGGCTATCCGGCGGTGAGCGGCAGCGGATTTCAATTGCCCGCTTGCTGCTCAAGTCGCCAGAAATAGTGGTCTTGGACGAAGCTACCGCTCACCTGGATTCGGAGTCCGAACTGGCTGTGCAGCGGGCCTTGGCTGAGGCACTGGTTGGCCGGACCTCGCTGGTGATAGCCCACCGGCTATCTACGGTCCGCGGCGCGGACCAGATCGTGGTCCTAGATGAGGGCCGGGTGGTTGAGCGCGGAACCCATCAACAACTCTTGGCCGCGGGAGGGCTGTACGCCAACCTGTACGCCGTCCAATTTGCGCCTAGCGCCTCCTGACTGGGCGAGGGACGGCCGGTGGGTGGTTTGGGTAGATGCCCCGGCGGCATCGGCCCAAACCACCCGAAGGATCAGACCGGCTTGGTGGGCTGGTCAACCTCTGAGCCGACCAAGTAGGAGACGTAAGTCCCAACGGTCAGGAAGGCCGGGAAGTCGTCATCAATGGCGACCGCTTTGAACGCTTCCGTGGCTTCTTTGTACTTGTTGCCAGGGAACTTGTCGAAATCGTCCACGATCTCCGATATCAGGGACTCGACCCGTTCCCGCGTGATTGGCGAGCCGGAACCTGTGGCCGCCCCAGCGGCGATCCACTGCCAGATCTGCGAACGCGAGATCTCCGCCGTGGCCACATCTTCCATCAGGTTGTCGATCGCCGCTGCGCCATTGCCGCGCAACCAGTTCTCCAAGTAGCGGATGCCAACTGAGATGTTGGTGCGCAAACCCTTGGAAGTGATGGTGGCGCCAGCCCGGCGGGCAGAATCGACGTCCAGCAGGTCGGCCTCGGAGACATTGACATCTTCGCGCTGGCGGCTGATCTGATTGGGCCGTTCCCCCAGAACATTGTCGAATTCTTCCTGGGCTATGCCGATCAGGTCAGGATGTGCCACCCAGGTGCCGTCGAAACCGTCCGTAGCTTCGCGGAGTTTGTCCGCCCGGACCTGGTTAAAGGCCCGTTCGGTGACCTCTGGGTCGCGCCGGTTGGGAATGAACGCGCTCATGCCGCCCATGGCTGAAGCACCCCGCTGGTGGCAGGTCTTGACCAGTAGTTCGGTATAGGCGCGCATGAATGGCTGGGTCATGGTGACCTGGGCGCGGTCCGGCAGAACGTACTTCACGCCCTTGTTACGCAGGGTCTTGATGATGGAGAACTGGTAGTCCCAGCGCCCGGCGTTGAGTCCGGCGGAATGGGTCTTGAGTTCGTAGAGGATCTCATCCATCTCGAATGCGGCTGGCAGGGTTTCAATCAGGACCGTGGCCCGGATGGTGCCGCGCGGGATGCCCAGCACATCTTGGGCGAAGTTGAAGATGTCGTTCCAGAGCCGGGCCTCCTTGTGGGATTGCAGCTTGGGCAGATAGAAGTACGGGCCGCGACCCCGCTTGATCAGTTCAGCGGCGTTGTGGAAGAAGTAGAAGCCAAAGTCGACTAACGCCCCCGGAACTGATTGCGAGAACCCGTTGGGAGCGAAGTAGCGCAGATGCTTCTCCAGCAGGTGCCAGCCCCGCGGGCGGGCCACGATTGTCGGCAGTTCCTTGATGTCCGGTGACTTGACCTCATACTCTTTGCCTTCGGGGCTGACGTAGTGCAGTTCGCCGCGAATCGCGTCCTTCAGCGAAAGCTGGCCTTCGATCACATTGCGCCAGGTTGGGCTGAGGGCGTCCTCGAAATCCGCCAGCCAGACCTTAGCGCCGGAATTGAGCGCGTTGACGGTCATCTTCGGGTCAGTGGGGCCAGTGATTTCGACACGGCGGTCTTCCAGACCTGGCGCCAGCGGCGCGACTCGCCAGGTTAGATCGCTGCGGATGGCTTCAGTTTCCTTGGGGAACTTAGGCATGGCGCCGCCGTCAATCGCGTCTTGGAAGGCCTGGCGGCGCTCCAGCAACTCAAGGCGACGGTAGGCGAAGTTCTCGTGGAGCACCGTCAGGAAGTCCATGGCCTCAGGGGTCATGATCTCGCCGTACCGTTCGCCCAGCGCGCCTTTGATTTCGATGTGTCCGCGGGGCGTGGTGTTGATTTCGTTTGTCATTGCGGGGTTTTCTCCTTAGAAATGCGTTTTTTCAACGGACCGTCACGGGGCACCGCCGCCTTGCCACCGACGCAGCTTGGGGGTGCTCCGGTGAACCCAGATGCGCGGCATCGGACAAGCGCTTAGGTGCCCCACAGGGCCCGTGTCCCGTCCTTGGACAATACCAAGAAGGTGACACGGGCCCTAAACGGAAGGGTTGGCCAGGCCGGCCAATTCAGCCCAGTGGGTCAGAATTGGGCGGCTTCGGTTGAGCCAGACAGGGCCGTGGTAGCGGCATCCGGGTTCAAGGTGGTGGCGATCTTGTCGAAGTAGCCAGTACCGACTTCGCGCTGGTGGCGCGTGGCGGTGTAGCCGCGAGCTTCGGCCTCGAACTCCTTGGTCTGGAGTTCTACATAGGCGCTCATGCCGCGGTCGCGGTAGCCGTCCGCCAGGTCGAACATTGAGTAGTTCAAGGCATGGAAGCCGGCCAGGGTGATGAACTGGAACTTGTAGCCCATGGCGCCAAGCTCGCGTTGGAACTTGGCGATTGTGGCATCGTCAAGGTGAGCGCGCCAGTTGAAGGACGGCGAGCAGTTGTAGGCCAGGAGCTGGTCCGGGTAGTCGGCGTGCAGGGCCTCAGCGAACTCGCGGGCCAGTTCGAGGTCCGGGGTGGCGGTCTCCACCCAGATCAGGTCGGCGTAGGGGGCGTAGGCCCGGCCGCGGGCCAGGATCACGTCCAGGCCTGGCGTGGTGCGGTAGAACCCTTCTGAGGTCCTCTCGCCGGTCAGGAACGGCTTGTCGCGCTCATCAATGTCTGAGGTGATGAGGTCGGCACCGAGCGAATCGGTCCGGGCCACCACGACGGTTGGCACTCCGGCCACGTCCGCCGCTAGGCGGGCGGCGTTGAGGGTCCGGACATGCTGCTGGGTCGGGACCAGGACTTTGCCACCCATGTGGCCGCACTTCTTGGCCGAGGCGAGCTGGTCTTCCCAATGCACGCCGGCCGCGCCAGCTTCGATCATGCCTTTCATCAGCTCGTAGGCGTTGAGTTCGCCGCCGAATCCGGCCTCCGCGTCCGCCACGATTGGTGCGAACCAGTCGCGGACGGCTTCGCCCTTTTCGACGAATTCGACTTGGTCGGCCCGCTCTAGGGCGTTGTTGATCCGGCGGACGATGGCCGGCACCGAGTTCGCCGGGTAGAGCGACTGGTCGGGATAGGTCTGCGAGGCCAGGTTGGCGTCCGCCGCGACTTGCCAGCCGGACAGGTAGATGGCCTTGAGGCCGGCCTTGACCTGCTGGACGGCCATGTTGCCGGTTAGCGCGCCAAGCGCGTGGACGTAGCCGTCGGCGTGGATCAGCTCCCAGAGCTTCTCGGCGCCCCGGCGGGCCAGGGTGTGCTCTTCTTGGAAGGAGCCGCGCAGGGCGACTACGTCTTCAGCGTTGTAGGTGCGCTCGACGTTAGCCCAGCGAGGGTCGGTTTGCCATGAACGGGCTAGTTCGGCGGCGGTCTGGGTTTGGGATCCAGGACGGATGGTCATGTGAAGTTACCTCTCCATTGAAGGTGTGTGGTGCGCCTTGGCTGGTGCTTTCGGCGCCGCTTTTATTCGACCTTAAGATACTTTTGGGCCTGCCGCCAGTAGCGTTTCGTAAAAGTTGGGCCAAATTTCCGGGACGTAGAAATGAAGCTGTACTACCATAGGAAAGGTGTCCGATGCCGTTCATCCAACTACCAGCCCCTCCGGTCCACCCGTCAAACTCCCCAAGGAAGGCTTTGACCCCCTGGTCATAGGCCGGAGGATCCGGTTCTTCCGGCTCCAAAGGGGACTCAAACTAGAGCAACTGGCAGCGGCGGCCGGCCGGGCGGCATCGGGCATCTCCGCAATCGAAAACGGGCACCGCAGCCCCACGCTGGCCCAACTCGGTGCAATCGCCAGCGCCCTGGGGCTGCCACCCCGGACCCTGTTCGACCCCAACCCGCCAACCGAACGCGACGCCCTGGAAATCGAATGGGAACGGGTCCAGCGCGACCCGGCCTACGCCGCTCGCGGGCTACCCCAGGTCAAAGTCACACGGACCACGCCGCTGGCGGTGCTGGAGGCTCTGGTGGGACTGTCCCGCGAGCTGTACCGCGTACGCGAGGAACGGGTCGCCACTCCCGAAGAAGCACGGCGGGCGAACGCTGCCCTGCGTCTCCAGATGCGGGCCGAAGACGACTACTTCCCAGAACTTGAGCGGGCCGCCACTGAACTCCTGAACCTGACCGGACGTGAGCCCGGCGGGCCAATGAACCAAGGCGACTTGGCCTCGATGGCCTCCAAACTGGGCTTTGAACTCCGGTTCGTTGATGACCTGCCGCAGACTACTCGGTCCGTTCTGGACACCAAACGGCACCGGCTGTACCTGCCGCGTCAAGCGGAGGCAGTTACCGGCGATCACCGTTCAACGGTCCTTCAGGCACTCGCTTCGCATGTGCTCGGCCAAGGCGAACCAGACGACTACATGGCCTTTCTGCGGCACCGGGTGGAGGCCAACTACGTGGCCGGCGCGGTGCTGATGCCAGAAAACGCGGCCGTTTGGATGCTTGGCAGCGCCAAGGCCGGCCGGGCGTTGTCAATCGAGGAGTTCCGGGACGCCTTCACCGTGTCCTATGAAATGGCCGCGCATCGTTTCGTGAACCTGTCTACCCGGCACCTGGGTATCCGGGTCCACTTCGCCAAGGTTCATTCATCCGGCGTGATCCACAAGTCGTATGAAAACGACGGCTCGCTCTTCCCGACTGACCCGCTGGGAGCGATCGAAGGCCAGTTCATGTGCCGCTACTGGTCTGGCCGCACGGTCTTCGAGGCAGTTCGCCCGCAAGAACGCTACGCCCAATACACTGACACCCCGCATGGGACCTATTGGGCTACCGCCCACCTGAAACAGACCCGGGACGGTGTGTTTTCAGTGTCCATTGGGTGCCGGTTCGATGACGCCAAATGGTTCGCTGGCGCGGACACCCGCATTCGCATGCGGTCCGATTGCCCGGACCCATCCTGCTGCCAAACCCCGCCCGCTGATCTGGCCGCCGAATGGGCCGGTTCGGCCTGGCCCGCTGCCCGGCCGCACTCATCCGTGCTGGCGGCCATGCCCACCGGGGCGTTCCCCGGAGTGGACTTGACTGACGTGTACGAGTTCCTTGAACGCCAGCCGGAATGAATGACCGTCCGGTTGTCGGTGGGGGCGCATTCGCCACGGTATCCACGTTTCTGGCTATTTCATTCGCTGGTTGGGGGATGACTGTCACGTCTGGTGTCTTTTCTGTCGGGTGACTTTGCTGTGTGCCGGGTGAAAGCCCAGGTCATCGCTATGGCTTCCCAAGGGCACCAATCTGAAAAGACACCAATCGTGACAGTGGTGGCTGACCCTGCCTCGGAAAAGACACCAAACGTGACAATGGCGGCAATCACGCCCGGTTTGATCCGCGGATCCGCCATTCCTGGCCCAGGCCAACCGGAGCGCACCCCCATTCATCAGGGCTGTAGCGATTAGATCGCTAGCTGGCCACCAGCGCGGGGAAGGCGGCTGGTAAGGCGGCAA
>JAIRXP010000060.1 GCA_031268215.1 Bifidobacteriaceae bacterium | reverse complement strand
CCCCAAGGCCCCAGCAGCCCCCCGCAACCCGAATCCGGGCACAAAAAGCCGCCGGCTTGGAGTCGGGCCTCGACAACCAGCCGATTGGCGCATACCGTGAGCAACAGCGCGTCTCCTTAACGCGCGAGGACTCCCGGCGCCCCAACCGACGAGCCGGGTTCCGGGGGTCCGTCTTCAAATGGTCGTCACAACCTTGCCGCAGCCACCCGCCCCAACGCCAGCCCCACCACCGCCAAAAACAACGACTCAAAACTAGTCAAAACAAGTGACGCCCAACAGCGGGTCGTGGTCTTTGTTGCTTGGCTTCCTTCTTGTGTGCGCCACAGACCCCTCAGAGCCGATGGATTGGTTCAATGTCTGGGACGGTTCGGTCAGGAGCTTCGACGTGATCGTCTGGCTGGTTGCCGTCTTGGCGGTTTGGTGCTGGATGCGAACCTTGGTTCTTGGTAGACGGGCCACCAAGAAGGCCAGGGGCGACTGCGTGGTTTGACCTGTCGCATTGTGTGGCCGCCGGGCCGCGAGAGATCGCGCCAACGGACTTGGTGTCTTGGCCCCCTCGCAGCCCGCCGGTTTCAGCCTTCCGGGCCGCGGCTACCGCGTGCAAGTCACCCGGCTCGGGGCCGTCCAACGCAATGTTGGGCGTTCTGCTGGTTGACGGTTTTCGACGGTAGCCGGCCGACGAAGACAGACCAGACCGAGCTGTATCCCGTGCGCCACGGGCGACGATGGCTCTTGCAGACGGGGAGTATGCCAGGTACAGAGCCCAGGAGCCTGAAGAGTTGAACTCTGCGGAACGGGACTATTTGGACTATCTCTGCGCGGGAGCGCGTCAAGGGCTTGAAGCAGGGCGCCGGTGGGCGGAGGGGACGGCTTTGGCTAGGGCCTTTGTTTCCGTGGTCACCGTCCATGAGATGGGGCGGGGTCTTACTGACAGCGCGCAAGGACCCGGCCCGTGCTAGCATGATATCGTGACCAACGAAGATGGGCTGGATGTGGTGCCGTGCCGGATTTGCTGATCAGGGGCCTGAGCCAGGAGGCCATAGCGTGCGTTGACCAGGCAGCGAGTGCAGCGGGCCTTTCCCGCAACGAGTACCTCAGGCGCGGATTCGAAACCGCCGGCGCGGCAAGGAAGGGTGACAAAGTCACGGTGGCGGATTTGACGCGATCCAGCGCGGCGGTGACCGATCTGCTTGACGACGGCTTTATGTCGGAAGCTTGGCAGTGAAAGGCTGGCTGATTGACAAGTCGGCCTACGCGCGGTTGGGGACATCCCCGGACGCCCCGAAATGGGCGCGGCTGATTGAACGGGGCCTTGTGCGAATCGCGACTGTCACGCGGCTGGAAATAGGCTACTCGGTTCGCTCCGGCAGCCAATTCCGAAGCGAGTTCTCGCTGCCGCCGCTTTCTTCGATGCCGGTCGAGTACGCCACACCCGCCATTGAGGACCGTGCCCTCGAGGTGCTGGTGCTGCTCGCAGACCGTGGGCAGCACCGAGCGCCGTCTATCCCGGATCTGTTGGTCGCCGCCACGGCAGAGAAAGCGGGGCTGGTGGTGCTGGCGGTCGACAAAGACTTCGAGTTGATAGCGGCGGTCACGGGGCAACCGGTCGAGACTTTCCGATGACCCTGAGGGATGGCCAGGGGATGGTGCGGCCCACGTCCTCGTCAATCGATGCCACCCGTTCGTGGTAAGTAGTCTGGCTCTTCATGTACCGTTCCGCTCATGAACCGAAGACGTGGCGCTCCGCTGCGCATCCGGCTTACGTTAACGTGATCGCGCTGGTAGAGGCCATGTGGGCGCTGCGAAGCGCATTTTGGTATCCGCGTTCGGAGATTCCGTCGCTGGTCAAACGCATGCTGGCGCTGGACGCGCTCCGCTTCGAGCAGGCGCGTCTGGTGGAACAGGCGGCGCAGGCGGCCGAGGACGGTGGCTTTGATTTCGCCGACACGTTGATTGCGACGCTGAGCCAATAGGTGTCGCGCTGCGCTCTCCAGGGTCAGGTTGGCGGCTTTCCGCAGGGGCCGCAGGCCGCTGGTGGCTGGGCCGGACGGCAGCCACGAGTCTTGGTAGTCGTCGTGGGATGCCCGCCAGATCGCGAATCCCCAGTTGTTGGCGTACCCGCCGTAACGCAGTCGGCATAGTCTGAAGGGCTCGCCTTCGCCGAGGTCGGCGTTTCGCGTGAGACAGTCCGCAAATGGCGTGGCCGGTAGGCCGCGAAACGTTTGGCCGGCCTTGACGACCTGTCCCGGAGTGGCCGGCCGGGCGAGCGAATCCGCCCGTCAGGCGATCCGCTCTACTGGCGCGAGGTTCTGACCGCATCTTGGCTAAGGCGGAACGCCAGGCGGCCGGCGGCCGCGGCGGCGAGGAAGGACGCGGGGTCTTGGGCCAGACCCCGGCCCATCGTGGACAGGCCGGTGGTGGTCTCAAGCACAGTCATCAACCCATCCAACGGCACCTGATGTAGGCGGTGCCGGCCGGCCAAGGGCTGGGCGGCAGCGGTGACCGCCCGGCCTAACTCGGCTAGGTCGCCGGTCAGCCGCGGGATGGCGAGGTCAGCGGGGGCCAGAGCCACCTGGCCGTATGCGGTCAAGGAATGGTGGGACAGGCCCTGGTGGCGGGGGCGGGGGTCGGCGGCTGACACCCTCAGGCAACCAACCGGCAGGCCGCCAAGTACGGAAATGGCGTTGACGGCATCGCCCACCGCTACTCCGGAGAACCCCCAGGGCGTGTCTGACCCAAGGTTTCCCGGTCCCTGGATGCAGATGGTGATGTCCGCCTGGGCCACGTGCCGGGCGGTCAGCAGGGCGGAATGGACTGAGACCGCCTCGAAATCGCCGCCAAAAGCCTGCCCAGCGGTGACAGTCGCGGCCAAGACTTCGTCACGGACTAGCTGGGCAACAGTGCGTGAGAACGCCATTGGCAGGGCGGCGCCGTCGGTCATGACGTAAACCAGACGCGGTGAGCGTCCGGCTCGGGCGGCATCGTGCGTGATCGCGGCGCAGATGGCCGGTAGCGACGAATGGAGATCGGCCACTACCACGGGCATGGACTCCAGTGAGGTGGCCCGCTGGAGCAGAGCGTGATGGGGAGAGCGGGGTGAATCGGCACCGCGGGTGACCACTTGGAGGGGGGTGTAGCGGGCCTTGACCAGGAAACCAGAATCGCCGCCGGGCTCTGGCACTTCATCTGGCGGGGCGTTGGGCGCTGTGTCTGGCACGGCGTCTGGGCCAGTTCCGGCCGGCGCCACCACGAAGGCCATCCCGCCAGTACCCAGGCCTAAGCTGAGAGCCCGCAGATTGAGCAAGACCACAGCCCCGGGCGTCACTTCACCACACAATTCGGTGTAGGCGATGGCGGCGACTTCGCGGCCGTCATCGGTGAGTTGGCAGACCAACTCCTGGGCACCGGGGCGGGCGGATTTGACCCGCTGGACTACGCCGCGCGCCCATTCGATCGACTGAACCACGCCCCAACGTTATACGTTGGACCGGTGAGCGCGATCGACCAGACAGCGGCCCGGCTGCTGAACTTGATTATCGTGCTGATGGCCCATCCCCACGGGTTGAGCCGCGACCAGTTGATGAACTTGTTGGGAATCACCGAAGAGCGGACTTTCGAGCGCCTCAAGGACGCTCTGCGGTCCGCCATGGGGGTCGCACTGGAGGAGTCTGACCAGGGAATCTACCGCCTCGGTGCGGACGGCTACGCCATGCCGCCAGTGCGTTTCACTCCGCCCGAACATGCGGCTATAGCGCTGGCTTTGGGGGCTTGGCGGGGCAGCGAAGTCGAATGGGCCGCTCGCGGCGCCATGACTAAACTAGCGCCCCTGGGTTCCCCGGAATTGGCGGCGGAGCCAGGCGGAGCTGGCCCAGACCCGGCGGATGGCTTGGACATGGCTTTGTACGCGCCCACCGAAGGGGCCAGCGAACTGATCGTCGCCATAGCTGAACGGCGGCGAGTCACGTTTGAGTACGTCACCGGTGCGACGGGGCAATCGGCCCGGCGGCACGTCGAGCCGTGGCGGTTAGCCAAGCGTGGGGGAGCCTGGTATTTGTTCGGGTTTGACCTTGACCGGGGGGCGGAACGGGTTTACAAACTCGGCCGCATCACCGGGCTGGTCCGGGCCACTGGCCGGGCGGGAGCGTTTGAGTCGCCGGAGCAGGGCCAGACCGCGGCCCGCCTTGAGGCGGCGCTGGATCGCGATGACGGCGGGCCAGCGGTCATTTGCGCCAGCCCTGAGGCCGGACGTGTGCTTGCCTCCCAAGGTGCCCGGCACGTTAAGAGCCCACCAGAAGCGACTGATGGGAGCGGGAGTTATTGGGAGATTCCGAGGGCGGACATCTTCGTGTTGGCGGGCTGGGGTGAGGCGATCAAAGTGATATCCCCGGAAGAATCGCGGGGCGAAGTAATCGAACGTTGGCGGGCCGCCGCCAAGGCCCATGAAGGCCCAGCCCGGCCACCCGGCGCTTATGGCAAGGCGCCCAAGACGGCCCGGCGAGTGCCCAAGGAGGGCGCGCCAGCGCGAGCCGCCCGGCTGGTGTCGCTGGTCTCTTACCTACGGGGTCGTGGCTTTGTCGCCCTGACCGCTTTGGCCGAACGCTTCGGCGTTAGCCCGGAGGAGATCCACCGCGATCTGTACCTGCTTTGGACGGACGTGGGGCGTTCCAGCGCGGGCGGTGACCTGCTTGATTTCTCCTGGTCAGACGATGAATCCGAGGTCGCTCTGATGGACTCGCAAGGACTTGATCAGCCAGTCCGGCTGGCGGCCGTGGAAGCTATCACCCTGATAGCCGCCCTACGTTCCCTGGAAGAAGTCGGCGGGTTGAGCGAAGCCTCGGCGGCGGCATCGGCCAGGGGAAAACTGGAAGAGGCGCTGGGACCGGCGAACGTGATCGAGTTCCGCCTGCCTCAAGGCGGCGCCGGCCTGGAAACTGTGCGCGAGGCGATCTCCCGCGGCCGGCGGTTGAGCTTCAAGTATGTCAACCAGGCCGGGCAGGTCAGCCAGCGCCAGGCCGACCCGTTGGAGGTGTTCAGCGCCGGTGACCACTGGCTGGTGGCGGCGTGGGACCTGGCGGCCGGGGCGGAACGCCATTTCCGGGTAGACCGGATAGTCGCACCGGAAATACTGGCGGAAGCCAGCGGACCGCATCCTCACCGGGCCGAACGGTCCGGCTGGTCGGGGCGCGCCGGTTTGGTGGTCGATGCCGTCTTCGCGCCAAGCCAGCGTTGGCGGGCTGAGGAGCTGGAGGCTCTGGCGCCCCCGCTGCCGCTGGAGGGCGGAACATTGCAGGTCAAATTGGGTGTGGTCAACCCGGACTGGATCGTGGCCATAGCCCTGGGGGGCGGCGGGGACATCGAAGTATTGAGCCCGCCGGAGGTCCGTGGCCGGATCGCCCAGGCCGCAGGGGCAGCATTGCGGCGTGCGCTTCGCTAAGCTTTCGGATCGTGTGGTTTTGGCTTTGGGCGGGAATGATCGTTGGCTGGCTAGTCGGCGTGTTTTTTGGGTTGCGCTGGTTGTGGCGCCAGGCCAAGGCACTAATGGAGGCTTTGGCGACCGCCAGTGAGGCTACCGCGAAGGCTCTTGATGGTCACATGAGTAGTTTTGAAGCCGCACCTATCCCCGAACCGGCCGTCTTCGTTAGCCCTGGAAGCGTGGCCGGAAGAGTCAGGGCGCGTTACCGGCGGATAGCCTCCCGTAAGGCACGCCGGCGTCAGCGCCATCAGGCCGCCTATGATTCTTGGGCGGTGTTGGCCGGATATAAGGACGGATGATATGGCCACACTGGGTATGGTGCTGAACCCCACAGCGGGCAAAGGCAAAGCCGAAAACCAAGGCACCGTGGTAGAGGCGATCCTCAAGGACCGCGGTCATGAAGTGGTTGACTTATCCGCGCCTGATTTGGCCGCGGCTCATGTCTCGGCTCGGCAGGCGGTGGTCGATGGAGTTGACGCGCTGATTGTGGCCGGCGGTGACGGCATGACCCACCTCGGTGTGAACGTGGTAGCGGGCACCACTTTGCCGTTGGGGATTGTGCCGCTGGGCACCGGCAATGACGTGGCCCGCATTCTGGGCTTGCCCCGCCATGACCTTGAAACGGCGGTGCAGATCATTGAAGACGGGCTGACCAATGGCCCGCGCGTGATTGATGCCGTGCGCGTCACGGACACTAGCCATTCCATGTCTGAGTGGTACGCCGGGGTGCTATCGGCGGGGTTCGATGCCGCCGTCAACGCCATCGCGAACCGGCTCACCTGGCCGCGTGGCGAGTCGGTTTATGTTCGCGCCTTGTTCCAGGAAATCAAGCGCTACAAGCCATACGGCTTTGAAATCGACATTGACGGAGAATTGGCTTGGCAATCGGCGGCCGCTTTGGTGGCGGTGGCTAATGGTTCAGATATTGGCGGCGGAATGCACATAGCTCCAGATGCCGCGATTGACGACGGCCTGTTGGATGTGGTGATAGGCGGCCCGGTTTCGACCGCCACTTTACTGACGGTTTTCCCCAGGGTTTACCGGGGAACGCACATTAGACATCCCGCTGTGACCATCCTTCAAGGGCATGAGGTTACGGTCAGAGCCCGCCCAGACTTGGGGCTGACGCCGCCGGATGCCCACACCGATGGTGAGCGGGTTGGCCCTCTGCCGCTGTCATGCCGCTGCGTACCCGGCGCTTTGCGGGTGCTGGCGGGCAAACCGTGACCTCTCCGGCGGAAGCGTACGCAGCCTTCCGGGCACGTCAGGCAAGGGCCCCTTTGGATCGGTTCGAGGCTGGGCTGGGGTTTCCGCTGGATGCCTATCAACGCGAGGCTTGCGTGGGCCTGGCAGATGGGGAATCGGTGCTGGTGGCGGCGCCGACCGGTGCGGGCAAGACCGTGGTGGCGCTGTATGGGATTGACCAGGCCCTGGGCTGGGACGGGCCGGTTGGGACCGGCCAGGCCTCAGGTTGGGACGGGCCGGTTGGGACCAGTCGGCGGGCCTTCTACACCACGCCCATTAAAGCCCTGTCAAACCAGAAATTCCGCGAGCTTTCGGAACGCTACGGTCCAGACAACGTTGGGCTGTTGACTGGCGACCAATCGGTGCGGCCAGGGGCGCCGGTCGTGGTGATGACCACCGAAGTGCTGCGCAACATGCTTTATGCCGGCTCTGACGCGTTGAGCGGGTTGGGTTTGGTGGTACTTGATGAGGTGCATTATCTGGCGGACCGTTTCAGGGGGCCAGTCTGGGAAGAGGTCTTGATTCAGCTACCGGAGACGGTGCGGGTGGTGGCGCTGTCAGCGACGGTTTCCAACGCCGAAGAATTCGGCGAATGGCTGGCGCTGGTCCGGGGAACGGTGCGGGTGGTGGTTTCTGACAACCGGCCGGTTCCGCTGTGGCAGCACGTGTTGACCGCCGAGGGACTGAAGGACCTGTACGCGCCGGCGCCATCGGGGGAGCCTTCCACCAGCCTGAATCCAGAATTGGCGTTGATCGCCAGCCGCTCTGGCGGCCAGCGCGCGCCGGGACGAGGCGGTGGCCGTGGCGGTCGCTACGGCGGGTACGGTGGGCATGGCGGACGCGGGCCGCAGGTAAACCGCGGCGCCCGGGGCCTCCAAGGCGGCGGCCGAACTCAGCCAAGGTTCGCGGTCATCGAATCCTTGGACCGTGAAGGCCTGTTGCCGGCGATCTACTTTGTCTTCTCGCGAGCCGGATGTGAGGCGGCGGCCGAACAGTGCCGGGCCGCCGGACTGGTCCTGACCACGCGGCCAGAGGCCGCCAGGATCACGGAAGTACTGGAACGCCGGGCCATGGCCCTGGCCGCGCCGGACCTGGCGGTGATCGATTTCACCGGTTTCCTGGCTGGCGCCAAGGCTGGCTTTGCCCCTCATCACGCGGGCATGCTGCCGCTGTTCAAAGAAGCGGTCGAAGAGCTGTTCCAGGAGGGCTCGCTGAAAGTGGTCTTCGCTACGGAGACCCTGGCCTTGGGAATCAACATGCCCGCCCGGACGGTGGTGATGGATCGGCTGGACAAATGGGACGGCACGGCCCACACCAGTTTGACGCCGGGGGAGTACACCCAGTTGACGGGCCGGGCCGGGCGGCGGGGGATTGACGTTGAGGGCCATGCGGTCGTGGTAACTGGCCCACGGACCGGTCCGGCCCAAGTGCTGGCGCTGGCCTCCAAGCGGTCTTATCAATTACGCAGTGCCTTTCATCCGACTTACAACATGGCGGTCAACTTGGTTGGACGGCTGGGCACGGAACAGGCCCGCCAAATCTTGGGTTTGTCCTTCGCCCAGTTTCAGGCTGACCGTTCAGTGGTTGGGTTGGCGGATCAGCTCCGCCGGCTGGATCAGGCGATTGATGGCTACGCCAAGGCGATGGCCTGCGGCCAGGGCGATTTCGCGGAATACCAGGATCTGCGGGATCAACTGTCTGCGCTAGAGAAGAGCGCCGCTAAGGCTAGATCAGCGGTCCGGCGGGACCAGACTCGCCAAGTGCTGGCGGGCCTCAAACGGGGCGATGTGTTGCGGCTGGCCTCCGGCAAGTACCGCGGTCTGATGCTTGTGGTCCACGCTGGCAAGGCCGGCGCTGGCCGGCCCCTGGTGCTGACCGACAAAGGCAAATCCCGGCGTGTCGCCCTGGCGCAAGAGGGCCCCGGGATCACCAAAGTGGGGCATATCAAGCTCAAAGGCGGTGACTCAGTGGGTACCCCAGAGCAAAGGGACCAAATGGCGCGGCGGCTGGTGGCCATGGGCCGTCAGGGTGCCGCCGCCGGCGACGAGGGGTCCTCGACCCAACAGGAGGAGGCCTGGGAAGTTGAAACCGGCCCCGGCGGGTCCGCCGGGCCGCAGGCCGGACTGGACTCCGGACTGGATGCCAGTAAGGATGGTGACGCCGGCCCGCTTGTGCTACATCCGGCGCGAGTGGCCCGCCAGCTCGCGGAGCTGAGGGCAGCACTGAAGTCCCATCCGGTTCACAGCTGTGTGGATCGCGAATCCCACGCCCGCTGGGCAAAACGTTGGGCCAAGGCCCGCACGCAGCGAGCTGGACTGATAAAGGCCATGGACACCCGCACCGGCTCCTTGGCTCGGCAGTTCGACCGGGTCAGTGCTGTACTGGAGGACCTGGGGTACTTGAAAGATGGCGCGGTTACTGACGCCGGCCGGATCCTGGCCCGCATCTACGCCGAACGGGATCTGGTCATAGCCGAATGCTTGCGCACCGGAGTGTGGGATGGGCTGCCACCGCCGGCACTAGCCGCAGCGGTGGCGGCACTGGTGTTCGAGCCGCGCACTGATGTGGCTCCGCCAACCGAGCCGCTGTCCCGGCCAGTTCGCCAAGCGATCGCCGCCCAGGAAAGCGCCTGGGCCACAGTGCGTGCGGAAGAGCAGGCGCACTCACTGGAGGTTAGTGCGGGAGTCGAACCGGCGGCATCGGCCACTATCTGGCGTTGGGCGTCCGGAAACACGCTGTTTAGCACACTGGCCTCAGACCTGCTGTCGCCGGGGGATTTTGTCCGGCTGGTGACGCGGCTGATCGACGTCCTTGACCATATCCGGGCGGTGGCTCCAAACGAAGCACTTCTTGGTGTAGCGGACGCCGCCATAGAGGCCCTCAGACGCGGAGTTGTGGCCGCTGACCTGGGATAACGTTGATTGACTTGAAGCTCAGGTTGAGACACGCCGAGCCGCGACACAGCAAGTTTGGCTTTGCGCGGCGTGTCAGGTAGCTTTCCTAGGTGCAGTTCGAGTAAACGTCTCGCAACGCCGCTGGGCCAGTCGCCCCCGTGACTTCGCAGGAGCTGCATTGGCGCCCGCCGCTCAGTAGAAAACAGGCATGACCTGGTCCGAAGAGTGAGCGGGCGCCATCATGCGAGTATGATCAGGCTTCATGCCCCAAAGCCGCGTTCCCTGGCTGACCTGGATCCTGGCGGTACTGGCGGGAATCGTCTCCTATTTGGCCTTCCGTCCGTCCGGTTGGTGGTTCGCCGCGCCCGTCGCCATGGCCCTGCTGTACGTGGCGTTGCGGCCGTTGGGGCCCTGGCGGGGGCAGCCGGTGGCCGCCGTCTTTGGCCTGGCCCAGTTCCTGCCAATGCTGACTTGGGCGTACAACGCCGCTGGCCTATTGCCCTACCTGGCTTTGGCGCTGGCCAGCGCTTTGATGTTGTCATTGGGCGCGGTGGTCTACGGCTATGGGCGTTATCTGCTGGGAGCGCGCCCCGCGCCGCGGCCACGGGGATCGAGGGGCGGCCGGGGCGGAAAGGTCTCGGCCGTACGTCCCCGTTTCACCGCCTCAGTGCCCGATGCCGTTCTCTTCGCCTTGGCATTCACCGGCTCGGACACTCTGCGCCAGTTCTTCCCGTTCGATGGGTTCCCTTGGGGCCGATTAGGGTTTACACAGGTTGATGGGCCCATGGCGGGCTGGGCTTGGCTGGGCGGTGTCACACTGGTCGGCCTGGCGGCGGCGCTGGCTGGGGCGCTATCCGTGGTGGCGCTGTTGACTGTGGTGACTCCGCCGGCGGTGCCCGGTGGACCCAGCGGTTCAGGACCTTTAGGGGGGTCAGGTGCGGCTACTGCGGTGAAACGAAATTGGCGCCGAGTTGGCTTGGCGGCTGGGCTGACCGCCGGGGTAGTGGCGCTGCCGCTGATATTTCCCATATCCAATAAAGCGCAAGCTGGAACCTTGACCGTGGGGGCGGTGCAAGGGGATGTCCAAGTGACCTCGGAAGGACTGTTCGCCCAGCAGCGCGAAGTGCTAGAGAACCACGCCAAAGTCTCTTTAGAATTGGCCCATTCCGCCGGTCAAGGGAAACTGGACCTGGTTCTGTGGCCAGAGAATTCTACCGATATTGACCCACGGACGGATTTAGAGGCTTATGACACGATTGATAGCGCGGCCTCCGCCCTAGGGGCGCCAGTGCTAGTTGGCGCCATGGAATATGTCAATTCCTCGAACCGGTACAACCAGGGATTGCTTTGGCGGGCTGGTGAGGGTGTCGTAGACGTTTACGCGAAGCGTCATCCGGCGCCGTTCGCGGAATATATGCCGGCTCGGTCCTTTTTCCGTCTGTTCACCAAGAAAGTGGACTTGATCAATACAGACATGCTGCCGGGGGATAAAGTCGGTTTGATGCCGTTTGAAGCGGGTGTCCTGGGGCGTAAGGTGGCGCTTGGGGACATCATTTGCTTCGAGGTCGCTTACGATTCGATCGTGGCGGATGTTGTCCAGGCCGGGGCTGAAATGATAGTAGTCCAGACCAACAACGCCTCGTTCGGGTTCAGCGAGGAATCGACGCAACAATTCGCGATGACCCGTCTGCGAGCCATTGAACACGGGCGGGCGACGGTCCAGATCTCGACCGTCGGTGTCTCCGCCGCGGTGGCCCCCGACGGATCCCTGCTGACGCCCGTGACTTCGCTTTATGAGCCGGCCTATTTCACCGCTGATCTGCCGCTGCGAACTTCTTTGACTCCGGCCACCCGCATTGGAGACTTGGTTTGCTGGGCCATGATGGTGGCTCCTGTGGCCCTGGCCGTGGCCGGCCTGGGCGCGCGGTTCGCCCACGGGCGCCGGCCCGTGGTCCGGCGCGGCAAAGGCGTGCGGGCATAGGGATCAAGGCAGGTGGGCCTAGCCTTTCCCG
>JAIRXP010000059.1 GCA_031268215.1 Bifidobacteriaceae bacterium | reverse complement strand
CACGTTGACATCGCCTCGAGACTGGACAACGGGGAACTGGTGACACTGATCAAGGACGACTCGACCGGTGCCGCCGCGCCCGTCTACCGGGATCCGGCCAAGACGCTGCTCCAGGTCCTGCCGGAGGCGCAGACCTCGGTACCAGACAGCGCCGCGTATTCCTTCTTAGGTGAACCTGGTGCGGACATTTGGCTGCTGCCCCAAACCCAGCAGGAGGGATTGCTCTGGCCGGGATGGTCAACCGAGTTGATCGCGCCGGGTCTAGCACCAGGCGGCATCGAATGGACACTGACTGGCGTAGATGGCCCGGGTAGCTTCGCCCTGTTCCAGACCGGCGCGTTCGGTCAGGCGACAGTCTTGTGGAACAGTGCTGACGGGATTGATCAGACCGATTCATTTGTCATTCCGGAGGCGACCCATGCCCACGGCGCCTGGGCGTTCAGCGCCGAAGGTATCTACTGCCTGGCGTTCGACCGCACGGCCAGGCTGGCTGGGAGCGAGACGACGGCATCGGGCGTGCTGGCCGTGGCGGTCGGCCGGGCGGACCCAACTGAGGTAGACCCAGCCGCGTGTTTCACGGACCCCGGTGACGACCCCGGTGACGAACCAGGCGACGGCCCGGGCGTCACGCCAAGTGTCGCGATCACCAACTTCGCCGCCGGGTACGTCGACGGCCAGTCCTACACCCTGACCGCTGAACACTCGCCGGCCATTGACGGGGCGACCTACCGCTGGGAGTTGCTCCAAACCGGCGCCCAAACCTGGTACACGATCCGCGACGCCCAAGGAATTGTCACGACCGCCAATCTGACCTTCACCGCCCAGCAGGCATGGGACGGGTTCGCCTGGCGGGTCGCGCTGCTTGACGCCGACGGGGTACGCGTCGCCGAATCGGCCTCCCATGAGATGCGGGTCTCGCTGCCCACTCAGACCGGGGATGGCCTGCACATCCTCGGGCTGGCCGGTCACTACCATTCGTCCGCACCCGTCACCTTGACGGCCGCACTGGTGCCCGCGGAGACGGCTGACGCGACCTACCGTTGGTCAGTTCAGCGCGCCGACCAAGCCCGGCCGCAGGTGGTCGCCGGGGTCAGCGGCGATGTCTTGACCCTGACCGCCGAGCAGGCCCTCAACGGCGCGACCGTCTCGGTCGAGCGGCTGGTCGCGGGGGTTGTGACCCACACGTCTGCCGTGGTCACCATCGCGGTCGATGACCACGGTGCGCCTGCCCCGCAAGCTGTCTCGGTCGCCAGCGAGCCGCTGTACACGGCCGGCGCCACCGTCACCTTGACCGCCTCGGTGACGCCCACCACAGCCTTGGACCGCTTCCAGTGGTACGTCAAGGCACCAGCCGCCGATGCCGCTACCCCAGTCCCGGGAGCCACCTCAGCTACGTACACCTTCGTTGCCACCGCAGGACATGACGGTGCCGAGGTGTCCGTGGCGGTGCTTGGTGAGGACGGCCAGGTGGTTTACGGTCCCTCGGTGGCGGTCAGGCTGGCCGTCAGTCCGCTGGGAGATGACGAGCCCGGGGATGAGCCGGGTGATGAGGAGCCGGGCGGCAGCGAACGCGGCGATGAGGAGCCCGGAGGCGAAGAACCCCTTGACCCTAAGGCCCCATCAGACCGGGATGACAGCCTGCCGCCAACCGGCGTACCGGCTGCCGGCTGGATGCCACTGACAGTGCTGACCTGCCTGGCGCTGGGAATGGTGCTGGCGGTTTGGTCGCGCCGGACTCGGACCGCGAACCCGGAAGGCCCCGGAGCCTCCTGAAAACCGGCTCTGGCGTGTGCCAACCCAGCCCGGAGGAGCCCGTTGGTTTCTTCCGGGCTGGGGTAAACGGCATCGGCCCTTCCGACGGCTGGGAGCAGCCGTCCCTGATCGATTTCCTGGAATCTCTCGAACCAATGCGGCCACTGCGGCATCGAGTCACGGAACCCGCGTCATCCGGTTCAGTCACACAACCGGCCCCTGTCCTGGCGCTGTGAGCATCAAGCGTGCAGCAACCGGTGGACTGTTGGGTGCGAGAGGCCCATCGCCTCGGCGATCTTCCGCAACGACAAGCCCTGCTCGCGCAGAAGGTTAGCCTCTTTAACCAGGTTGGGTTGCTTCGTCACGCCGGTCGTCTGGATCGGGGCCACCCCCGCCTTGCGGAGGTTCCGGGTCACGGTGGACCGGTGCAGATGGTACTTACGGGCTATCCCACGCACGGACTCGCCCGCCTCCAAGTCAGCCAGGATCAACGCTGCCAGTTCGGGGGTGATCGACGTTGTAGCTGTTTCATTTCGCCCCGCCATCGGCCACCGAGTGTCCGTTTCGGCCTCTTCCACGACCCCGACCGAAATCCCAGAAATGCCGTGTGACAAGTACATACGCACCTTGCGGACCCAGGGGTTGACGTTTGAGTCCCCGTGACGGAAGGACCCCGAATGTGTCAGGCTGAAACAGCCTGCCGCTGAATCAGCCGTAGGCGGGTCGCTGTAACAGCCCTTCAGCAAACCCGGCGATGGTCAGCAACGGGAATAGTGCCGTGCCAATGGCGCTGAAGAACAGGGTCGTGGCGGGCGAGAAATCGGTAGTCACCGGAACCGGGAAGGTCCCCCAAGCCGGCCCGTTCGCCGGGTTCCACCAAAATTGGCTTTGGCGGCTGTCAAGGCAGCCGTACCAGGGCCGGGCGGGGCGGGGAATAATGACCGCTCGGGTTGTGTTCTAACGGCGTGTATAACCACCGCGGCCCAGCCGGCCGCTCAGGCAAGAGCGCGCCGGCCAAACGGCAGCGAGGAACGCGGGCCATGCCGGCGACAGCACGTAGATCCAGGTCATTCGCCTTGACCGGGTTGGCCGTGATCATGGCCTGTTTGATTACGGCCGGCGGCGTCGCGCCGTGGGCCGTCCAACGAGCTCAAGCGGCCCCAGAGATTCACGAGTTCATCGTTAACTCCAGTGCCGTCGGCGCCAAAGACACCAATCCTGGAGACGGCACATGCTCGACCTCGGTCGCCGGCGAATGCTCCCTGCGAGCGGCCATCGAAGAGGGCAACAAGACCACGTCAGGTGACGTTGTAATCAAAGTCACCGCGGGTACCCCCGGTCAAACGCCGCCCCAGTTCTCTCAATCCTTCCCCAACTCGACGTCCAACTACATGAACACGGCTGACGACCCGACCGCAGCAGACAGCTATGGGGCCTACTACCACATCACCCGGAGTATGACGATTGACTTGGATAACCGTTTCCACATCAAAGCGTCTGGGGATCTATATACAGCGGCAGCCTTCTGGGTCGACGCACCGAACACCAACCTGCTCAACTTCACTGACATCTTCTCCAACGGCAGTTCAATAGTCTTCTCCGCCAAATCGGACGGTTCGGTTCTTGACGGCGGCCGTTCCATTCAGACCGACAACTACTACGGCGAGCGCATGGTCGCGATACGTGGCCTGGCCGACGGGGTGACGCTGCGTAATTACACTGCTGGCCGGTTCTATGAGGGCACCTACGGCGGCGCAGTCTACTTGGCGGGAGGCCTCGAGGGCGATGCCGCCAGGTCCGTCTCCAACTTGACGATCTCTAATTTCACGGTTGACAACCGGCCCGGCTCAAATTCGTTGTGTTCGGGATCAGGGGCAGGCGGGTGTGTCTGTTCTGGAATCGTGGTGGCCGGGTCGATGGCAGTACACAATTTGGTGATCGAAGACTCCAATTTCACCTATTTCACCGCCAGCAGGACCCCGATCGACCTGTGGGCCCTGGGAGCTGGTTCGACCAGGGTTGACATTCGTCGCAACACCATCACACAGATGAAGGCCGGCCTGACTTACACCAACGCCGCCCTCGAGTTGCCAGGCTCGGTCCAATTCACCGGTCCAATCAACATCACCGCGAATCGCTTTGATAACGGCACTTGGACCGAACAAGGCGTGGCCATTTACTTGGATGGCAACACCTCCAGCGCCAGTTCACAGAAACCGTCCAACATCTACATTGAAGACAACTTCTTCGACGGCTACCAGTCCCAGTCAATCCACCTCTATGAGGCTGGCACAACGACCGTCAGGCGGAACACATTCGGAGTCAACTCGGGTTCGCAATCGACCACCGCTAGTGAAGCAACAACAGCCGGTACGAGCCGTGACGCAACCACGCCTTTGCTGATGCAGAACTACCGCAACACGTCGAACCGCCGGATTGTGACTTGGGCGCCGTCGAATCCGCAGATAACAACTAACTGCGAGTTTCGCGTCGACGTCGCACCCGCCGGCTCCGTTTCGTCCGGTTACAACCAGCCAACAAACCCTGTGACGGTCGACTTCTACTACACCCAAACCAGGACCGCTGAGGTCTACCTCGGTTCGGTTTCCGGCCTGTCCGGCGGCCAAACCGTTTCAGTACCGAATCTGCCGCCGGTGGCCGGCGGCCACGTCCGGATTCAGACCCAGGGAACATCCCCCACCAGTCAGGCCTACGAATCGTCCCAATTCTCAGTCGCGGTAGCGATCCCGACCGCGAACGTGGCCACCTGTTGGGCGTCACTTGTTTTGACTAGTTTTGAGTCGTTGTTTTTGGCGGTGGTGGGGCGGGCGTCGGGGCGGGTGGCTGCGGCAAGGTTGTGACGACCATTTGACGACGGACCCCCGGAACCCGGCTCGTCGGTTGGGGCGCCGGGAGTCCTCGCGCGATAAGGAGACGCGCTGTTGCTCACGGTATGCGCCAATCGGCTGGTTGTCGAGGCCCGACTCCAAGCCGGCGGCTTTTTGTGCCCGGATTCGGGTTGCGGGGGGCTGCTGGGGCCTTGGGG
>JAIRXP010000027.1 GCA_031268215.1 Bifidobacteriaceae bacterium | reverse complement strand
CTTTATCGGGTGGGGGTCTAAGGGGTGGACGAGTTCGCAGATGTCGAGGATTTGGGTCTTAGTGAATCCGGTTGTATAATACAATGCGGCAGCCTGTTCCGGGAGTTCGGATGTTTATCACTTTCTATTATCCCGGAATGGGCTGTTCTATTGTTGGCGACGCGCCGCGACGCGCTTATAAGTCGAGTTTTGCATAAGCCTCAATGTACGATTCAGTCAATTACGAAGTCGCCCACTGGAAGGGTCGCTATATCATGGTCATATCCTATCCTTCCCAATTTGACTTGGACGAACGCAATAGGCTTCAAGAGACCATGGCCGCTAAAGCCAAGAACGTCACGGGCAAGATAATCACCAAAGGCATGACAGACCGTGACAAGGCCTCCGCCATCAACAGGTGGCTGGTCAATAACGCTGAATACGATTACGACGCACTGACGGGAATCGAGGAATACTTCTCTTTCGACGACCGCTTTTCCATAGAAGCCTTTGATGCACTATTCAAGCTCCAGAGGGACTACCCGTACAACCAAAATGCCTACGGCGTCCTGGTCTACGGGCGGGGAGTCTGCGCCAGCTACGCCAGCGGCTTCAAGCTCCTAGCGGACGCGGCCGGCCTGCCAGCCGTCTACGTGACTGGCGTATCCATGGAATCCGGCCAGGGCCACGCCTGGAACCGGGTCCAACTGGATGGCAGGTGGTGGCTCGTCGATTCAACCTGGAATGAAGGCGCCGACCCGGACGAATGGTTCGCCGTTCCGGAGGACCCCAAGCAGCGCACTGCGGACAAAAGCTGGATGGTGGATACATCCATCCCCCGTTACGCCACCGGCTGACGCCGCGCTCCCGGTCCGGACCGTCTGCTCGAGCAGCCGGCTGCGCGGCCTGTGGACTTCCGGCCGAATTTGAGACATATTTGGTGGTATGGATTCCGGATACTATCCGCAGCACCCCCTTCAACCGGACCCGCACCAGCACCACACGCCGCCGCCGCGCCGCAAGCGCTGGCGCCGCTGGCATACAGCGGTATCAGTCTTCGTCGCCGCGACCTTGGTTGGGGGACTCGGCGCCGCCTCGCTGAGGCACTTCAAGCCCGCCAACTCCGATGACCCGTGGGACACGGTGGTCCAGGACGGTTCGCCGGTACCAACCGAACTCTTCGCGGATCTTCCCTACGACTTCAACGAACCGATCGAGATCGGCCCGCTAGACCCGATCTCTATTGAATTCGACAGTGACATCAAGGTCTACGATCTAGCTCTCGCTCGCACCCCGGCGGATTCCGGCAGGCCGGCCTTCCGGGAACTGGGCCGTGTCTACACGGACCCACTGCTCGAAAACGAAATACCAGCTTCAGTAAGCGACTCCGTAACGTCACGCCACTGGCTGCATGCCAGGCCAACGCACCGGAAAGCAGAAGACTTCTCCGACCCCACATACGCTCCCGTCCTGACTGGCTGGTGGGAGGCTCAAGTTCTGTACTTCGCGCAGACAGTCGGCCCGGATGGGAAAGACCTGGACCGGCCCCTGGTCACCCCGGCGGTCGTAACCCGGCCCGCTGATGAACTCCTGATGACTCCGCCAAAGCTAACACCAACCCCCGCCGCGGACGGCTCAGTTGATTTCTCCTGGAGCCGCACTCAAGGGGCCAATCGTTATGCCGTAATAGCGTCACGCGTAGAAAACTACACAGCGAACGGCATCACCGAACCGCGCGAGATGATGCCCTCGGCCGATTATCGGCACGATTATCAGCCATTGATTGACACCGACCAGCTCCACGGCAATTCCGCGGAACAAAGTGGTGAACTTGACGAGGACGGCCCATTTGGTCGCGGCCAGAATGACGTCTTCGCCGCTGCCCCATATAGCGAGGACGCCATCTATGGCGACCAGACCCTAGGATCCGCCTACCTACCAATCCAATTCCAAGACGGATTCACCACCGAATTCAATGATTCTATAATGGTCGCGATTGTCGCTTGGAACACTGAGACAGGCGCCCGCAGTTGGCCCCTCTGGCAGGATCTCGAATCGCTTCTGGCCGAACTTCCCGTCGGGATCGCCGGTGACGCGGCCTGGGACCGTGAGAGGGCTCAGTGCGGCACCGGATTCAAATCGATCAAAGAGCAGATCGAATGCCGCACGGACCTGCCTGTCTCAATGGCCGATGGCCACACCGCTCTCTTCCCGGTGCGGTTCGGATCTCCGACCAAGGACGAATCTAGCCTAGTCGAGATGCCCTACCAGGCCATTGGCACCCGGCTTGATGACACGTTCACCATTTTCTCGTACGACGCCCCAGACTGGGAGCAGCAGATCAAGGACGCGCTGGCGAACCTGCCCAAGCGCTCCAACGCTACTGGCCGCGCCAACCTCGACTACTCCGAGCTGGTCAAGTACGACCCGGAGGACCTGGGGAAGGCCGTCAAGACCATGCCCAAGGTCGATTATCCTGTGTCCGGGTCCTCTGACGCGGTGAAATTCATAGCCGCCAACTTGATCGCCGGGAACATCATGATGGATATCAGCGACTACAGCCAGGCCCGCGCCCTGGGTATTGGCGATTCCGTCGATGAGGCGGTAGCACAGAACCCTTACATAATCTATGATTCTGTCAATTACGAGGTCGCCCAGTGGAAGGGCCGCTATATCCTGGTCATATCTTATCCTTCCCGATTGGACCTGGATGAACGTAACAAGCTTCAGAAGGACATGGCCGCTAAGGCCAAAGAGGTTACCGGTAAGATAATCACCAAAGGCATGACCGACCGAGACAAAGCTTCCGCCATCAACAAGTGGCTGGTCAATAACGCCGAATACGATTACGACGCACTGGCGGCACTTGAGGAGCTTTCTTCGTTCGACAGCCGTTTTTCCACGGAAGCCATTGACGCGTGGATGAAGTTGGATAAGGACTACCCGTACAACCAGAATGCTTACGGCGTCCTGGTCTACGGGCGCGGGGTCTGCGCCAGCTACGCCGCCGGCTTCAAACTCCTCGCGGACGCGGCCGGTCTGCCGGCAGTCTACGTGAGTGGCGTGGCGCTGGAATCCGGCCAGGGCCACGCCTGGAACCGGGTCCAATTGGACGGCAAGTGGTGGCTCGTCGATTCAACCTGGAATGAGGGCGCCGATCCGCAGAAATGGTTCGCGGTTCCGGAAGATCCCAAGGTACGCACCGCGGACAAAGACTGGATGGTGGATACAGCCATCCCGCAGTACGCGGCCGGCTGAGGCCGCGCTCGCCGTCAACAAGGTGGGTTACCAGAGGGCCCTGGCCACCTCCACCAGGTCCTCCGGTACCGCTTTGACCTTGCCCGCGATCTCTTCCAAGGGCACCAGCACAATCTCTTCGCCTCGCACCGCCGTCATGACACCGTAGGTGTCATGGGACAGAGCATCAACGGCGGCTACCCCGAACCGGGAACCGAGAATGCGGTCGGTTGGAGTTGGCGTGCCGCCGCGCTGGACATGCCCCAGGACAGTCAGCCGGCTGTCGAACCCGGTGCGTTCCTTCAGCTCCATTGTCAAGCGTTCGCCGATCGAGCCGGCGATTATGGCGCCTTTGTCGTCAACTTGGGTAGAGAACTGCATGTCAGTGCCTTGGGCGGGCTCCGCCCCCTCCGCCACCACGACGATTGAGAAGCTGGCGTGAGACCGGTGCCGGCGGCGCACGAACCGCGCGATTTCCTCAATGTCGAAGGGCTCTTCCGGCGTGATGATCAGGTCCGCCCCGCCGGCCATGCCGGCGTTGACGGCGATCCAGCCAACGGTATGTCCCATGACTTCAACGACCATGACGCGGTTGTGCGACTCGGCCGTGGTGTGAAGCCGGTCAATGGCTTCAGTGGCTATGTTGATGGCGGTGTGGAAGCCGATCGATAAGTCGGTTCCCTCAACATCGTTGTCGATTGTCTTTGGTATACCGACCAGTTTGACCCCGGCCTCCGCTACCTTTTGGGCGGCCTTGAGAGTGCCGTCACCGCCAATGCAGACCAACGCCTCGACCCGCTCCGCCTCCAACGTGGACAGAACGCCCTCAATTCCGCCGTCGTTCTTGTGCGGATGGTAGCGGGCCGTGCCCAGCATGGTTCCACCGCGCGGCAGAATTCCGCGCACATCATCGCGGGTCAGGGCTTCAAGATCGCCCTCCACTACGCCGCGCCAGCCATTGCGGAACCCGACCACCGAATGGCCGTATTCCATCTCGGCCCGCTTGACCACGGCTCGGATGGCGGCGTTCAGTCCCGGAACGTCTCCCCCGCCGGTGAGCACTCCAATTCGCATGACGGTTCCTCTCAGCAGATCAGTGCGGGCGTACGGCCCGCCAAAAGCTTAGTGGCAGTTGACCAGTCCCGCAGCGCGCGAGCCAGACCGTTCATCTGTCCCGCCCGCTGCCGTCACAATGACATACTTGGGTCCATGATCAGCGGTTATGGGCCAGTCCCCGCTTCCCAGCGGCCGGATCCGGCCGTCGCCTATTGGGAGACCGAGGCCGAACAGTATTACCGCGAGCACGCCGGTTCCCTGGGAACCGACCGCCTGGTCTGGTGCCCGGAGGGACTGGACGAATCCCAGGCGCATCTCTTGGGTGATGTGGCCGGCCAGCGGGTCTTGGAGGTCGGCTGCGGCGCCGCTCAGGGTGCGCGCTGGGCAGCCGGAGCTGGAGCCCAGGTGGTAGGGATCGATTTGTCGTTTGGCATGTTGTCGGTGGGCCGCCGGCTCGGCAGCGACGGGTTCACCTTGGCCCAGGCCGATGCCGCCGCCCTGCCTTTCGCCGATTCAGCTTTCGACTTGGCCTTCTCTGCTTTTGGAGCCTTACCGCATGTGCCTTCGGTCGCGGACGTGTACGCGGAGGTCGCACGGGTGCTCAGGCCAGGCGGCCGATGGGTCTTCTCGACCGACCATCCCTTCGCTTGGGTCTTCCCGGATTCGCCGGACCCGGCGGAGCTTTGGGTAAACCACTCATATTTTGACCGCGAACCCTATTTCGAGAGGGCGGCCACCGGCGAGTTGGCTTATACCCAATATCACGCCACCCTGGCGGATCATTTCACGGGACTGTCCCGGGCTGGGTTCGTGGTGGACTACCTGGCCGAACCCGAATGGACAAAGTCCGCCGCGGCGGACGCCGAATGGACCGCTTGGTCGCGCCCGCGTGGCGCACTGGTGCCGTCCACCATCATCATCGCGGCACATCTCCCCGAAAGCGGGCAAGCGGCCGTCAAGCCTTCTTCATGAGTGCGGCGAAGCGGTCAAACAGGTAGGCCGCGTCATGGGGCCCAGCCGCCGCTTCTGGATGGTATTGGACCGAGAACGCCGGCCGGTCAAGCAATCGCAGGCCTTCAACTACCTGGTCATTCAGGTCCACGTGGGATACCTCGACCCGCCCAAACCGACCGCCGCCGTAGGGCGCCTGGACCGGGCCGTCCAGGGGAACGTCAACCGCGAAGCCATGATTGTGTGCGGTGATTTCCACTTTGCCGGTATTCCGGTCCATCACCGGATGATTGACCCCGCGGTGCCCAAATCCCAGCTTGTAGGTGCCGAAGCCTAAGGCCCGCCCTAATAGCTGGTTGCCATAGCAAATGCCGAAGAAAGGAATCTTGGCGTCCAGGACTGAGCGCAACAAATCCAGTTCCGCGCCCGCGGCTGCCGGATCGCCAGGGCCGTTGGAAAAGAAGACCCCATCCGGCTTCAACGCTTTGAGTTCCGGCCAGGTAATTGACCGCGGCACCACCCAGACGTTCAGACCGCGCCGCGCCATCAGCGCGGGGGTCATGCCTTTGATACCTAGATCCACCGCCACCACAGTGCCTACTACCCGCACACCGGCCGGTGGCTCTATCAGGTAGGCCGCGGCAGTGGTGACGTCACCCGCCAAGTCTTGGCCCGTCATCGGCTCCGTCTCACGGACCATCTTCACCAACTCTTCGTAGGAACGGCGCCGGCCGTGTTCATCTACGGCCGCCGCGCCGGAAAAGATCCCGGCCCGCATGGCGCCCCGTTCGCGCAGATGCAAGGTGATAGCACGAGTGTCGACGTCACACATGCCAACGATCCCTTGATCCACCAACTCGGCCTCCAACGACCGTTCAGACCGCCAGTTGGACGGCCGCGGCGAGGGATCCCGCACCACGTACCCGGCCACCCAGATCCGCCCGGATTCTGGGTCTTCGGAATTCACGCCCGTGTTGCCAATGTGCGGCGCCGTCATCACCACGATCTGGCGGTGATAAGAGGGGTCCGTCAGCGTTTCCTGGTATCCGGTCATGGACGTGTTGAAGACAATCTCACCGGTGGTCACGCCTTCAGCACCGTACGGGCGCCCCCGAAAGTGGCGTCCATCCTCAAGCACCAGCAGCGCCATCGCGGGGTCCATCAAATCACTTCACCTTCCAGAACGGTGGGCCGCCCAGCATAGAACGTCGCCACCGTTCGCCCGTGCGTTTCCCGCCCCGAAACCGGGGTATTGCCCGATCCCGTCTCGAGGTCTCCCGGAACCACCGTCCAGCGGGCCGCGGGGTCAAACAGAGTCAGATTGGCGACTTCACCGGCGGCCACCGGCCGCCCTTGCGTCGCCACCCGGCCAATCTCGGCCGGGCGGTGTGACATGGCTGCGGCTACGTCCCGCCATGACATTAAGCCCGTCTCAACCATCAGTTCGTGAACTATAGGCAGTGCGGTCTCCAGACCAGTCATGCCGAAAGCGGCCGCCGCCCATTCGCAGTCCTTGGCCTCCGGGGGATGCGGGGCGTGGTCGGTACCAACCACATCCAGGGTTCCATCCGCCAGGCCGTCCCGGACGGCCTGGACATCCTCCGGCGAACGCAGGGGCGGGTTGACCTTGTAGACCGGATCGTATGTGCGAGCCAATTCGTCGGTCAAGAGCAGATGATGGGGCGTCACCTCAGCTGTGACGCCAATCCCCCGGGCCTTCGCCCAGCGGATAATCTCCACCGAACCGGCCGTGGAGACATGGCAAATATGCAGGCGTGAACCAACGTGTTCCGCCAACAACACGTCGCGGGCGATTATCGATTCCTCAGCCACGGCCGGCCAACCGGCCAACCCAACTTGGCTGGAGACCACGCCCTCATGCATCTGTGCGCCTTCGGTCAGTCGCGGCTCCTGGGCGTGCTGCGCTACCACCCCGTCAATCCCCTTGACGTATTCCAGGGCCCGACGCATCAGCACCGGGTCCCAAACGCACTCGCCGTCATCGGAAAAGACGCTCACCCGGGCGGCTGAACGGGCCATGGCCGCCAATTCGGCCAAATGGTGGCCTTCCAGGCCAACCGAAACCGCGCCGACTGGCCGGACGTCCACGTAGCCCGCGTCCCGGCCCAGCCGCCAGACCTGTTCGACAACCCCGGCGGTGTCCGCCACCGGATAGGTGTTGGCCATGGCGTGGACGCAGGTGTAGCCGCCTGCGGCGGCGGCCCGCGAACCAGACCGGACGGTTTCCGCGTCCTCATGGCCGGGCTCGCGCAAATGAGTGTGAATATCAACCAGCCCCGGCAACGCGACCAGACCGTCGGCATCGACCACTTGGGCGGCTCCGGACGAACTCACCCGTCCCACCGCCTGGAATATTCCGTCCACAATCTGGATATCCGCTCGCTGGCCAGAAGGCAGAACAGCACCCTTGATCAAGTAATTCATCCGCGTTACTCCTTCGCGCCAGTCAGGGTCAGATAGAGCACCGCCATGCGGACCGCCACACCGTTGGCTACCTGCTCAACGACGACCGAACGGGCGGAATCGGCGGCCTCAGAGGTGATCTCCAGACCCCGGTTCATGGGACCGGGATGCATGACGATAGCGTGTGGCGGAAGGCCCGCCAGGCGGCGGGCGTCCAGGCCGTATTCGCGGCTGTATTCCTGCGGGCTGGGGAAAAAACCGCCGCCGGCGCCGGACATCCGCTCACGCTGGACGCGGAGCATCATCAGAGCATCCGGCGGGACCTCCGTCAAGGCCTGGTCCAGGTCGTAGAAGAACCGGCTGCTCCAGGTCTCAACCCCCACCGGCAGCAATGTGGCCGGGGCCACCAAGGTCACCTGGGCACCCAGAGTTGAGAACAGATCCACGCCAGACCGCGCCACGCGCGAATGGAGCACGTCCCCCACGATCATCACGTTCAGTCCGGATAGGTCCTGCCCGGATACCTCCTGGCCGACTCGGGCGGCTCCGCCCCCTTTGCCCGGCGAGTCGGCGCCCGGCCCGCCCGGCGCCTTCAGGTGCCGGCGGATGGTCATGGCGTCCAGCAACGATTGGGTCGGGTGCTGGTGTGTGCCGTCACCGGCGTTAATCACTGAGGCGCCGGTCCACGTCGAATGAGCGATCCGAGCCGATGCGCCGGAGGCCGGATGACGCACCACTATGGCGTCAGTGTGCATGGCGCCCAATGTCAGCACTGTGTCCTTCAGCGATTCCCCCTTTGACACTGAGGATCCGCGGGGAGAGAAATTGATCACGTCCGCGCTCAACCGTTTGGCGGCCGTCTCGAACGAGATGCGGGTGCGAGTCGAATCCTCAAAGAACAAGTTGACCACGGTCTTACCGCGCAGCGTTGGCAGCTTCTTGATCTCACGGGACTGGGTCGCGGCCATTTCCTCCGCCACGTCCAGTACCCGGACGGCCTCGTCATGGGTCAGATCAGTCGCGCTGAGCAGGTGCTTCATTGGAACGCTCCTTCGATCAGAACGGCGTCGCGGCCATCCGGTTCGGCCAGGAGCACCCGCACTCGCTCCGCCAAGGCGGTTGGCAGATTCTTGCCAACGTAATCCGCCCGGATTGGCAATTCGCGGTGGCCCCGGTCCACCAGCACCGCCAGGCGGACCGCTTTGGGCCGGCCTAAGTCCGCCAGGGCATCCAAGGCCGCCCGGATGGTGCGGCCGGAATACAGCACATCATCTACTAGCACCACGGTCGCCCCTTCAATCCCGGCCGGCGGCAAGGCCGTCCGTTCCACGGCTCTAGTAGGCGCCCGCGATAAGTCATCGCGATACATGGTCACGTCAAGCTGTCCCAGAGCCTGGTCCCAACCCGGCTCGATTCGCCCAATCGCGGAAGCTAGGCGGGCCGCCAAGGGCACGCCTCTGGTCGGGATGCCAAGGATGACCAGCCCTTCGGGGCCGTGATTCTTCTCCAGGACCTCATGGGCGATCCGCTGAATCGCGCGGGCCACATCCGGGCCGTCCAGGACTTCGGTGGCTGCCATACCGCTCTCCTTCCCCGCCTCACAGGACGGGCCTTAAAGGTGTCATTGGCCGCGCACCAGTCTAGACGATCCAGCCGCCGGTCCAGCGCATCAGGGCCGTCCAGCGGCCGCTCAGACCAAGGTCCCTTTGAGCTTTGACAGCCGGCCCAGCAGCCCGGACACGAAATTGGCCGATTTAGCGGTCGATAGCTTCCCCGCTAGATCAGCGGCGGACTTCAGTACCACCGGATCAGGAACGTCCTCCTCGAAGATCACTTCATAGGCGCCAACGTACAGAATCGCCCGGTCAACGGCCGGCATCCGGTTCTGCGGCCAACCCTGCGAGTAGGTGTCCAACCATTCGGAGATCTCGGCTTGATGCGCGGCCACTCCCTCGACTAGCTGGACTGTGTACGGCCCGGCCGGGGCGGCATCGGCCACCGTCGGTTCGCCGCCTGAGGCCAAGACCGAACGCTCCCGCAGCAACTCCGCTAGGCCCAAGCCACGCTGGAAGGCTTCAAAGACCAGCTCCACGGCGTGCCGGCGCGAACTAGTGCGGGATGCCGCCGATGAGGCTTCCTTGGGCGTCTCCTGCCCGCCCGGCGCTGGCGCGGAATCCGTCACTCGTTGACCCGGCCCAGGTATTCGCCGCCGCGGGTGTCGACCTTGACCTTGGTGCCCTGCTCAATGAACAGCGGCACCTGCACCACGTAGCCGGTCTCAAGGGTGGCGGGCTTGGTTCCGCCGGTCGACCGGTCGCCTTGCAGCCCGGGCTCGGTGTAGGTGATCTCAAGGACCACCGCCGCCGGCAGCTCAACATAGAGCGGCTCCGATTCGTGCGTGGCGACCAGCGCGTCCTGTCCCTCAAGCAGGAAATTGGCCGCGTCGCCAACCGTCGCCTCGGCGACATTGACTTGGTCGTAGGTGTCTTTGTCCATGAAGACGAACGAGTCGCCGTCACGGTACAGATACTGCATGTCGCGCTTGTCGACCGTCGCAGTGTCAACTTTCAGGCCGGCGTTGAAGGTCTTGTCCACTACCTTCCCGGTCAGGACATTCTTGAGCTTCGTGCGCACAAAGGCGCCGCCCTTGCCTGGCTTGACGTGCTGGAACTCGATCACCGTCCATAGCTGCCCGTCAAGGTTAAGCACTAGTCCGTTCTTTAAGTCATTAGTGGTCGCCACAAATCTCTCCGTCGTTGTTACTGGAATTGGCCCCAGATATCCTACTGTCCGCGAGCCTACGAATGCGTAGGGTGCCCCGGAAAGGCTAGGGTCACGTGCCGTGAAGCTTTCTAGCACCCCCGCGCTGATCCCGCCGGACCCCGAAGAGTCCATCGCTGACCTCCTCCTGGAACGACTCCACCGCGACCCCGCCGCGCCAATCATAGAGGTTTCGGAAGGCGGCACTTGGCGTCCGGTCTCCGCACACGATTTCACCGCTGGTGTCGAATCCATCGCCAAGGGGCTCATCGCAGCCGGGATTGAACACGGCGACCGGGTGGGCATCATGGCTCGGACTTCACCCGAATGGACCCAGTTGGACTACGCCTTGTGGTTCATTGGGGCTGTCAGCGTGCCAATCTACGAGACGTCTTCGCCATCGCAAGCCGAATGGATCATTCGTGACGGCGCCCTGTCCGGCATTGTCTGCGAGACAGAGGCCCACGCTGAAGTGGTCTCACCGGCCCACGACGGCCGCCTATGGGTCCTGGAGCGGGGCGCCTGGTCAGCTTTGATGGAGAGCGGCAAGGCAGTGCCCGATGCCGTCCTGGCGGCCCGGCGCGAGGCCGTACGTGGTGAGGACATCGCCACTTTGATCTATACCTCCGGGACCACCGGACGCCCCAAGGGCGTCGAACTGACCCATCTCAACTTCACCACCGCTGCCCGCAACACCGCGCTGGCACTGGAGTGGATTGTGCGCCCCGGTTCACGGTCAATCCTGTTCTTGCCGTTAGCCCATGTCTTCGCCCGTGTCATCAACGTGATCGCGCTCTTTTCCCCGGCGGTGATGGCCTACCTGCCGGATACCCGCACCCTGATCAAGGACCTGGCCGCGTTCAGGCCCACCTTCTTGCTGGTCGTTCCCCGGGTACTGGAGAAGGTCTACAACGCCGCTGAAGCCTCCACCGGCGGCGGAGTCAAACTGAAGCTCTTCCGCTGGGCGGCCAAAGTGGCCATCGTCTCCTCGCGGGAACAGGATTCGCGCGGCGGTCTAACGACCGTCCGCCGGATTCAATACGCGATCGCCAAGCGCCTCGTCTTCCGCAAACTGACCAAGATGATGGGCGGGCAGCTGGTTTACGCCGTCTCCGGCGGCGCCCCGCTGGGCGAACGCCTAGGGCACTTCTTCCGAGGCATAGGACTGACCATCTACGAAGGCTACGGCCTAACCGAAACATCCGCTCCGACATCCGTCAACCGTCAGAAAGTCAACAAGATCGGCACGGTTGGACTGCCGCTGCCCGGCCAGACGGTCGCCATCGCCGAGGACGGCGAAGTCCTGTCCCAGGGCTTCCACATTTTCCGGGGCTATCACGGCAACCCAGAAGCGACAGCCGAGGCCCTGCGCGACGGCTGGTTCCACACCGGCGACATCGGGTCGCTCGACTCCGACGGCTATCTCACCATCACCGGACGGCGCAAAGAGCTGATTGTCACCGCTGGCGGTAAGAACGTGGTCCCAGCGGCCCTTGAGGACCGGCTGCGCGGCCATCCGCTGGTTTCCCAAGTGGTGGTGGTAGGCGATGCGCGGCCCTTCGTGGGGGCGCTCATAACCCTCGATGAAGAAATGATTCCCGGTTGGCTGGCGAACCACTCCAAATCACCGCTGACGGCGGACCAGGCCAGGATAGATCCGGACATCCGGTCCTCCCTGGAGCGGGCCGTCGCCCGGACCAATCAAGCCGTTTCCCGCGCTGAGTCGATCCGCGAATTCAGGATTCTGGCCACCGACTTCACCGAGGCCAATGGCTACTTAACGCCGTCGCTGAAAGTCAAGCGGTCGCTGGTGCTGAAAGACTTCGCCGGTGAGGTCGACGCCCTCTATGAGGAAGCCGCCGCCAAGCGGGCCAGCTCTGACAGTGCCAAATAGTAGGAATCGAAGCCAAACCCGGCGATTGTCCCTAGGACCACTCCGGAAATGACCGAGCGGTGCCGGAAGACATCCCGCGCCGCCGGATTCGACAAGTGAACCTCTATCACCAAGCTGACTTGGGCGACAGCATCCCGCAACCCATACGAGTAGTGCGTGAAAGCGGCCGGATTCAGTACCACCGGAATGGACCGGTCCGCCGCCTGGTGCAACCAGCCGATCAATTCAGCCTCCGAATCCGTCTGACGGACCTCCACGTCCAGCCCCAGTTCCGCGCCCCACTGGGCGCAAACCGCGCTCAGGTCCGCCAAACTGGCCGACCCATACACTTCCGGCTCACGCGCGCCCAAGCGGCCCAGGTTGGGCCCATTCAGAATCCAGGCTAGCTGGCTCACAGTCGCCCCTAGCCGTCCAGATCGTCATCGATTGGCGGCACGTAGCTGGGCGTGCCATATGGGTTCTCCAGGGAGTAAGCGTCAGCCGTCTTGACTGGGTAAGGGGTCGCTCCTGGCACAGCCGAAACGGCCTGGTAGGCCTCTTCGAGCAAGTCTTCCGGAATGTCCCGGACCACCAAAGGCTTGGCGACATCTTCCAACAGGACCATCCGGCGGGTCTTGCCTTTGTTCTTCTTGTCGCGGCGGATGGCCGGCCATAGCCGGTCCCACCGCCCCGGTTTGTAGGAAGTGGGCAAGCCCACCGCCGCCAGCAGTTCACGGTGCAATCCCAACAATGAAGGATCCATTAGCCCGGCCCGCACCGCGACCTCGGCGGAGAAGACCAAGCCAACAGCCACCGCGTCGCCATGGCGCCACTCGAAATGTTCAGCCTGTTCGATCGCGTGGCCAAAGGTGTGACCGTAATTCAGCAATGCCCGGCGGCCTCTTTCGTTCGGGTCCTCCGCCACGATTCCGGCCTTGACTTTGACCGCTCGCCGGATCAGTTCACCGAGCAGGGGGCTGTCGGGGTTCAGGGTCTCTTGCGGCCCAGACCAAACCACGTCCAGTATTCCGGCGTCCGCCACCAAGCCCGCTTTGATGATTTCCGCCATGCCGGAAATGATCTCCTCCGGGGGCAAGGTTTCCAGCATCGCCTGGTCGCATAGGACCGCCGCCGGCTGGTGGAATACGCCAACCAGGTTCTTGCCCTCATCCGTGTCTAGGCCGGCCTTGCCGCCAATCGCGGCGTCTACCATTCCCAACAGAGTTGTCGGTACATGGACCACCGGAACTCCCCGTAACCAGGTGCCAGCGACGAATCCGGCCAAGTCGGTAGTTGATCCACCGCCAATGCCGATGATCGTGTCCGTACGAGTGAAAGCGGCTTCCCCCAACCGGCGCCAAGCGGCCACCGCCACATCGATTTCCTTGGCGTCCTCACCACTCGGAACCGCCAGCAAGTGAACCTCAAAACCGTTCTTGCGCAACTCATCCACCAACGCCGGGATAGGAGCCGCGACCGATGGATCGAACAGAATCATCAGGCGCTTCGAGTCCTCCGGCACGTACCGGTCCAGCCCGGACAGCAGGCCCTGGCCAACTATCACGTCGTACGGCGCTTCTACGTCGACCGTGATCTTGGTAACACTCACGAGAGTCCCTCCTGTCCCGTCACCATGGTGGCGATCATCCCCGCCACTTCCGCCGGGCTCAGCCCGTCCACCTCAACTGTCAAACTGGCCAGTCCCTCATAAACCGGCCTCCTCCTTCCCATCAATTCCCGCCATACTTTGCGTGGCGATTCAGCCAGTAACGGCCGGGTCGCGTCCAAACCGACCCGGCGAGCGGCCAAAGCGGCCGAAATGTCTAAAAAGACTACCGTCATTCCGGCTAATGCTGCTGCCGCCGCCGCGTCCATTGGGGCGCCACCGCCCAAGGCTATCACCCCACCCATGGTCTTGACCTGGGCTAAAGCAGCGAAAACCACCTGTCGCTCAATTGCGCGAAATGCTTCCTCACCCTGCTCGACGAAGATCTGGCCAATCGTCATGCCGGTGCGGCCCTCGATTTCCTCATCGGTGTCGATAAAGCCCAGGCCCAGCAATTCCGCCAGTTCACGCCCAACCGTTGTCTTGCCCGCCGCCGGCGGACCAATCAAAACCAGCGCCGTCACCGGGCTGCCTCCGGTATGGCCGCCAAGTAACCCTCATAGTTGCGGCGCACCTCACTGAGGCAGTCACCACCAAACTTTTCCAGGGCCGCCCGCGCCAGCACCAGAGCTGTCACGGCTTCCGCCACCACCGCCGCCGCCGGCACCGCCGTGATGTCTGAGCGCTGATGATGGGCCGGGGCCTCCTCACCTGTGGCCAGGTCAATAGTCGCCAACGCGTGGGGCACCGTCGGGATTGGTTTCATAGCGGCCCGCAGCACTATCGGCTCGCCGTTGGAAATGCCGCCCTCAATCCCGCCCGCATTGTTCGTGGAGCGGCTGATGCGGCCCTGACGGCGAAAAATCTGATCATGGACCTCAGAGCCCGGCCGGTTGGCCACCTCCAGTCCCAAGCCCACCTCAACCGCTTTGATCGCCTGGATGGACATCAACGCGCCCGCCAACGCGGCGTCCAGGCGGCGGTCCGCCTGGACGTGGGAGCCCAGTCCCACTGGCACTCCGTAGGCAATCACCTCAACCACACCGCCCAGAGTGTCGCCGTCTGACTTGGCCTGTTCGATCCGGGCCGCCATCGCCTGGGCCGCGGCCCCATCCAAAGTTCGGACCGGGCTGGAATCCACCTTGGGGCCATCTTCCGGTAGCGGCCGTGGGGCCGCCGCAGTGACCCCGCCCAGGGACACCACATGGCTGACGATCTCAATGCCGAAGGCCTGGCGCAGAAAGGCGGCGGCCACAGCGCCCAATGCGACGCGGGCCGCCGTCTCACGAGCTGAAGACCGCTCCAGAATGACGCGGGCGTCATCTTGCTGATACTTGATCATGCCGGCCAGGTCCGCGTGGCCCGGTCGGGGTCGGGTCAACTTGGCGGCGCGGGCGCTTTCATTGGCCGAGGATTCACCAGTTGGCGTCTCAGAGTCCATGACCTCGCGCCACTTGGGCCATTCGCTGTTAGCCACCGCGATGGCCACCGGTCCTCCGGTGGTCAACCCCCGCCAAAGCCCCCCCAGTGCCTCAACCTGGTCCGCTTCAAAGCCCATCCGGGCTCCCCTGCCGTATCCCAGCCGCCGCCGCGCCAGCTCCGCGGCTATCGCACCGCAATCAATGGCAACTCCCGCCGGGATGCCCTCCAGCACGCCCAAAACGGCGGGCCCATGTGACTCTCCGGCGGTCAGCCAACGCAGCATTAGGCCATTCTTCCTGTTCTGGGAGGGTGTTGTCCAACACCCCGCGCCCCGCCTGCCGCAGGCACCGGCCGGCCCTGACAGACAGTTCGGGGTGCCGAACTAAGGCCAAGTTTGTTCGCGGCGGAGCATGTGCCGGTTTGGCCCCATGGTGCCCGACGCCGCCCACAGGGCTGGTGGGACTCCATCGGGCTGGCCGGCCTCAAACCGAGGGCAACCCTATAGCGGCCCGCATTTCATCAAGCGGCGCGGTGTGGCCGGTCATCATCCGCACTTGGGCCGCGGCCTGATAGGCCAGCATCGTCTTTCCCCCGGCCACCCGGCCGCCGGCTTCTTCCCAGGCCACCGCCAGGGCGGATGGCCACGGGTCATAGGCCACGTCCAGCAGGACCGCCCCGGCGGGGACCACGGCGGCGTGAAGGCTCGCGGCCAGCCCGTCACCGGCATGAGGCGGCAAAGTGGAGATCGTCAAATCAGCCGGCCAATCGGCCGGCCAGCGGTCATCATGGAGCTTGCGCAATTGAGGTTCGGCACCTATCCGCGCGGCCGCCTCCAGCATTGGCCGGGACCTCGCGGTGGACCGCACATAGACGCGGGGGTTGCGCAGACCCAGTTCAGCGAGGGCTGCCAGGGCCGCTGCGGCCGTCGCACCGCCTCCCAGGACGCTGGCTGATCTTGGCCACCGGGCCCCTTGACCGCCTGTGTCCGCGGCGCCTTCAAGTCCGGGCCCGCCCGCGACACCGGCCGCTTCAGATACGGCCGCCACCATTCCGTACACGTCTGTGTTGGCGCCAACCGTTCCGGCCGGCGTGAAAATCACGGTGTTGACGCCGCCGGTCATCTTGGCCAACGGCTGGACATGGTCAACCAGACCCAACACCATCCGCTTCAGCGGCATGGTCAAGGACAGTCCCTTCCATTCTGGCCCTAACGTGGCCAGCCAGGGGCCCAGCTCCCCGGGCGTCATCTCAATGGCCTCATAGCACCAGTCCTCAAAGCCGAGGGCCGCGTAGGCGGCCCGGTGCAGAGCTGGTGAAAGGGAGTGATCAATGGGGCTGCCGAGCACGGCCGCGCGGCTTGTCATCCGCCGTGTTCCGCTTCCCAGGCCAACCACTTCTTGACACACTGCGCGTGCCCCTCAGCGGTGTCGTTGAATTCGACCTTGCCGGAGTCCGGTTCGGTGACGCAGAAAAACATCCAGGTCCCCGGAGTCGGGTTCATCGCCGCCTCAATGGCAGCCCGTCCCGGATTGCAGATCGCACCGGCCGGCAGACCAGGGACTGAGTAAGTGTTATAGGGGTTCGGATCCGCCCGCTCGGCGTTGGACGTAGCCAGCTTCCCATCATGACGGTTGACCCCGTACACCACGGTTGAATCGAGCTCTAGTTTCCGGCCCTGGGCCAGGCGGTTGTAGATCACCTGAGCCACCTTGGGCCTGTCTGGCTCCAGCTTGGCTTCCTTCTCCACCATCCCGGCCACCGTCATAATCCGCAACCACTGGTCGCGCGGCACTTTGATTTCCTCGAGGACCTTGACAGTGTTGGCCACCATCTCCGACAGGATCGCGGCCGGCTCGGTACCAATGTTGAAACTGTAGGTTTCTGGGAACAGCCAACCTTCAACCAGCCCGTTCGCTTCTGGCGGCAGGCCAATAGCAGCAGGGACAGCCGCTCCCTTCACCACTGCGGCGTCCTCCGCCGCCCTTTGGTCAATGGCCGCCTGGTCTGACCCGGTGTCCAGCTCAGACTGGGCCATGGCCAGACCAATGATCTGGTAGACCTCGTCGGCCCGCTTTCCCTCCGGGACAGTGAAAATGATCGCGTTGCGGTTCGCCGGATCCAACAATGCCCCCAAGGCCTGCGCCGCGCTCATCTTCTTCTTCAAGAGATAGGTTCCGGGCTGGATTGACGAGGCCCGACTACCAACCGTGTTCCAGGCCTCAATGAACGCACCGGCACTCGCGATCACGCCGGCGGCGACCAGTTTCTCGCCTATCGCACTACCCGGATCGCCCTGTTCTATCGTGATGGTCGCTTGGCCTTCGCCGGGGCCAGGGAAATCAGTCACCGCGGACTGCTTGGGTTTGGTGACAAGCTCATAGAGCGGTTTGCCCACCACGAACCCAACGCCGGCAATGGCTATCACCAGCACCGTCACCACCACCGCCGTGATTGGGCGGCGCCGCCTGGCCCGCGCCTCGCCCTTGGCGGCCTCCACTTCCGCTTCCTGCGCCTCCCGCAACGACTGGCGGGAGGCCACCGGCGGGAAAAACGGATGCCGTGGGCCGTCCGCATCCGGCCCGGGCGCCGGGTCCTGGGACGGCTCCTGCGGGGCCGGTTCCTGCTCAAAGGGGGTCCAGTGATCACTCACGGGAGACGAGCTTACCGTTTTGGCCTCCAGGACCGCGCTTAACCGCCGTCGCTCCGCTGCCAGCTAATCATCCAGGCTGGCCGCCGCGCCGGCGAACTGCGACTGGTAAAGCCGCCAGTAAGCCCCCCGCGCGGCCAGCAATTCCTCATGGTCGCCCTTCTCCACGACCGATCCGTGTTCCATCACCACGATCACATCAGCGTCACGGATAGTCGACAGGCGATGGGCGATCACGAACGACGTCCTCCCCCGGCGCAACTTGTTCATCGCCTGCTGGACCAGCACTTCCGTCCGAGTGTCTACCGACGAGGTGGCCTCATCAAGGATCAGGATCGCCGGATCCGCCAAGAAGGCCCGGGCGATGGTCAGTAGCTGGCGCTCGCCGGCAGAGATGTTCGAGGCTTCCTCCTTGACCACAGTTTGGTAGCCATCCGGCAGGGCGTGAACGAACCGGTCCACATAAGTGGCCTTCGCGGCCGCCATGACCTCTTCTTCAGTCGCGTCCAGCCGCCCATAACGGATGTTGTCATAGATGGTGCCAGAGAATAACCAAGTATCCTGAAGAACCATCCCCATCTTGGATCGCAAGTCTTCCCTTGTCAGGTCCCGGATATCGGTCCCGTCAAGAGTGATCGAACCGCCTTCGATCTCATAAAAACGCTCCAGCAGGTTAACCAAGGTGGTCTTTCCGGCACCTGTAGGACCGACAATCGCCACCGTCTGGCCCGGCTTCGCCCACAACCGCAAGTCCTTGATCAGCGGATTAGCTGGATCATAGGAGAACTCCACGGCGTTGAAATCGACCCGGCCGGTGAAACCCTCCAGGCGCGAGGGCGAGTCGGGATCGGGAGCCAACTCTTCGGCATCGAGCAACTCAAACACCCGTTCCACCGAAGCCACGCCGGACTGCAGTAGGTTCATCATCGAAGCGATCTGGGCGATCGGCTGGCCAAGCTGGCGCGAATACTGAATGAATGCCTGGACATCACCCAGCGACATGCTCCCGGAGGCGACCCTCAACCCGCCAATGACCGCTATCAGGACATACGCCAGATTCGACACGAAGCCCATGACTGGCTGGATAGACATCGAAATCGCTTGGGCCTTGAAAGAAGCCTCATACAATTCGGCGTTGCGGAGACGCAATTCCTCTTCCGCCGCCACCCGGTGCCCAAACAGTTTGACAACAGCGTGGCCGGTGTACATCTCCTCGATGTGTGTGTTCAATTCACCGGTTGACGCCCACTGCTTGACGAACTGCGGCTGCGCCCGCTTCGCTATCACGGCCGTCAGAATCCCCGCTACCGGGATGGACACCAGCGCTATCAATGTCAGCCAAAGCGAAATGGTCAACATCATGACGATGATCCCGACCAGGTTGAAGACCGCGAACAATAGCTGAGTCATGGTCTGCTGCAAGGTCTGGCCAACGTTGTCAATATCGTTGGTGACCCGGGAGAGAACCTCGCCCTTGGGCTGATTATCGAAGTACTTCAGCGGCAGCCGCCCGAGCTTCTCCTCCACATCCCGGCGCAGCCGGTACATCGAGTTCTGGATGATCTGGGCCGTCAGGATTCCCTGCACGTAGCCCAGCAGAGCGGAACCCAAATAGATGACCAGGACGCCAACCAGAATCATCCCGACGGCATGGAAATCGACGCCCACCCCGGCGGTGAAGTCCATCGCCGTGAGCATGTCGAGCATGGACGAACTGATCTGCTGCGGGCCCGGCACCGGATTGTTGCGCAGAGCCTCAACTAGCTGGATGACCTGGTCCTTCTCCATGGTTTGACCTGGCGCCAGAACCCCGGCCCGGACCAATTCCTCGCCAATCATCTTGCCCATGAAGCCTTCAAAGACGCGGTTGGTGGCCTGACCCAGAATCTTGGGCCCAACCACGCCCAGCGCCACCGAAACGACAGTCAGGGCCAAAGCGATCGCTATCTTGACCCGTTCCGGCCGCAGCAAACCAAGGAAGCGCAGACCCGATCCCTTGAAATCAAGCGCTTTGGCGCCCGGCATGGCCGGCCCCCCAGGTCCCATCGGGCCCCGGCGCCCAGCCGGAGGCCGTCCGCGACTCTCCGTGCCCGATCCCGCCCGCTTGGCTCCCAGCCGCGCCCCGGCCGATCCGGGCCCACCGCCTCCTTTGACCTCATCCCGGCCGCTCATGCCGCCTCCTCCAGGGTCATCTGCGAGGACACTATCTCGCGGTAAGTTGGGCATCCATCAAGTAGTTCATGGTGGGTCCCGGCCCCAACGACCCGGCCGGCGTCCAACACCAGAATCTGATCGGCATCCATGATGGTGCCAACTCGCTGAGCCACCAGCACCACTGTCGATTCGAGAGTAACTGGTTTCAGCGCCGCCCGGAGCCGAGCGTCAGTCGCGAAATCCAAAGCCGAGAAGGCGTCATCGAACACGTAAATGCCTGGGCGGCGGATCACAGCACGGGCTATTGACAGCCGCTGACGCTGACCACCGGACACGTTGGTTCCGCCTTGGACAATCTCCATGTCCAGGCCGTCGGCTGATTCGCGGACAAAATCCGCCGCCTGAGCTATCTCTAAGGCGCTCCACATCTCCTCCTCGCTAGCGTCCGGCTTGCCATAAGCGAGGTTGGACCGGACCGTCCCGGAGAACAAGAACGGCTGTTGCGGAACAAAGCCAATCGAATCCCACAGCAAGTCAAGGTCCAGTTCCTTGACGTCCACTCCGCCTACCTCGACCCGGCCGGAGGTAGCGTCAAACAACCGCGGGATGAGGTTGACCAGGCTGGTCTTGCCAGCGCCGGTCGAACCGATAATGGCCGTCAACTGGCCCGGAGCAGCCTCAAAAGAAATGTCCTGGAGCACTGGGGCCTCCGCTCCCTGGAAGCGGAAGGAGGCGTCGGCCAGCCGCAAGTGCCCGGGTTTGGCCAGGGCCCGGACCGGATCGGCCGGCGGCGCCACCGTGATGGCGGCCTGGAGCACCTCTTCGATGCGTTCGGCGCAAGCCTGCGCGCGGGGGACGAAGAAGAACATCATCGCCGCCATCATGACGCTCATCAAGATCAGCATCAGGTAAGTGAGGAAGGCCGTCAGACCGCCTACTTCCATGGCGCCCGATTCGACTCTGTGCCCGCCGAACCAGATCACCGCCACCGAAGTGATGTTCATTATGAACATGATGAACGGGAACATCATGGCGAAGGTGTAGCCAACCGACATTTGCAATCCAGTCAGACGCTTGTTCACGCCATCGAACCGTTCTTCCTCATACGGTTGGCGGACAAACGCCCGGATCACCCGGTTGCCGTCAATCTGCTCCCGCAACACCTGGTTGACCGAGTCAATCGCCTTCTGCATGGCCCGGAACAGCGGGTTCATCCGCTTCAGCAACAACAGCAAGAAGCCGATCAGCACCGGCAGAATGACCAGGATCAGGGATGACAGCACTACGTCGTGGCGCAACGCCATGGTGCCACCACCAATCATCATCATGGGTGCGGAGACCAGTATCACCAGGGTCATCAGAACTAACATCTGTATCTGCTGGACGTCGTTCGTGGTCCGGGTGATCAGCGACGGCGCGCCGAACCGGGCCAGTTCCCGGGCGGAGAAATCCATCACCTTGTCAAACAGCGCCTGGCGCAGGTCACGGCCCAGACGCATAGCCGTCCGCGCACCCAAGTAGACGGCGATCACCACTGCGACCACCTGGCCCAGGGACACTCCCAGCATCCAGCCGCCGGTCTGGATGATGTAACTGGTGTCACCTTTGGCCACGCCGTTATCGATGATGTCCGCGTTGAGCGTGGGCAAGTACAGGTTGGACACCGCCTGAATCGCCTGCAACACAAGGATCAGGCTGATCGTGGCCCGGTAAGGCCGCAAATAGACACGCAGCAAACTAATCAGCATGGTTCTCCCACATGGCTTCCCGAAGTTCCCCGCGTCGGTCCGGCGGTTCGCGGGGGCCGGCGATCTAGGAAGGTCGGCTCGTCCGTCAAAGTCTTGGTCTCCTAGTCATCTAGCAGGGCTCTTAGGTTTCGCGTCGGGCTCGCGGCCCACGGATCTGGGCCTTCCGGCCCCAGGCTTCATTCACGATGCCGTGTAGACAGTACCAACTCCGCGCCCCGACCGCTGACGACTAGCGGGCTGACGGTCCTAAAGCCTCGAACATAGAGGCCCGCCAGCGGGCGCGGCGGCCGCCTCTACCCAAGCCCAACGGCGGCTCCCAACTATTAGGTTCGCGCCGCCAGGCCCGTCCTGCTGTCCATGTCCTTCGCGAAGGCTGGTTGCTCGCCATATCCACGGTTTTGGCTTTTTCCAACCGCTGACAGTAGACGAGTGCAACGTTTGGTGTCTTTCTTCCTTGATGACTCGACCCGACACCAATTGAAAGGCCAGGTCATCGACCTGCCCTCCCGTGGGCGCCAATTCAAGAAAGACACCAACCGTGACACTGGCCACCGACCCTGTTGCAGAAAAGACACCAATCGTGACAGTCGCGGGCCATGGAGCATCCTTGTGGGTGGCCACGTGGTCTCCCCGTCATCCATGGCCCGTCCGGCGTGTCGGGCTGAGGTGGAGAGTCACTCCCCTCCAAAGCCGCGCCTGTTCATGGGGCAGACCCCCGAGGAGGGACTTGCGAGAAACGTTGAGCTATTGGACAGCCCGTTCCTTGCTAGGGCTCCTCAGTATGGGCCGTCTGAGGTTGGTCCCTCCCCAGGCGCCGGACGCGGCGGGATTGGCGGGGCATCCGCATGACGAGGCGCGCTTGGCGCTTGGCCAGCCGCCTGAGCAGGATTGAACGGCAACCCGGTGCCCGTGCCCGCCTGGCTGGCGTCTGTGGTGGCGGCATCGGCAGCTCCCCGGGCACGCCGCAGAGCCTCCGCCGGATCTTCCAGGGAAACCTCACCAAACGCCATCGACGCCAAAGCCCGGGTGGCAGCATTCGGTTGCCGGGGCGTCTTGCCACCTTCGGCTGGCCCAAAGGCTTTGCCCATGCCGGCCAGCGCCTCGGTGAACTCGGCCGGGATGATCCACAGCTTCGAGCTGGGCCCCTGGGCCAGTTGCGGAAGCATTTGCAAGTACTGGTAGGCCAGCAGCTTTGGATCCGCGTCGCCCTCATGGATAGCGTCAAAGACCTGCAAAATAGCCCGTGAATCGCCTTGGGCCTTCAAGATCGAAGCCTGGGCCTGGCCCTCGGCGGTCAGAATAGCGGCCTGCTTCTCGCCCTCGGCCTTCAGAATCTGCGACTGCTTGATGCCCTCGGCCGTCAAGATGGCAGCGCGGCGGTCGCGTTCGGCCCGCATTTGCTTCTCCATTGAATCCTGGACCGAAGAAGGCGGGTCGATCGCTTTGAGCTCCACCCGCCGGACGCTGATCCCCCAGCGGCCGGTGGCCTCATCCAGGACGCCGCGCAACTGGCCGTTGATCTGGTCCCGGCTGGTCAACGTTTGTTCCAAGTCCATCGAACCGATCACGTTACGCAAGGTGGTAACCGTCAGCTGCTCGATGCCCTGGATGTAGTTCGCGATCTCGTAGACCGCCGCCACCGGGTTCGTGACCTGGAAGTAAATCACCGTGTCGATTGAGACCACCAGGTTGTCAGACGTGATGACTGGCTGCGGCGGGAAAGACACGACCTGCTCGCGCAGGTCCACGTTGGCGCGCACCTTGTCCACGAATGGGATTAGCAGGTGGATGCCGGCGGACAGGGTGCGCTGATACCGCCCGAGTCGTTCGACCAACCAGGCCTGGGCCTGCGGCACTATCCGGATCGACTTCCTCAGGACAACTACCGCGAAGACCACCACGGCAACGGCGAATAGCAACAGCACGCCAGTACCAGGAGTCATTCCTTCGGTTACTTCGGTCATGGTTTCAACCTTCCTCATACATTGGGGCTACCACCGCGGTGGCGCCATCTATAGCAATGACAACCAGTTCGGTACCGGCCGGTACCACGCCCTCGCCTTCAATCCGGGCGGTCCAGACATCACCACCAATCTTCGCACGGCCGCCGCGCTCATCGATCACGGTGATCGCCTCAGCCGAACGCCCAACCAAGGCCGCCGCCCCGCTGATTGGCCGAGTGTCAGCCTTAACCTTAAGGAAACGCAACAGCAAGGGCCTGACGGTAGCCAGCATCACTATGGACACGACCGCGAAAACGATGATCGTCACCCACCAAGGTGCGTGCAACGCCGCCGCGCCCGTGGCCGCCAGCGCCCCCACGGAGAGCATCAGAAAGGTGAAGTCGACAGTCATCATCTCGACCACGCCCAGGCCCAACGCCCCAATCAGCCACCACAACCACAGCAAATCCTCCATTGGTCAAGCCTTTCCCTCGTTGTTTCGCAAACAGGCCAGTTCTTCGTGGGCCCCGCCAAAGATCCGGCCGCCGCGTAGCGCGGGGCGAAGCTCTTGTGGGGTCCTTCTAGGTTAGCGGGTTGACACCGCCGTCCACCTCGGGCCATTGGGGATTACTCGCAACGGCATTCCGAAGGCGTCCGTCAGGTTGGCATCCGTCAAGGTAGTTGCCAGTTCACCAGCGGCCGTCAGACGGCCACCGGCCATCAGCGCGGCATGAGTGAAACCTGGTGGGATCTCTTCTAAGTGGTGCGTGACCAGCAGCATTACTGGCGCCCGCCGGTCCCCCGCCATCTCCGACAGGGCGCTAACCAACTCTTCGCGCCCACCCAGATCAAGACCGGCTGACGGCTCATCTAGCAGCAACACTTCAGGATCCGACATCAACGCCCGGGCAATCTGCACCCGCTTGCGTTCACCCTCTGACAGGGTGCCAAACGACCGGTCCGCCAGTTCAAACACTCCAAAGGCCGCCATCAAGTCACGGGCCCGGGATTGGTCACTGGCGTCATAAGTCTCCCGCCACCGCCCGGTAACTCCGTACGCACCGGTCACGACGGCATCGGACACAGACTCTCCAGGGGGTATCCGACCGGCCAAAGCGGCTGAAGCCAACCCAACTCTTGACCGTAACTCAAATACGTCCACCTTCCCTAGCTGGTGCCCCAACACCCAGGCCCGCCCGCTGGTTGGGAACAGGCGAGTCGCCGCGATCTGCAGCACGGTTGTCTTACCAGCACCGTTGGGCCCCAGCATGACCCAATGTTGGCCCTCTTGGACCGTCCAGTTCACCCCGTCCAAGATGGTCTTGGGGCCCCTTGTCAGCCGCACATCTTCCAGCCGCAGCACTTCGTTGGTCACCGTTCCAGCACCTTCCGGTAGACCTCAACCGTTCGCTCACCAATAGCTTGCCAGGAAAAATGCTCCTCCACTCGCCGGCGCGATGCCGCCCCGAAGGCCGCCAGCCGTGTTGGGTCAGCCAAGGCCTGGTTCAGCGCTGCCGCCATGGCAGTGATGAACCTCTCCGGGTCCAGGGGCGTCCCGGTTCCGTCACTGGCTTGTTCAATTGGCACCAGCCAGCCGGTCACCCCATCTTCAACCACCTCGGGAATGCCGCCAGTAGCGGTAGCGACCACCGGCACGCCGCAAGCCATCGCCTCCAGATTGACAATCCCCAGCGGTTCATAGATGGACGGGCAGGCGAACACCGAGGCGTGCGACAAGATCGCGTCGAGTTCCTTTTGGGGAAGCATCTGATCGATCCAAGTGATCCCTTGACGTTCCCGGCTTAGTTCCTCAACCAGGCCGCGGACCTCGGCGGCGATTTGCGGCGTGTCCGGAGCTCCCGCCGCCAAGACCACCTGGACACCAGCTTCGAGGTGGCGGACAGCCCGCAAGAAATAGGGCAAGCCCTTCTGGCGGGTGATCCGGCCAACGAACACCACAGTCGGTTTTTCTGGGTCGATGCCGTGCTGCCGCACTATCGCCTCCGCGCCCGCGTCTCGCCGGGGTCGCCATTTGTCAAGATCAATCCCGTTGTGAACCACATCAACCCGGTCTGGATCAACAAACGGGTACACCCTGAGGATGTCGCGACGCATTCCAGCGCTGACCGCGATCACTCCCGCCGCGCCTTCGTAAGCTGTCCGTTCCGCCCAAGACGACAGCGCGTAGCCACCGCCTAATTGTTCGGCCTTCCAGGGCCGCAACGGCTCCAGCGAATGAGCTGACAGGACATGGGGAACGCCTCCTAGGAGGGAGCCCAAATGGCCACCCAAATTGGCGTACCAGGTGTGTGAGTGGATCAGGTCAGCGTTGGCGGCGGCGCCCGCCATTTTCAGATCCACGTCAAAGGTGGCCAGCGCCGGATTGGAATACACCCCAGCCGGCGGGCTGGAGTAACCAATCACGCCTGGCTCCTCGCGGGGGCCGTCGAACGCCAGCACTTCCACGTCGACTAACCCCCGCAGTACCTTCGCCAGCTCGGCCACGTGCACACCGGCACCGCCATAGACATGCGGCGGGTATTCCCTTGTCAGCAGGTCAACCCGCAGTCTTGTTTGTGCCATGAGTCCAGGCTAATCGCCTGGGCGGGTTACACCGACCCAAGCGCGCCGCAGGCTCATTGCGGGCGGACGATAACCGTGCCTTCCTGGTCTGTGCGCCTGACCTGGCCAAATCGCGCGTAGAGGTCCAGCGCCGCCCGCGAGGGATGCCCATAGGAGTTGTCCCGTCCAGCGCTCATGACCGCCATTTGGGGCGCCAACGACTCAGCCAGCGCGGCCGATTGGCTGGCGGATCCGTGATGCGCCACCACGACCACGCCACCGCGTAGCTGGTCCGGAGCGCCCGCGGGGACGGGGGTACCCGCCCCACTCGGCATGCCCGGGGTACCCGGCACCTCTGCCGCACTCGCGGTGCCCGGGCCGCCTGCCGCGCCTGCTTGGAGCAATGAAGCTACCAAAGCATCCTGGCCAGGTTCCTCTAGATCGCCCAAGGCCCAAATGGCCATGCCGGAGGTTTCTAGCATCACCGCCAGACCGGCATCGTTCACGGCCCGGTCTTCGCCCTTACCGGGGCCCTCGGGGCATAGCCGCGTCAACGGCGAGGGATAGATCGTTACTTTGGCCATTCCGGCCCGGCCCGCCACCGGCTCCACGCCATCTACTGGCCGCAGCGTGGCGCCCGCTCGTTTGGCGGCAGACAATGGACGCCCAGAGTCCTGGCCGCAGGAAGGCCCGTAAACCAGTTCGCCAATCTGGCGGCCCTTGAGTGCTTCTTCCAGGCCACCGACGTGGTCAGCATGGAAATGGGTCAGCAACACCAGGTCCAGGCGACCAACCCCCAGCCGCTCCAGGCATCCGTCCACGCCGCCCGATTCAGGCCCCGCGTCAATCAGCACCGCCGCATCAGGGCCGGAGCGCACCACGACGGCCGTTCCCTGCCCAACATCACAAACCGCTGCCACCCAATCATCCGGCGGTCCCTGGCCCAGAGCCCGGCGCAGCGGTTCCCGTCCCGGGCCCGCCGCCAAGGAGACAATCACCACCAGCCCAATAGCCAGCCCCCGGACCAGCCGCCCACGCCGCCGCAACCACCAAACAGACAGTGCCACACCCGCCGTCGCCGTAACCGCCAGCGCGAATCCGCCGGAACCGGCCGGCCACTTGATGGCCGCCAGCGGCCAGCTCCCGACCCAGGTGGCAACCCAGCCTATGTAGCCGGCGGCGGCATTGCCTACCGCCACGGCGGCGTCCGCCAAGACGCTTGACCACGGTCCCGCCAGCACCGAAACCATCGCGGCGATGGTAGCTACCGGCACGGCCGGACCGGCTAAGATGTTAGCTGGCAGAGCGGTCAGCGAAAGCTGGCCAGAGAAGATCACGATCACCGGCGCGCACAAGAGCTGGGCTGATCCAGTCAGCGCCACCGCTTCCGCCAGCGCGGCAGGCAGGCGCGGCCAGCGCCTCCGGAGCGCCAAAGCCGCTGGTGGCGCCAGGACAATCAACGCCGCTGTCGCCAACGCTGACAGCACCAACCCATAGGAGCGGGCCAGCCAAGGATCCGCCAGCAGAACTCCCAGCACCGCCGCCGCCAGGGCGCCCAGAGCCAGGCGTGTCTTGCCGGAGGCGATTCCGGCCAATCCCACCAGGCCCATCAGTACCGCGCGCCAAACTGACGGGCCGGGCCCAATCAGCGCCACGAATCCAGCCAGCGTTGCAGCACCAACTCCCGCCATGGCCCAGCGCGGGAACCTGGCCATTGCCGCCAGCCCCAGCACAGCACCCAGCACAATCGCCACATGAGCACCGGAGACCGCGGTGATGTGGGTCAAAGACGTAGCCTTCAGGTCCCCATCCAGGCCCGTATCAATCCGACTGGTATTGCCCACGCCAATGCCCTCCAGCAGCGGACTAGCGCGGCCAGCGAATCCCGTCCTCAGGTCATAGATAGCCCCACGCCAACCGGTTGGCCGAGCCGCCTGGACGGCGCCAACCACCCGCGCCGCCACCCGCTCGGGTGCCGCCCGCTCCCCCGACGACAGACGGGCGCGCAAACGCAGCACCGCTCCCGCCGCGGGGATCCCGCCACCGGGCAGCTCATCCACCCCCGACTCAACGGCGCCGGCATCAAAGTAGGCCACGGTTGGCACGCCAGCCCCGGTCTGATTCCCATCCGGCCAGGCCACGCCCACGGCGGCGACCGACTGGTCCCCTCCCCATGGCGAATCACGAACCTTGGCCGGTTGGTCCATCCTCAAGACCAGGTCCACGCGCTGGCCGGCCGCCGCCGCCTGGGCTAGCTCGGTCCGCTGCCAGAGCAACGCCCGGGCCCCAGCATTAGCCAGCACCACGCCAGTCACGATCAGCACCAGTACCGCCACCACCGCCCAGCCCGCCTGATGGCTAGCGGAACGCCACCACACGGCTCCCGCTGCCCCAACTGCCACCACGCCGGCCCCTGCCAGCAACGCTGGCGGCCACGCCAGGGATATGGCCAGGATGGTCCAAGCGCAAGCCGCTGGCAGCGCCAGGCGCAAGTCAATGGCGGGACTCATCAAAAGTCCACCGAATCGGCCAATCCAGCCAGCACCTTTGGTCCAATTCCGCTGACCTCAGCCAGATCATTCAGTTTGCCGAAGGGGCCATTCGTTTCTCGGAAATCAACGATCCGCTGGGCCAGGACCGGGCCAACTCCAGGCAACGCGGTCAGTTCCGCGGCACTCGCCTGGTTGACGTTGATCTTGCCGCCGGTGCTTGCCCCACCGCCCGCCGAGCCGCCACTGTCGCCACCGCCCGAATTGATTACCGGCGGCGGGGTCTCACCCGGCCGGGGTACATAGATCCGTTCTCCGTCACTCAGACGGGCCGCCAGGTTGAGAGCGGCCAAGTCGGCATCGGCGCTGGCTCCCCCGGCCCGGTCGACGGCATCGATCACCCGGGCTCCGTCTTTGAACAGAAACACGCCAGGATTTGCCACGGCTCCAGCCACGTGAACTACCAGTTCGCCATCGCCGCCGCCATCCGCGGCGCTGGCGCTTGCCTGGTCGGGAGCAGATGGGCTCTCCCAAACGACCGGCGGCGAGGTGGCGCCAAAGGCCGCCGGATCAGTTTCCTTACCTGAGGCAGCCATCAGCGACGGCACCGCCAGCGCCGCCGCCGCCATGATCAGGGCCACGGCGACCCCAACAACCGCCCAACGGTTCACCGCCAGCCGGAACCGGGGCCTGGCATGTGCTCCGCCTTGCGGGCGCCGGGCTTCGGCCGCCCCTAGCTGGGACCGCAAGCGCAACCTGGCGAGCACGTCATCCGGCGAACCAAGCGGTTGCTCCCCGGGACCGGCCATCCCCCAACGCTAAGCCGGCTGAATGGCCCGGGCACTCATAACTGATTCGCCCTGTGGATCAGCGGGAGTACTAATGTCCCCCGCCGGCTCCGGACCCGAGTTCTGAGTGGAAGTGCAACGCCTCGGGGAGTGGCGGTGCTCCCAGGCAAAGGGTCAACCCGGCCGGCCCGGATTGGCCTGAAGTGTGCATAGCCCCTGATCAGCGCAAACGCATCAAACTGGGTGTGGCGCGAACCGGTGCGAGGCAGCTCTTGGCCGCGAGTGTGTACGTGGCCTGCAAAATGCCTTGTCAGGAGGCCCAAACCCGGGGTAGGGTAAGGAACCAGGTACTCCAGTTACGGGGATTGATAACCGTAGAATGCCTCGTGCTCGTTGTTAGGGTACGTAAGAAACCAGTTACTCCAGCTGCAGGGATTGATACCTGGACCGCTGATGGTATTGCTCGTTCGGGTTGGCAAGAAGCCACCTACTCCAGTTACGGGGATTAACCGCAAAGGGGAGGCGACGCCAATGCGTCGCCTCCCCTCACTAAACGGGACAAACCCGGACAATAGGCCATGCGTGATAATCCGTCTATTGACCTGATCGGTCAAGGCATCGACATCAGTGAATTGATCACCATAGCCCGTGTTGTTCTCCAGCAAGCCACTCGGTTAGCCTCCAGCCGGCCGCCCACCCCGGCGGTACTTGACCACATCACCGGGCTGACTAAGCCCACCCCGGGGATTACCTCTACCCGGTTTCCTGAACCGACCCAACGGCATCGGCGGGAACCCGCGACCATAACCACAGGACAACAGCCCCAGCCAAGGCCGCCGCCAGCGAACCAGCGACTGCCCGGAAAGTGAACCAAGCGTGGATTTGCGAGTGGTTCGACATGACTTCGAACCAAAATGGCGCCAGCAGGCCTACCCAGACAAATGCGCCATAGCGACCCAGCGCAGCCAGTCCCCGCCTGCGAACCGCCAACGCCAAGAACGCCACCACTGCCACAAGCGTGGCAACGGCGACTAGCCAGCCCAGCGGCAAATCGAAGAAGGCACGCAGATTCAACCAGGTAGGTAACCCGAGGTCCCGCTTTACGGTCGAATAAGCCTCTTGGCCGGAAAGCCCGGAACGAATGCCGACCAACTCCACTACTTGTTTCCAGACGGCGCGCGGGCCAGCGGCCAAGGCGGCCGTGATCCAACGCTCAACGAACGCCCCGGCGTAGCCGGCCATCCAGCCCGCCGAGGCCAAGGCCGTCGCCTTAGCCACCCGCCCCGTCCGGCCCTGCTGGTAGAGAGCCACCAGACCGCCGGTCGCCCCGGTCAAGACCCAGGCCAACGGCGCGACGTTGATCAAATCGAAGTAGTTCAGGACAGCTCCAGACCCGACCGCCGCCAGGGTCATCGCCCCCAGACCGCGCCGCACGGACAGGCTGACGGCCGCCAAACCCAAGAATGCTATGCCCAAGGCCAGCGCGTGAACCTGGGAGCCCGCCGGTAGGACCAGCGCATCGGTACTGATCAACACCGGCAGCGTGAATGCCGCTGCCCCCAAGGGCGTCAATGCGCGCCCTAGGGCAAACCACATGGCCAGCAGGCCAACGGCCAGCGCCGCCCCCGCTACGGCCGCCATCCCGGCCGGCCCCCACAACGCCAACGCTGGACGGAAAACTGACGTGTAACCGCCCCAGTAACGGAGGTAGTACGCCCTATCGTCGATCCCCTCCAGGTGATCCTCGGACAGAGCCCGCAGCCGTTCTTCCATTCCGCGGCAATTGCCAATGCGAGGAACCTTGGCCACCCTGTCCCACAGCGACACCGACTCCCAGGCCATCCCGGTCCCAATAGCCACGCAGTCAGTCGTGCGGTCATAAGGGCCGCCTAGGAGCTTCTCGGCGGGTTCGGTCAATTCCAGACCGGCGTCGAGGGACTTGACCACGCCCTGGGCTACCGCTTTGTCTGGTACCAGTGCCCCGGCCAGTTGCAGAGCCAGGAACACGGCCCACAGCCCAATCATGACCGCCCCCGCTTTGGCGCACCAGCGTCCCCAACGGCGCCAACGGCGCCAACCGCGCCAACTCTCCCCCCAACGGGCCAAACCGGCCAAACGGCCAGAAGCAGCCACTCAAACCACCAAATTCACGAGCTTAGGCGGACGAGCCACCACACGCCGGACCGGCCTTCCGTCCAAGGCGGCCACCACCGCGGGATCAGCTAGAGCCTTAGCGGCCAAGTCCTCAACACTGATCTGGGCGGAAACCTCCAGCCTCGCCCGCACCTTGCCCTGGATTTGGACCACAGCCGTGACGGTGTCCTCCACCAGATAGGCCGGATCCGCCTCGGGATAGGGCTCGTGGGCTAAGGAAGCCGGGTGTCCAAGACGCTGCCACAACTCCTCACAGACGTGCGGCGCCACCGGAGCTAAGAGTTTGACGAGTGTCTCAATGGCCGCCCGTGGAGGTGCATCCAACGAGGTCAGGTGATTGTTGAGCACCATCATCCGGGCGATCGCGGTGTTGAACCGCATCGCGTCCATCTCTTGACGGACCTCATTGACCACCCGGTGGGTGAGTTTGATGGTCTCTTCCGTCGGTAGCTGGTCTGACACACGAACCTCGCCGGTGGTCTCATCTATCACGTTGCGCCACAACCGCTGGAGGAAGCGCTGCTGGCCTACCACGGCACGGGTTTCCCAAGGACGAGACACATCCAGCGGACCCATCGACATCTCATACAGCCGGAAGGTGTCCGCGCCGTAGCTGGCGTACATGTCGTCCGGCGTGACTATGTTCTTCAGCGACTTGCCCATCTTGCCGTACTCCTGGGTGGCACTTTCACCGGTGGCGGTGTAGGTGAACACTCCCGGCGGATCCTCGACCACTTCGTCCGCCGGCACATACTGCCCGCGCTGATCGACGTAGGCGTAGGCCTGGATGTACCCCTGGTTGAACAGCCGGTGAAACGGCTCGGTCCCAGACACAAAGCCCAGGTCGTAGAGAACTTTGTGCCAGAAGCGGGCGTACAGCAGGTGCAAAACGGCATGTTCCACGCCGCCCACGTACAGATCGACGCCGCCGGCCAGGTCGCCAGGAACTCGCGGCGCCATCCAGTAGTCTTCTTCATCCGGATCCACCACCCGGCCCGATTCGTCCGGGTCCAGGTACCGCAGGTAATACCAGCAGGATCCGGCCCAGTTGGGCATGGTGTTGGTGTCGCGCCGGTAGTTTTGGCGGCCTTCGCCCAGGTCCAGAATGATGTTGACCCATTCCGGGTTGCGCGCCAGCGGCGTTTCCGGTTCCGAATCGGCGTCTTCTGGGTCAAAGGTACGCGGCCGGTAGTCCGGCACCTCCGGCAGCTCTACCGGCAGCATGGCGTCCGGCAAGGCGATCGGCTGGTCATCTTCGCCGTAGACCACCGGGAACGGCTCTCCCCAATAGCGCTGCCGCGAGAACAGCCAATCGCGCAGGCGGTAGCTGACAGTTTCGCGGCCCAGGCCACGCTCGGCCAGCCAGCCAATGATCCTTTCCTTGGCCCGCGGCACATCCAGCCCGTTCAGCGACACGGTCGCATTGGCTGAATTGATCGTCTGGCCGGCCCCGGTCCAGGCGCCGCCCGCCCAATCCGCCGGCGGTTCCACCGTGCGAACGTGCGGCAAGTCGAACGCTTTGGCGAACTCCCAGTCGCGTTCGTCCTCGGCCGGCACCGCCATGATCGCGCCGGTGCCGTATCCCATCAGCACATAGTCTGCCGTGAATACCGGGATGGCCTGATCGTTGACCGGGTTTATGGCGAACAGGCCGGTGAAGACGCCGCTCTTCTCCCGGCCTTCCGCCACCCGTTCAGCGGCGGTCTTCTTGGCCGCCTGGGTCGCGTAAGCGCTTACTGCCGCCGATGGCGCCGGGTAACCTCCAGTCCAGGCCTCCTTTGTGCCTTCGGGCCAGTCTTCCGGCAGCGCCTGAGCCAACAAAGGGTGCTCCGGCGACACGACCATGAAAGTGGCCCCAAAGAGCGTGTCCGGACGAGTGGTGAAAACCTCAATCACTGGCCCATCCGTTGTCGCTGCCATCCCAGGGGCGGCGACCTTAAAGGTGACGGCGGCGCCCCCCGAACGCCCAATCCAGTTGCGTTGCATGGCCACGACCTTCTGCGGCCAATCAACCGAATCGAGATCCTCCGCCAGCCTTCCGGCGTAGGCGGTGATCCTCATGTTCCATTGACGCAACGCCTTCGTAAAGACCGGGAAATTGCCTCTCTCAGAGCGACCATCGGCCGTCACTTCCTCGTTCGCCAGGACCGTTCCCAGACCCGGCGCCCAATTGACTGGCGCGTCAGTGATGTAGGCCAGACGGAACTGGTTGAGCACTCGGCGCCGGGCGGCGGCGTGCATGGCGTTCCAGTCGCCGCCGCCAGGCACGTCTTGACGGCCGGCAGCGAACGCCTCCTCCAATTCCGCGATTGGCCGGGCGGCGCCCTGCCCGCCGTCCCGCCGGGGTGCCTCCGGGTCATACCAGGAGTTGAACATCTGTAAGAAGATCCATTGGGTCCAGCGCACATAGGTTTCATCGGTCGTGGCGAAGGACCGCCGCTCATCATGGGCCAGGCCCAGCCGCCGGATCTGTGCCCGCATGGTGGTGATGTTGTCCTCGGTGGTCAGCCGTGGATGCTGGCCAGTCTGCAAGGCGTACTGTTCGGCCGGCAGGCCAAAGGCGTCATAGCCAAAGGCGTGCAGCACGTTATCTCCCAGCATGCGCCGGTAACGGCCAACCACATCTGTAGCGATGTATCCCAGTGGGTGCCCAACATGGAGTCCCTTGCCTGAGGGGTACGGGAACATGTCCATGACGAAGAACTTGGGCCGGGCCGGATCGGCGTGGTCGCCCTCAGCATCCGTCAACGGGCCCTTGGGGTTGGCGGCCCAAAAGGTACCGCGCCGTTCCCATTCGTCCTGCCATTTAGTTTCGATCTGGTCCGCCAAGGCAGCGGTATAACGGAAGGCAGGTTCATCCCCAGCCGACATTCGAGATTCAGACACCGCTCTAGGTTACAAGCCCGCGCGGCCCATCCAGCGCTAGGTTTGGGACGGCGGTCTAGCCAGACCGCAGCCTAATCCTTCAGGAGGAACCCATGCCCGCCTATCGAACAAATCCAGTCTTGCAGGCCGCCCTAGTCGATCTGATCGACTTGTCGCTCCTGGCCAAGCAGGCTCATTGGAACGTCCGTGGCTCCAACTTCCGTTCCGTTCACCTTGAGTTGGATGAGGTGATCGACCAGGTCCGTATCAATTCCGACGATGTCGCCGAACGGCTCGCCGCCGTTGGTGGCAGTCCCGACGGGAGGGCTGACACGGTGGCCGCTACCAGCCAGGTGCCTTCGGTTGAGCCTGGGCCAATCGCCGCTCCAGTAGTCGTCGAAGAGTTCTCTGCGCGTATCTCCGATGCCGCCCGGCGGATCGAAACAGCCCTGCCGGAACTCGACGACGACCTGCCTTCCCAAGACTTGCTCATTGGGATCGTGGCCGGTCTGGACAAGGCTGCCTGGATGCTGCGTTCACAGATCGAGCCCTGATACTCGGTTCGTAAGCCCGTCTTTGGAACCGGAGCTTTAGTCTTTCTTGTCTTCCATTCCTGATCGCTCCGGCGGTTCCGGCCAGGCCTTGATAGCTGATAGTTCGGCGGAGGCATCCGGCCGGACTGTCAGTAGCTGCCAGGCCACGATCCGGCCATCTGAGTCAAACAACAAGACCGTCAACTCCGCCGGGTTGGCCAGCGGCCCCAGCGTGGTGGTGTTGGAGTTATCCCGGCCGGTCGAGGCCTGAGTGTAGAGAATTCCCTCGCCCTTGGCTTTCGGGTTGGCCCTGGCGTGGGTGTGTCCCGTGATCGCCGCTGGCACACAGCCACTGTTCAGTGCGGCCTCGGCCAGGGCCGGTTCGTGGACCAGTAACAGATCCACCGGACTGTTGGCGCAAGCGGTTTCTGCCAGGCGTTTGGCCACGCCAGACATGTTTTCCTCGCCCACCAGGCTGGTCCCTTGGCCAGCTTCAGTGTGGGCTGGATCGGCGTCCCCCAGAATCCGCAGGCCAGCCACGCTTAGGACTTTCCCATCCAAGACTCGCGCCCCGGCGGACCGTTCCTGTTTGGCAGTTTCACGCGTGTCATGGTTGCCTGGCGACACCACCCAGGCCGCCTTATCCGGAATTGAAGCCGAAATCTGGTCAATGCAATAGCGTTCCACGGCCGTGCCGTCCATGGTGCTGTCGCCGCCGTCCAACACCAGCCGGGTGTCCAGGCCGCGCGCTGCGGCGCCCATCACTTGAGCCATGCCAATATTGCAATGCAAGTCGGAGAAGAACAGCACCGGCATAAGATCGCCATAGGGGCCATCGCCCTCTTCCCATGGCGGCACGGCTGACGGCGAATCAGGCGCGGAGGGTACCGGCTCCTCGCTTGGACCGGATCCCTCACCCACGCTGGGGGTCCCATATCCGGCGGACGGCTCGGCACCAGCCGCTCCGGATTGGCTGGGAACCCCGGCTGTGCCCGGCTTGGCCGGGCTAGCGGCCCCTGCGGCCCCCACCCCGGCCGGTGACTCTTGGTCTTGGCGGCCGGCGGCCGCCCGCTCCGCCGCGTCTTTGGCCTGGGCGGCGAAGGCCTTCTCAACGTTAGCGGAGGCGTCCCGGTAGAAGGCGGCATCGGCCTCATAAGCATCCACGGCCACCCGCCCATACTGCCCCAGCAGTTGGCCCAACCGGCCCGTCAGATGGGCGCCGGCCAACGGCGTGCCTTCCAGCAATGGTTCCGGTGCGGGCTCCGGCCGAGCCCGCGCGCTGGCGACCACGCCGCCGGCGCCCACCAAGCCAAGGGCCATGGCCCCGACGGTCAACCCCGCCACCAAGCGCCGGTGGCGCCCGCTCCACATTTCGATCTGGGTACGCCGCGAGCGGCCCATCAACGTCATCACGGCCACGGTCAGGATTAGGGCCAACGCCCAAATGATTCCAGCCCGGATCAGGCCGTCTTTGATCAGGTTTTCGACCGCCTGCCGTAAGGTTTTGTCGATCCCCATGTACGCCTGTCCATAATCCGCTAAGTCTTGGACCAGCGAACCAATCGTGATCTGGGTAGTCGTCAAGTCGGCCGGAATCACGCCTACCTCCACCCGGCCGCCAATGAAGCCGAGCGGACCAGGCAAGGGGCTCGGCACCACGGCCGAACCCAATGGGCCCAAGTCGACCGTCAGGCTGGAATCAACGGTCACCTCATAGACCGCTTCATGCGGTCCGAAAGAATACTCAGTCCGGGCTGTCGTCAAGCCCACAAGAAGGGCCGGCACGGCCAGCAGCAGGCCGTACAGGCACCACGCCAAGATGCGTCGCCTCATACCCTCCAGGCTCCAATCTTCAGTTCGTTCCAGTCAAAACGCCGTGACAATTCGTCCAGGTCCAGGGTTGTCTCCCGCTGGTCCGCCAAACCGATGGATTGGCCAATGGCGGCGACTAAACCCGGTATTGAACCGTAGCGCTTCACCAGTTCCGGTCCGGCCAAGGCGCCGTCGCGTTTCGACAATCGTTGGCCAGCGGTGTTATAGACCAGCGGGATGTGGCAGTAGGCCACCTGATCAAGACCGAGCAATGACGCCAGGTAGCTCTGCCGGCCGGCAGAGGCCAACAGATCGTCACCGCGCGTCACTTGGGTGACGCCTTGGGCTGAATCATCCAGCACCACCGCCAGGTTGTAGGCGCTGACCCCATCCGCCCGCCGCAAGATGAAATCATCGACTGGCTGGAGGCATGTTCCGGCCAGCCGGTCTGTGACCGCGAAGCCATCCACCTGGGCCCGCAAGCGGATCGCCGGGGCCTTCGTGGCACGGCGGCCGTCGCGTTCACCGGCGCTAAGGTCACGGCAAGTGCCTGGATACGCGCCGGGCGGGCGGTGAGGCGCCCGCGGAGCGTCCAGAATGTCACGGCGCGAACAGAAGCACTCATAGGTCAGGCCCTGTTCCGCCAAACTGGCCACGGCGGCATCGTAGGCCTCCCTCCGGGCGGACTGCCACATTACCGGGCCATCCCAGACGATCCCCAGCACGGCCAGATCCGCTAGCTGGCGCTCCGCGAACCGCCGCCGGGACCGGTCATCCAGGTCTTCGACACGTAAACGGAAGGCCAGGCCGTCATGACGGGCCGCCAGGTAAGCCACCACAGCGGTACGGAGATTCCCCAAATGGAGATCGCCCGCCGGCGATGGCGCATACCGGCCGGCCCCGCCGGTCACAGTTTCAGGGTCTTGGACAACAGCAATAGAGCTGCCGCTACCCTCGGGTTGACCTCTTCATCGGCTATGCCGAGCCCCCGGTAGATAGCCAAGAGATGGTTCTCTACGGTTCGGCGTGACAGGCCCAGTTGTTCCGCCACCTGCTGGTTGGTGTAGCCGTCCGCGATCAGTCGCAGGACGGCCATTTGCTGGCCGGTCAGTTCCGCGAAGGGATCACGGCGGTCAGTCGTTGGCGGGTTGGATGAGGGCACATCCATGGCCGCTCGCCGAACCACGCTAATCAGGCCCTCACGGCCAATGTCGCTCAGTTTTGACACATACGCCCAAGGCCGCCGCAGGTGGCGCTTGGAAGACGCGATCAAAGAAGTCACGTCATGACGGGTCATAATCAAGACCCGCAGGCGCGGATCCATCCGCTGCAATTCGGCCGCCAAGACCGCCCCCGAACCGTCGCGTTGCTCCACGTCCACGATCAACAGATCGACCCGGCCGGGCAGGACCTCACGAGCCTTGGTGACTGTATCCAGCGACGCCACCACCTTCAGGTCTGGCGCCTCGGAGAGCGCCTCCACCACCATGGTCCGGAACAGCGTCTCCGGGTCGACTATCGCCACCCGGGCAGTCCGGCGGATCGCCCCGCTGACCGGCGCGGCATCGTTCGGCGAATATGGTGGCCCGGTGCGGATCAGGCGCCGTGGCACCTCCCCGGTCGGCGGGTACTGGCCAGTGCGGGGATACTGACCGGTCCTGGGATATTGGCCAGACCTGGGGTACTGACCTGACCTTGGATAGGCCGTGACCGGACCAGAGCCCGTCGCGGGACGCAGCCTCTCGGCCGGTATGCCCTGATGTATGACGGCGTGTGGCATTGTCCGAGGATCTACCCGCTCCTCTTTGCCATCTTCCGGTTCAGACAAGAAACCTCTCCCCTAATAAGTCTTTGGGGATGGAGCGGGCGAGCTTTTCAGCCCGTCCACGTTTGCCCATCCCCATTAAGGCCGAGACGGCCACCCGTCGACACATGGCCAGGCGGGTTGGAGCGCCCTCCCTCATCAAAAGACGTTCCGACTCCAAACAATACGACAACGCCAGCGGGTGTTCACCCGCCAACTCGTTGAAATACGCAGCCACGAGCAGCGCCTCCGACAAAGAGTATGGGTGTTCGCTGCGAGTGATCGTGGCGTGCCGGTTGATTTGGGTGATCGCTTCCGACTGGCGTCCGGCCACCCACAGAGCCTGCGTCACGTTGATTCTGACCTGAGCCCGGTAGCGGTCCGCCATGTCAGCCGGGATCATGACGAACCCGTCATCCGGCATCTGCGACTGGGCCCGCTCCATGGTGGTAACCGACTCAAACAGGCGGTCTTGCCGAATCTCGATCAGTGCCCGCAGATTGAGTAACAACACTTGCATCGCCTCGGCGTCCGCCTCCGCCACTACATGGTGGCGAGCGGCCGAACCAGCCACTCTGGTCAAGTCTTTGATCAGCGTCAAAGCGGCGTCATAGTCGTGGAGCCGCTTGATCAGCAAAGCCACGATCCGCAAGTCAACCAGGAACCGGGACACCGGATCTGAGGTGACAGCAGCGGCTCGCTGGAACAACTCATAGGACCGCCTCGGGTCAGTCAGCGAGACGATGGTCGCCACGGACGTGGCCAAACGCGGGGTGTCAAACGGCCGCACCGCCGAATCGAGAAGCTGCGCGAAGGCCGAGGCGGCGGAGTCATCCCCGGTCAGGAGCGTAAGCGTTTCCAGGTCGGCGCTGATCTGGGGGCTGGAGCGCTGGTCTGCCTCCCACGCGCGAGCCTGCAAGACCAGCGCCTCGGACTGGGTTTCCGCCAGCAGTTCCCAACCCCGCTTCAACAATGGCTGCTTCGCCAATGTGCCGTTGAACAGTAGCTGCGGGTCACGCCAGCGCCGTAAGCCCATATCCATCAGGAAGGTAGGCGCCTCAATCGTGTTCTGCTGCGGCACCGTTGGCAGGGCCGCGATCTGGGCCCGGCGGACAAAGGGGTATGGCAGGCCCGGGGGGAAATCGTCAAGGACCTGACGGGCGAAAGCCACATGGGGCAAGACGGAATCGCTCACCGCAGGTCCCCATGGGTCCACGCCGCTAGGCACTCCGCGACCCTCAGCTGCGGGTTCAGTTTGAGCCACGCCACAATCTGGTCAACACTCATGGGCTCCATCGACTACACACCTTTCATGACCTTTACCGGAGGTCTCATTCAAGATCAGTACTTCAGCGGGCGGACGCCCTATACTTGCACGCTCGACTGCCGTCAAGTCGATGTTAGCGGTCCCCGACGCTGTCTCGCCGTCCAAAGCATAAGCCGGTCGCTAATCCGGTTTGACATCTGTCCGCCACAGGAGAAAGTTGGACCGTAGCCGACCAACCAAGACCCGGGAGGAACCGATGGCCAACAGCCCGCGGATGACCGTCCGTAACAACGCCGCGGCCGCCCAGTATGAACTGGTCGCCGATGGCGCGGTGATCGGCCTGGCGCAGTACCAGGAGCGCCCCGGTCAGATCGCCTTTGTTCATACCGAAATCGCCCCGGAGGTTTCCGGGCAGGGACTGGGCCAGGTGCTGGTTTCCGCCGCCTTGGATGATGCCCGCAGCAAAGGCCTGGCGGTCTTGCCGTACTGCTCATTCGTACGGCATTACGTCGAAACCCATCCTCAGTACCAGGACCTGGTTCCGCCAGAGCGCCGCCCGGCCTTTGGCCTTCCCCTGACCTTGCCCGATGCCGCCAGAAAGGGTTCCCTCGAATGACTACCTCCCAGCCCGCCAAGAGCCAGTCAGAAACCGGCTCGGCCGGCGGCGCCCCGCGGCCTGCCGCGCCCGCGACCGCCGGTCCCGCCCCGAGTCCAGCCTCGCGTCCCGCCCATCCCAAGGAGTACTACGGCGATGACATCACCGTCACCTTTGACTTGGCGCGCTGCCTGCACGTTGGGGTCTGCCTGCGCTCAGTCCCGGCGGTCTTTGACCTCAAACGCCGACCGTGGGTATTGCCGGATGCCGGCGACCCAGACCAGATCGCGCAGACCATCCGCCGCTGCCCATCTGGCGCCCTGCACTATGAATACACCGACCCCGTCCGCCAGAGCGAACAGGGGCACGTCCCCGTGACTGTCCGTACCGCGGACGGTGAACCCCTCTGGGTTGAAGGTGCTGTCGCGATCACGGACAATGGGATTGATGTTCCGGAAACGCGGGCGGCCCTGTGCCGTTGCGGCTCAACCGCCAACAGCCCCTTCTGCGATGCTTCCGGTCCTTGCACTAGCTGGCGTCACCACCCCCACTAAGGAGGCTTGGGCCTGGCAGCGCGAGCTGTCCGGACCCCGAATACAACTGGATATGAGCCGACACCCAGCACGGCGCCGGACGGGGCAGGTTTCCGCCTTTCCCTGAACCGCTGGCTCCAACAGGGGTTGTCCCTCGCCTCGCTGCCGACTTCGGCGCCGCCGGGTGTCCGCCCATCCGGTGACCGCTTCATGGCCGTGAGGGTCGGCTCGGCCCGGTGGGCGGTCAGTGCTGACCGCTCCGCCGGGCCCTTGACCATCTTTCAGCCAATCAGCGTTATCACCCACACCTAAGCCGCCGGTGAAAAGCCGGCGTCTTAGGCTTCAAACTCTGCTTGCTATCCGCGTCTTCGCTGGTCAGCGTTCCGCTGACCGTGTGCGACACATCAGGAGCGTGGTTATTCACCACGCTCCTGATGTGACCTGTGTCACATTCCGGTGCTATCTTCCAATGAACCGGGTTGGTCCGGCTGGTGCGCCGGCGCCTCACTTCGCCAGGCGCGGACGCGGCGGCCGGGCAGACCGGTCGTTCATTTTGGCATCTTGTTCCCAGCCGCGCCCGGGGCGAACCCCGGTAGCTGTTAGCCGGGTCATCGGGACTCCAAGCCGTTAGGACGCCGGTCAAGAACCGGCGTCCAGTCTTGTCATCTGGGCAAAGACAGCCCATGCCGTCTCAGCGGCACGGCTGTGCCAGAGTTGACGGCGTGTCCAACGCCGCCGCGCCACTCCCAAGATTCCGTTGGTTCCGGCCAATGAAGCCGCGCCCAATCCATGAGGCGGGACGCGCCTCCACCCCGCTGGAGCTTCTATTCGACCTGGTCTTCGTGGTGGCCGTGGGCAGCGCCGTCAAACAACTGGCAGATGGCCTGGCCCAAGGGCTCACCGCCCGCTCACTACTCAGCTTCGCCATGGTGTCTTTCGCTATCTGGTGGGCCTGGATGAACTTCACCTGGTTCGCCTCTTCTTACGATGTCGATGATGGCCCGTACCGCTTGATGGTCATGGCCCAAATGGTGGGTGTCCTAATCCTGGCCGCCGGACTGGTCCGGGCTTTCGCCCACCTGGATTGGACAGCCGGAACGATTGGCTACGTGGTCATGCGGATCGCCCAGATTGGGCAATGGGTCCGGGCCGGTCGCGGCGATCCAGACAGACGCACAACAACCCGTCGCTACGCGGTTGGGATCGCCATGGTGCAAGCTGGTTGGCTGATCCGTCTGGCCATACCGCACACATTAGCCTGGACCATGGCCTCCTTTGCCGTGCTGGCCTTGGCCGAACTAGCGGTACCGGCGGTGGCGGAACAATCGAGCCAGACCCGTTGGCATCCCCACCACATCGCCGAACGGTACGGGCTGTTTACCCTCATTCTGCTGGGGGAATTGGTCGCCGTGGCAGTGGCCGGCGTGCAGGTGGAACTCGACTCGGCGGGGCTTACTCCCGAGCTGAGCGGCGTTTCCGCCGCCAGTCTGGTCTTGCTGTTCGCCCTGTGGTGGCTGTATTTCATCTCACCCATGGCCCAAGACCTGACTGAGCACCGCGATTTAGCGTTCGCCTGGGGCTACGGACACGCCTCGGTCTTCCTGGCTCTAGCCGTCCTGGGGGCCGGCCTGGACCTGGCGGTCCAGGCCTCGCACGTCAATACCCTGCCCGTCACCGCAGTGACGGTCGGTTATCTTGTCTGCGGGCCAACCGCCTTGTTCATAGTGGGCCTGTGGGGCCTCCAGGCCTGGGCCCGCCGGTCTTGGCAAGGCTGGCGGGCGGTCGCCACCGCGCTGATAGCCCTGGTGGCCGCGCCTTTCCTGGGCTTGTCACCGCTTGGCCCGGTCGGACCAGTGGGCGCTAGCGCCCTCGTCGCGGCCGGCCTCACCGCCACCGTGATGATTCGGTCCGCTGCCGCCGGCCAAACCGAGACCGACCACCAGGATTTGGTTGATTACCCGGACCGCAGTATGGATAGCTGCCCCAGTGGCCCAGGTGAGGGCGCTGGCGGCAGGGCGAGCGCTGCCCCTGACCCGAGCCCAAGCGACGGACCGGATCCCGGGCCCGCGGCCCCATCCGCAGGCTGATACCCGGCGGGCCGTCCTGCGGGCGGCCGGCAGCGTCCCGAACCAGAAATCCCGGCCGACGGCGGTTACAGGCGGTCGCCTTGGCGGCCGGCGAAGTCCTCCATTGACTCATTGATGCCCAGTTGATCCGCCACCCAATCGAACGCGCCGACGGGCAAGAGGCGCAACAGCGGGACGGAACGAACCAAGGGCGGCATGATGATCTGCTTAGAGCCCTTCTCAATTCCCCGCAAGATGGCACCCGCCACTTGACGCGGCTCAAGAATGGGCAGCAACAACGGGTAACGGCTCTTGACACCCTGGAACATCCCGGTGTCGATGTAGAACGGGCAGACCACCATGGTGGCCACTCCGGCGCCGGCTTCACGCATCTCGTTACGCAGTGCCTCGTTGAAGGCGATCGCGCCCGCCTTAGAGGCGGCGTAGTCCGCCATCTTCGAGCCGGCGACCAGGCCAGCGGCGGAAGCCACGGTCACCACATAGCCGGTCCGCCGTTCGATCATCCCGCCCAAGAACGCTTGCGTCACCCAGAACAATGACCGCAGATTCACGTCCAGGGTCCGGTCAACCGATTCTGGTGGATCGTCCAGGAGCGGACGGCCAGACACCACGCCGGCGTTGTTGATTACGACATCCGCCGGTCCAGTGGCCCCGGCCGCCGCCAGAACCGCCGCGCGGTCAGACACGTCAACGCCAAAGGCGACGGCACGGCCGCCTTCCGCGACGATCTCCTCACGGACGGATTCTGCCCGCTCCCGGTCAAGGTCCCAGATGACAACGGCGGAACCCTTGCGCCCAGCACCAATCGCCATCCGGCGCCCGATCCCGCTGCCGCCACCAGTGATGACGACCCGGGCCCCTTCCAGGGCTAACCCTTGCTGACGGTAATTCTTCATGACGCGGTTACCTTTCTGATCAGTTCCGCCACGGTGGTGTGCAGCCACCTTGATCCGACGGTCATGCCGGCGGCGTAAGCTTCCCGGGACAACCACGGCGGCGGCCCAATCGCGAGCAACCGCTCAGTAGCCACCGTCTGCGGCTCAGTGTATTTGACCAATCCCTCAGCGCCGTGGCGCCGTCCCAGACCCGAGTCCCCGAACCCACCCATGGGCGCATCGGTTGACCCCCAAGCGGCGGCGTAACCTTCGTTGATGTTGATGGTGCCGACCCTCAGCCGCTCACCGACCAGCCGCCCGTGGGCTGGCGACGAAGTCCAAACCGACGCGTTGAGACCATAGTGGTCGTCGTTGACGGCCGCCACCGCTTCGTCATCTGAATCGACCGGGTAAAGCGACACCACGGGGCCAAAAGTCTCGGCCCGGGCCACCGTCATCGAATCGGTCACGCCGGTCAGGACTGTCGGCTCATAGAACAGGGCGCCCAAGTCCGGGCGGGCCTTGCCGCCAGTCAAGACGGTAGCGCCCTTCGAGACGGCATCGTCCACGTGTGCTGTAACTTTGTCCAACTGCGGCTGGCTGATCAAAGGCCCCAAGTCGACCTCCCAGCCGCCGCCCCCTCCCAGGTTCAGGGCGGCGGTCCGGGCGGCGAAAGCACCAGCGAATGCCTCAAACAGGGGACGCATCACGTAAATTCGTTCAACCGAGACACAAAGCTGGCCGCTGTTGGCGAAGCAGGCCTGGACGGCGCCTTCAACGGTCCGCGCCATTGGGGCGTCGCCCAGCACCACCAGAGCGTTCTTCCCGCCCAACTCCGCACTGCAGCCGATCAGCCGTTCGCCGCATTGGGCGGCCACCTGGCGGCCAACGGCGGTCGATCCAGTGAACATCAAGTAATCCGAGCCATCGATCAGCGGGGTGCCCAATTTGGCACCCGGCCCAGTCACGACCTGCATTACGTCCTTGGGTAGCCCGGCCTGGCGCAGCAACGCGGTCAAGTAAAGGGCTGTCAGCGGAGTCAGCGAATCCGGCTTGAGGATTACGCCGTTGCCGGCCAGCAAGGCCGGGATAGCGTCAGAGACCGCCAACGTTAGCGGGTAGTTCCAGGGCGAGATGATACCGACCACGCCTTTAGCCACGTAATGGACGTAGGTGCTGGTCAGCACAGGTAAAGCGCCCCGCCGCCGATGCCGTCTGAGCACTTTGGGAGCCTTCGCCGCGTAGTATCCCGCCGTCAGCACCGCGTCCAGAAACTCTTCAAAGGCGCCCGTCCGCGACTTGCCGTTTTCGGCATGCACCAGGTCCAGGATCCCGTCCCGGGATTCCACCAGGAGGTCCTTGAACCGTTCTACTACGCCGGCCCGCCGGCCCAAAGGCCACGCCGCCCAACGCTCACCGCCCGTCCGGGACCGGCGGGCCGCCTCCGCCACATCTTCAGGCGTGCAGATTGGTACTTCGCCAAGCTCAGCGCCGTCCACCGGCCCCCGAATGGTGCGCATTGGACGGGGCCCAAGCCGGGTAACCTGGCCGGCCAGTTCCCGCCACCCCGGATCAATCCGGTAAACAGCGGCGTCCGCGGAGATGGTGGACATTTTGCGCTCCTTCGTTGCAGGGCGAATCCAGACAAGCTTAGCCGGTGGACGCTGGCCCTCCGCTAACCCGCCTGGCCGCCTGTCTTGAGCGGGTTCAGCCGGCATGGAACCGAGCCAAGAATTCCTTGGTGCGTTCCTTGTTGGGATTGGCGAAGACTTGCGCCGCGCTGCCCTCTTCCGCGATCACACCGCCGTCCATGAAGGCCACCCGGCCGGAGACATCGCGGGCGAAGGCCATCTCATGAGTGACAATCACCATGGTCAGGCCTGATTCGGCCAGCCCACCCATGACCGCTAGGACTTCACCGACCATTTCTGGGTCAAGGGCGGAGGTCGGCTCGTCGAACAGCAGTGCCTCTGGTTCCATCGACAAGGCCCGAGCTATCGCCACGCGCTGCTTCTGCCCACCGGACAATTGGCGCGGCTTAGCGTCAATGTACGGGTCCATACCGACCTTGGCCAGGTAACCCATGGCCCGCTCGCGGGCTTCGGCCTTGGCTTCGCCCAAAGCCCTGACCTGACCAATCACGCAGTTGTCTAGGACATTCAAGTTGTTGAAGAGGTTGAACTGCTGGAAAACCATGCCCAGATGGGTGCGGAAGCGGTTGATGTCATAGCCGCGCTCCAGAACGTCCCGGCCGTGGTACAGGATCTCCCCAGAGCTTGGCCATTCGAGCAGGTTCACACAGCGCAAGAACGTTGACTTACCGGAACCAGATGCCCCGATCACCGACACGACCTCACCTGGCAGAACCTGAAAGTCAATCCCCTTGAGGATCTCGTTGGTCCCGAACGACTTACGCAGGTCGCGGGTCTCTACTACCGCCTTAGCGCCCCCGGTGCCCATAGTTGTCACCTCCCGGAAGCAGAATCGACTCTGGAACAGTTGAGGAGGTGGCCAAAGTGAAGCTCTCCGGGCCGTCTAAGTGGCGTTCCAACAACCGCAGTAGACGAGTCGTCGAGAAGGTCAGTACCAGATAGATCGCCGCCACCAACAAGTAGACCGGGAAAGTCTGGTACAGAATCCCGTCGATGGTCTTGCCTTGAAAGAACAGCTCCGACGTGCCAATCACCATCAGCACCGATGTGTCCTTGATGTTGATGACAAACTCGTTGCCCGTGGCCGGCAGAATGTTCCGGATCGCCTGGGGCAGGATAATCCCTCTCATGGTGGCCCAATGGCCCATGCCAACGGCCTTGGCCGCTTCAGTTTGGCCGGGGTCAACGGATTCGATCCCGCCTCTGACAATCTCCGCCATGTAGGCGCCAGTGTTGATCGACACGACTAATAAGCCGGCCGTCACCACGTTCAGATTAATCTGGAAAGCCATGCCCAGGCCGTAGTACACAACCATCGCCTGGACCATCATTGGCGTGCCACGGAAGACCTCAACGTAAACCGCAAGCACCGCGCTGGCGACCTTCAGCGCGATCCTCTTGGGCAGCCGGGCACTCGGCCGGTCTGAGGGAATGGTCCGCACCACGCCAACACCCAACCCCAGGACCACCCCAATGATTGTCCCGGTCAAGGCCAGGAACATAGTTACGCCAACCCCTTTGAGCAGCCATGATCCGTAATCCTGGACAATCAAGACAATCCAGTCGAAGAAGGTCCTACCCCCCGGGGCGCCAGCGGCCACCATCGCGGTGCGCCTCGGTGAGCCCAGGCGGGTCTCGGCCGCTTGGGCGCCCAAGGCCATGATGGTGGCAGTCATGTTCACTTGGGCTGGTCTTTAACCGCCAGTTCCATAAGCTCCTGGCGCTTCTCGCCAGAAATGGAACCGAGCGCCTCGTTCACCTCGCCGAGCAGCCCCGAGCCCTTCTTCAAGCCAATAGCTATGGAGGTGTCCGCCGCGTCAACTGTGAAGCCCTTGCCCTCGGCGAAGGAAACAAACGTCAGGTCAGGGTTGGAGGCCACGGCGCTCAAGGCTCCCGGCCGTTCCGAGATATAACCGTCCACCTTGCCGGACTTGACCGCCAGGATCATAGTTGGGAAGTCTTGCAAGGCCGTCTGCTTATTGACCTTAGGAATCTGGTCCAAGAACTTGTCGTAGTGGACGGTCGCGATCTGCCCAGTGATCTTGGCGCCTTCGAACCCTTCTAGCGAATCGGCGTTGGCCCATGGAGAGTCCTTCTTGACCACGATCACGACGTCAGAGTTGTAATAGGGGTCGGAGAACTCGATCGCTTCCCGGCGGTCGGCAGTGGGAGTCATGCCAGCCACGATCATGTCGATCTTGCCTGACTGCAGAGCCGGAATCAGACCGTCCCAATTGGTCTTGACCACGACCACCTCGCGGCCAATCTTCTCCGCCACCAGTTTGGCCATCTGTACGTCATAGCCGCCGGCCCAGCCGCCACCGTCAATCCTGACCGCACCATTCGCGTCATCCTTCTGGGTCCAATTGAACGGCGCGTAGGCCGCCTCCATCCCGACCCGCAGTATTAGCCAACCGCCCGTTCCCAGCCCCGCCGCATCATTCTTCTGCCCACATGCCCCCAGCACCAAGGGCACCGTCAAGGCCAGCGTTGCCAGAGCCGCGTATTTCTTCATTGGTCTTCCTCCACCTGTTTCGGCACCATTGGACCAGCCTGACAGTGCTCGCGCCGAACCGCGGCGGCGCTCTGGTCTGTCTCGCTGTTTGAGCCAGGGCGCCCTGGAACGCCCCCGGTTACCCCGGCTGATCTGGCCTTCCGCTCTTCACCGACCTCCTGGGCATCTTTGACCGCCAGCCGCGGCGAACGGCATCGGGCACCAGAAGGTCAAACTGCGCCAAACCGCGGGCCGGGCCCTTGGCGTTCTAGGCCGAAACCAAGCCGGTCAAGTGCGCACCCAGACCGTGGCCTTGCGATCCACCGCCTCGGCGTAATCCAGCGACCAGCGGGCGCCCGCCTGAATGGCCAGCAGACGGAACTGATCCATGGTCTCAAACAAGTCTTGACGCACGCCTTGGCTGGTGCCCGGCCCGGAGGTGACCACCAGATCCCGCAGGAAGCGGTCCCCGGCCCATTCCTCAAGATGCCGACGATCCCAGAAGGTGTCCCACTCGGGGCCCTTGACGGCCTTCCGGATCCAAGCTTCAAGACGGACCACAGCGTCCTTCATCGCCCCATCAATGATCCGCTTCGCCGCCCAGACCTCTCCTCGGTTCAAGCGTTTGCTGGCCCGCACCGAATCGATCCAGAATCTAGCCACTAACTGGGAGAACTCCTCTTGGGAGGGCGGCGCTCGGAACGCGGCGGTCCCCTCTTTGGCTAGTTCGCGCAGCCCGTCTGAAACGGGGCCGCCTTCCTTCAGGGACCTGAAACCCCGCCGGGCCGCCTCGGCCAGCACCGCCCGAGCGGCCGGCTCACCCCGGGTCACGGCGTCAACCGGCAGGATCAGGATGTCAACCTGAGCGGAATGGTCCAGGAGCAAGCGTTTGACCGGCAAACCAGGCACTGTCCGGTCCACCGTGCTGGCCCAGATCCGGCCCAATGGCCCCAGCCAAACGTTGGCCGCCAGGAGCTCCTGGGGGCCGCCGGTGAACACCAGTAGATCCAGGTCAGCCGCTTGGTCGGGGATCTGGCCGGCGTCCTCCACGGCCCGCGAACCGATGACCGCGGCGCCCGCCACCTGCCCAAGATCTTCAATCACACGGCAGAACCGCTGGAGTATGGCCGGGTAACTGCTAGACACCTCACCGACCCTACCCGAAAGGGTCCGGCGGGCCGGGTGCTGTTTAGGCCATGACATTGGTGCCGACGAGTTCTTTCCCTCGCAGCGGCCCGCGTTTGCCCTTGGCGAGCGTCAGCGCCCGGCCATGGGACAATGAGCCCATGACTATTCCTGCTCCTCAGATGGGGCCAAGCGCTCCCGTTAGGCTAGACCAGCCCTATTACGGCGCCTCGCTGGGCGTCGCCATAGCCCGATTCTTCAAGAAGTACGTGACCTTCTCCGGGCGCGCTTCACGGTCCGAGTTCTGGTGGTGGTTCCTGGTCAACCAGATCATCTCGACCGTCATAGCGATCCCGGCCCTTCTCTGGTACATGGGCGCCGTCGTAGCGATGATGAACAGCATCGACCTGGAAAACAACACCAACCCCTTTGGCTACGGCTATACGGACCCGTACTACTACGTACCGGATCCGACCGGCCCGGTGCTGCTTTCCGCGGGCCTGGTCATGGTGTGGACGCTGGGCACTTTCATTCCCTCGCTCGCCCTCTACTGGCGGCGGCTGCATGACGCCGGCTACTCCGGGGCGTTCTACCTACTGAGCTTGGCTGGCTTGGGAATAGTTCCCTTGATCATGTGCATCCTGCCATCCAAGCCGGAGGGAGCCCGCTTTGACGCTGTGCCGCCGGGTGGATTCGGCGGCCGCCCTAGTGGGTACGCGCAGCCTGGCGGGGGGTATGGACAGCCATACGGCCAAGGCAGAGCATACGGTCAGGCTGGATACGGCCAGCCCGGCGGAGCGTACGCTCCCCCCGGCTATGGCCAAGCGCCGGGTGGGCCCGGCGTACCGCCGCCCTTGTCCACACCAATGCCACCGGCGGAACCGCAGATTGGACCAGACGGGCTACCACGTTATCCCGGCTGACTCTGCCGGCCTCCCAACCAGCGCGCATCCGGCCAGGCCGACAACACGCTCCGGCGTGCAACGTTGGCCGCTGAGGGAACCCAAGCGGTCGCCTGCTCCGCTTACCGGTGCGACACTCGTTTCGGCGCCCGCACCCAGACGACGTTGAAGGAAATCGCCTCCAGTTTTGACGGCTTGACGTTGTTCTTCGTTAGATCTGGGTCCTGAGAAAGATAATGCTTCGTCTCTCGGGCGATCATGCCGCTGAGGATGAGCAAGCCAATCAGGTTGGGCAGCGCCATCAGGCCGTTCAGGATATCCGCGATATCCCAGATGGTCTCCGCCGGGAAAGCCGTCCACACCACGATCAGTGCCGTAAAGAGCACCCGGTACGGCATCTGCGCCTTGATCCCGAACAGGCGCACGGCACAGCGCTCGCCGTAATATGACCACCCCAGGACCGTCGAAAGCGCGAAGAACACCACGCAGATGACGACTATCCGCGGCCCGACGGACGACCCAATCGTGTCAGCGAAGGCCGCGTGCGTCAGGCCAGTGTCATCACGCGCACCAGTCTTGTCCAGCGGTGCTTCCTTCCACACACCGGTCGACAAGATCACCAAACCGGTGAAGGACACCACGATGATGGTGTCAATGAACGTCTGGGTCATCGCCACGAGGCCCTGCCGCACCGGATGAGAGGTCTGTGCGGCCGCAGCCACGATCGCCGCCGAACCCATCCCCGACTCATTTGAGAACATGCCTCTGGCCATGCCACGTTGAATGGCCAAGCCTACGGCCGCGCCTCCAAAGTTGCCCACTGCTTCGCTGCCGGTAAAGGCATGGGTGAAAACCATTCCCAGGGCCGCCGGAATCGATGCCGCGTTCATGGCCAGAATCACGGTCCCAGCCAGGATGTAGACCACAATCATGAAGGGCACGAAGGATGCCGTCACCCTGCCGATCGACTTGATGCCACCGATCAAGACCAGCCCGACCAGGATCATGATGATCACACCGGTGAACATCTGGTCCAGGCCGAAGGCGTCATTCATCCCTTTGACCATCGCGTCGACTTGGGTCCCGTTGCCAATACCGAAGGCCGCCAGCGCACCGAAGACCGCGAACAAGATCGCCAGGATCTTGCCCAGGTTCCCGGAGATCGCCTTTTGCAGGTAAACCTGCGGGCCACCTACAACCTCCCCACGGGAATCTGTCTCGCGGTATTTCGATCCTAAGAAGGCCTCGGCATACTTCGAAGCCATGCCCAGCAGCCCGGTCACCCACATCCAGAACAGCGCCCCTGGCCCGCCAATCCCAATCGCCGTGGACACGCCAACAATGTTGCCCACACCGACCGTGGCCGCCAAAGCCGTGGTCAGTGCCTGGTACTGGGAAATGTCTCCCTTGGCTCCGGGGTCCCTACGCTTGAACAGACCCAGCTTTAGCGCGGGCCAGAGCTTGGTGAACTGCAGGCCCCTCAGCCGGATCGTCAACACCAGGCCGGTGATGAACAACAACGGGATGAGCAGCCATACGCTCCAGACAAAGTCATCAATCGTGCTGACAATGGTAGAGAAATCCTCCACGGTGAAGCCTTCCTTTCAGCCGTCCCGCTTAGCCGGAACGGGGCTCAGTGCCACATCTGGCGGTCTGCTGCGATGGGCGTCTTGCTAGCCCAAGGATAAGCGTGCCGAAAGTGTGAAGACCACCGCGAGTGGCGCTGAAACCCACTCGTAACAATGATTTGACCCACCGCTAACGCCCGCCAGGCCCGGCCGGTGCCTCCGCCGACGCGAGACGGACGGCTTCGCTGGTCAGGCGGCTTGGACCGCTCGGTGGACCTGATCCTCATGGCCGCCGCTTTGGGCCCTGCGTGAGGCGCGATAGCGCGTCCAGGCCACCGCGCTGACGATGATCACAACGATGGATTGAATGATCGCCGCCGCTAGCATGGGAGATTCCTGGGCGGCGGAGGCGATCGCCCCGAAGACGGCCAGCCCGCCCGTCGCGTACACGCTCCCCCACATCAGCCAACCGGGCGCGGCGGCCAACGTGTACCGCCACCAATGCCAGCCAATCAAACCGGCCGAGAGATTCACGGCCGTCTGGAATCCAACGGTCAGGAAGCTAACCGGGATAACCGGCCAGCCCCAACGCTCAAGCTTGTCGCGAGCGCGCTCAGCGCCACGGCTGGTCATTCGCTCCGCCCAGGCGGTCCGAACTACACCGGCCCGCACAGCGCGCCCCAGCCAATAAGTGCATTGGGAACGAACACAAGCGACTGCGGTCAGGAACGCGAAGGCGAGCACAAACGGCTTCGACAGAATCCAATCAACCACGCCCACACTTTACCGGACGGGTCCACTGATTCCCAGGGGGCAGCTAGACGGCCCCGCAAAATCTCCTCCCTACGGTCGGATCTCTTGCGGGAACCCCGAGTAGGCGAAACTCGGCTCATTCGTCAAGGTTCTGTTCACCTAGTGGAGCTAGCGGCGGCGCTTGTCTCGCACCCGGACTGAGATCTCGATCGGCGTGCCGGTGAAATCGAATGACTCGCGCAAGGAGCGCTCAATGAAACGGCGGTAGGGAGCCTCCAAGAAACCTGAAGCGAAGAGTACAAAGCGTGGCGGGCGAGCCGCCGCCTGGGTAGCGAACAGGATGCGCGGCTGCTTGCCGGACCTCAGAGGATGCGGATGGGCCGCCACCAGTTGCCCCAAGAAGGAATTTAGCTGACCCGTGGTGATCCGCCTTTCCCAACCGGCCAGGGCCGTGTCCAGAGCGCCGGCCAGCCGGTCAACCCGCCGGCCCGTCAAAGCCGAAATGTTCACCCGCGGCGCCCAACTCCAGGGCGCCAAGTCAAGTTCCACCGACCGCTCAAGATAGAACCGGCGCTCCGGGTCCATCAGGTCCCATTTGTTCAGGCCGATCACCAGTGCCCGCCCAGCCTCAGAAGCCATTTGCAAAATACGGACATCCTGCTCCGCCAGTTCTTCCGATGAGTCGATCAACGCCACCACCACCTCAGCCCGCTCAACTGCGGCCTGGGTGCGCAACGAAGCGTAGAAATCGGCTCCCTGGACACGCTGGACCCGCCGACGGATGCCGGCAGTGTCAATGAACCGCCATTGGCGCCCATCCAATTCGGCCAATTCATCGACCGGATCGCGGGTAGTGCCGGCCAGCGGGTCAACCACCGACCGCTCGGCACCAGCCAGCTTATTCAGCAAAGAGGACTTGCCCACGTTGGGCCGTCCGATCAGCGCCACCCGCCGCACCCCTGGCGGATCCGCCAACACCAGACCGGGCGCTGCCGCTTGGCGCAGAGCGGCGACAGCTGAATCGAGCAAGTCCCCCACTCCCCGGCCGTGCAACGCTGAGACTGGATGCGGCTCCCCCAGCCCCAATCCCCACAGTCCGGCGGCCTCCGGTTCGCCCTGCGCACCGTCCACTTTGTTCGCCGCAAGCACCACCGGTTTGCCTGAACGGCGCAAGACTTGGACCAGCCGCTCATCTGTGTCAGTGATTCCAACGGCTGCATCTACCACCAGCACCGCCGCGTCCGCCAAGCCAATCGCCAATTCGGCTTGTTCCGCGACCCGCGCACTCAACCCTGCCGCGTCAACCTCCCAGCCGCCGGTGTCCACCACCGAGAAATGGGCGCCGGCCCAATCGGCCGGATAGGAAACCCGGTCCCGGGTGACGCCTGGTTCGTCTTGCACCACCGCCGCGCGGCGACCCAAGATGCGGTTGACCAGGGTCGATTTGCCCACGTTGGGACGTCCCACTATGGCCAGTGCCCCAATGGACTTGATCGCCTCAACGTCCAGGTCCTGGCCATCAGCGCCGAGGAGCGCAACGTCCTCAGGCTCTAAGGCGTAGCCGTCGAGGGCCGAACGCAGGGCGTCAGTCTTGTCCGTCATTCGCTCTTCCTCCCGGTATCAGTGGGCAAAGCGATCCCGCTGGCTGCGACCGCCGCCTCAACGTGCTCCGCCAAGGCGCGGCCGATCTGTTCTAGAGCCGCTCCGGTCCGCTCGCGCCGGGAGGCGTCCGCGTCCAGTTCTAACGCCACTGGCGGCCCGAAGGAGACTAAGACGCGCCGTCTAAAGGGCGTTAGGTGGGTCGCACTTTCGCCTTGGCGCCGCGTGCCCAGGCAGGCGAACGGAATCACCGGCGCACCGGAATTGACCGCCAGCCAGGCGACCCCTGGATGAATCTGGCTCATCTTGCCATCCCCACGGCTGCCCTCCGGGAAGATCCCCACCAGCGCTCCACGTTCAAGCAAGCCAAGACAGGTCCGCAAGGCAGCGTGGCCATTGTCTTTGGCCAGCGGCACTTGCCCGGACGCTTTAAGCAATAGCCCGCCGAATCCCTGGCCCAATGACCACTTCATGATGAAGTGAACACCCCGCGGTGCCGCCCCCAGTATGACCGGGCCATCGACCAGGCCGGTGTGGTTACCGGCCAGGATGGCTGGGCCTTTGCGTGGGACGTGCTCAAGCCCGGTGACTTTGGTGGCCAGCCACAAGCAGTTCAGTATCCAGGCGACTCTCCGGGCCATGCCGGCCTGGAACGCCCTGGGCAGGCCCTGTTTCCGTGGCTCAGTCATCGGGCTGGCAGCAATTCCAGGACAGCGGCGACAGTCTGCTCCACCGTCAGATCGGATGAATCAATCAGCGTCACCCCGGGCGGGGCGTCCAGGAATCGCGCCACAGTGGCGTCATCGCGGTCCCGGCGGACCACCTCATCCTCGGTCGCGGCCAGCGCGGCAGCGCCCGCTTGGCCGTGCTGATCCAGCGCCCGCCGGCGCAACCGGACCGGTTCGGAAGCCGTAATGAGAACCCGGACGTCGGCATCGGGCGCCACAACCGTCGTGATGTCCCGCCCTTCCACCACGATCCCCGGCTCACGGTGGGCCTCTACCACAGCGCGCTGCCGGGCTACCAGCACCTGCCGGGCCGGTACCACGGTCGAAAGCTGGGAGACGATGCCGCTCACCGCGGTGGTCCTAATGAGTTCAGTTACGTCTTGACCGGCCAGGCGCACTACCTGGTTAGCCGGGTCCAAAGAGATCTCCAAAGGCATTTCTTCGACCAGTTTAGGCAGCGCTGCAGGCACACCTAGCAGCCCGGCGTGGTCGGCGCGGACCGCCGCCGCCCGGTACATAGCGCCAGTATCTAGATAGGCCAGTCCCAATTGGGTGGCGATGGCTTTGGCGACCGTCGATTTGCCGGAGCCGGACGGTCCGTCAATAGCGATGACAGTCATGACACAATCTTCCATTTCTTGGCCTTCAGGTGCCGAGTCAATCTATCTCCATCTCCTTGCGGCACCGAGACTTCGGCCAAGCCGAACTCTTTGCCCGCGGCATGTTCCAGGTTCAAGTCTTCGAGGTTTACTCTAATTCTGCCCATTTGTCTGAAAAGGCGCCCTAATTGGCCCGGCCTGTCCGGAACGATCACTGTCACCTTGTCGAATTGCCGCTTCGCGCCGCCGTGTTTGCCGGGGATGCGGGCCGCGCCTCGGTTGCCGTCAGTGAGCAGTCCGGCCAGCCCAACCAGTGACTTGCCCAGGGTCTCCTCCCCGGCACCTAGGCTGAGCGCCGTTATGGCCTGGTCCAGGTCTTCGCGGACCTGGCGCAACACCGCCGCCACGGCGGGCCCATTGCCTGCCAGGATGACCGCCCACAGATTGGGATCTGAACCGGCGATCCGAGTCTGGTCCCGCAGGCCTTGGCCGGCCAGCTCGAGCGCTGCCTCCTCCGCTCCAATTAGCTGTTTGGCGGTCAAGGTGGACAGAATCTGCGGTACGTGAGAGACCAGTGCCACCGCCCGGTCGTGGGCCTGCGCCGTCAAGTAGACCGAGTGGGCGCCTAGATCAGCCGCCAGGTCTCTGATTTGGCGGACTGCGGCGGGTCCGGCCAGAGGACTTGGTGCTATGGCCCATGCCCGGCCAATGAACAGGTCCGCACTGGCGGATGCTGCCCCGGTCCTCTCCCGTCCAGCCATTGGGTGAGAGCCCACATAACGGCCCAGGTCCGCCCCCAAGCCGGATAGTTCGTCCAGGATGATTGCTTTGACTGAGGCCAGGTCCGTGACGGTCGCACCAGGGAAGCGCTCCAACTGCTGGGCCACCACCTGGGCGGTCACATCCGGCGGCGTGCCTACAATCACCAGCTCCGGGTCTTGATCATCACCTTGGCGTAGGCGGCCCGCACCGGCTTCCGCCGCCATAGCTTGCGCGGCGGGCGATGAGTCCTCGATCGTCACCAGCACGCCCTGGCCAGACAACGCCAATCCGGCCGAGGCCCCCATCAGCCCAGCACCAACAATATGGACCGGCCCGGCGGTGGCGGCGGGCGGAGCCTCCGGCGCCGGGGCGGTCTCCCCCGGCGTATCCGCCTGGCCGGACCCATCCCGCTTACCGGACCCATCCGGCTTGCCGGGCCCGTTCGACGTGACGGGTCCCTCCGGACTAACAGGCCCGCCCAATCCGGCGGGTCCGGGATCCCTAGACGGCCGGCCCGGCTTCACAATCCGGCCACCTTCTTGAGTGAAGCCAATTCTGGGCCACCCAAGACGCGCCATTTGCCAGGTTTCAGATCCCCCAGCGCGACAGTGCCAATGCGTGTCCTGACCAGCCGGACCACCGGATGGCCAGCGGCTTCCAGAATGCGGCGGACAATCCGGTTGCGCCCAGAATGGAGAGTCACCTCGATTTGCGTGTAGCCGGGAATTGAATCAACCAGCCGGAAGGAATCAACGCTGGCCGGGCCATCGTCGAGTTCGATTCCCTCCCGCAGCACCTTGCCCACGCCGGGGCGGACCCGGCCCTCAACGGTCACCAAATAGGTCTTGGCGACTTCATGCGAGGGGTGGGACAGCGCGTTGGCGAAGGCGCCATCGTTGGTCAGCAGAATTAAGCCCTCCGAGTCGCGGTCTAGGCGCCCAACATGGAAAAGCCGTTCGGAACGGGACTCAGTCAAGGCCGCCAAGGTAGGACGGTCCTTCGGGTCATCCATGGTGGAAATTACCCCGGCCGGTTTGTTCAACGCCAGAGTAACCTTGGACGGGTCAGTTTCGACCGGGAACCCGTCCACGTCTATCCGGCGCCGGGCGGGATCCACCTTCAGGCCAGGTTCGCGCACCCGGATGCCGTCCACTTCCACCCGTCCAGCGGCGATCATCTCTTCGGCCGCGCGCCGCGAGGCCACTCCCGCCTCCGCCAGAATCTTCTGCAGCCGTATGCCGTCTTCATCGTAGGGTGCTTCAGGGGGAGGCGGGCGCCGACCCGTGGGCGGCCGGGAGGACCGCGAAGATCCGCCTGCGCTGCCGCGTTCCGGCTTCAGGCCATCCCGTGCCTGGCCGCGATTCCCCTGTCGCGGGGTCCGGCGTGGGCGCGTTGGGCTCATAAAGAACTACTCCTGATTTGGCCACGGTCAGCACCGCGGCGGAAAGTTTGCCAGAATTCGCGGCACAGCTAGGCCGCTGGGCCCGGCGCCGCGACATATAAGGCTAGCTCAAGTCGCCGCCGTCCGGCGGTGGGGCCGCCGCCGCCTGCCTGTTTAGGTCGCTGGCCGGCTCAACTTGGTCCTTTATCTCTTCGAGTGATTGGCCAGTCGGCAAATAGGGGGTCAGCGGTTCAAGTTCGCTCAGCGACGAGATCCCCATCCGCTCAAGGAACAGGTTGGTGGTTCCATACAGGGCGGCCCCGCTGGATTCGTCTACGCCAGTCTCCTCGATCAAGCCGCGGTTGGTCAGCGTACGGATCACTGAATCCACGTTCACTCCGCGGACCGAAGAGATGCGTCCGCGGGACAGCGGGCCCTTGTAGGCCACGATCGCCAGCGTCTCCAGCGCCGCCTGAGTCAATTTGGCGGTGGCCCCGTCACGCACGAATCGTTCGACAACTTCGGCGTGGTCAGGGTGGGAATAGATCCGCCAGCCGCCACCCACCTCGCGCAGTTCGAAACCGCGCGTTGGCTCGCCGCCGGCTCCCCGGTATCCGGCCGCTAACTGTTCCAGCAAGTGACGCGTAGCGTCTACCGGCAGCCCAATCGCTATGGCCAGGTCGGTCGTGGAGGCCGGTTGATCTATCACCATCAGCACGGCCTCTAGCTGGGCCCGCCGGTGGTCCTCCCGCCCGTCTTCCCATGGATTATCAGGGCCGATGCCGCTCACACAAATTCCTCCGAAATCTCCAGTTCCGTAGCCGCCCCGGTCCAGGCTATGGTCAATTCGCCCAGAGCCTGTGGCTGCTCGAAGGTCACTTGGCCGGCCCGAAACATCTCTAGCAAGGCCAAGAACCGGGCGACTATTACGTTGAGCGACCCGGCGGCATCGGTCACCAACAAACGAAAGGTAACCCGGCCGGTCGCAGCCAGACGCTGCGAGATCAACCGCGCCTGTTCAGCCACAGACACCGCCGGTGCGTGCAAGTGGTCCAGCGGCACCGCGGACAGTTCCGGCCGGCGCCCCAGAGCGGCCGCCGCGATGGCCGCCAAGCGCGACAGGCCGATAGACCAGATCAAGTCTGGCAACAGGGAGGCGAACTGTGGTTCGAGGCTAGTCAGCCGTGGCACGTGGCTGGACTGGCTGGCCAGCCGGCCAGCTATCGACTGAGACACTTCTTTGAAGGCGCGGTATTCGAGCAGGCGGGCGAACAGCAAATCGCGGGCCTCCAAGAGTTCCAGGTCCTCTGAATCGGCCAACCCTCCGGGCAGCAACGAGGCCGCTTTGAGGTCCAGCAGAGTCGCGGCGACCACCAGGAAGTCTGAGGCCTGGGAAAGCGGCCAATCTTCGCGCCAGGCCTCAATGTAGGAGATGAACTCATCCGTCACCTGGGCCAACGCCACTTCGGTGATGTCAAGCTGGTGCTTGGCGATCAACGACACCAGCAGATCGAACGGCCCAGTGAAGTTGTCCAGCGCGACGGCGAACGGGTCCGCCGCGGATAGGGGCCCGCTGGGGTCAGGCGGCATCGCCACGAGCGATCAGTTCCCGCGCTAGGCGCCGGTAGGATTCAGCGCCGGGATGACCGGAAGCGAAACTGAGGATCGGTTCTGCCGCCACGGAAGAATCCGGGAACTTCACTGTGCGGGCAATCACCGTGTCGAACACCTGCGGGCCAAAGGCCTCATTGACCCGTTCCAATACCTCGCGTGAATGCAGGGTGCGGGCATCCACCATGGTGGCCAGGATGCCGTCAATCTTCAAGCGCGGGTTGAGGCGGTCCGCCACCTTAGAGATGGTCTCCACCAGCAGCGCCACGCCTCGCAAGGCGAAGTACTCCGTTTCCAACGGGATGATGACACCATGAGATGCGGTCAGGGCGTTCACCGTTAGCAGACCTAGGGAAGGTTGACAGTCGATCAGGATGACATCGTATTGGTCCAGCACGGGGCGCAGCATACGGGCCAAGGCCGTCTCCCGGGCTACCTCGCCAACTAGCTGGACCTCGGCCGCAGACAGGTCAATATTGGCCGGGGCGACTTCCAGATTGGCGTGGGATGTTTGGTGGATGATGTCCGTCAGGGTCACCCCTGAACTCATCAGGGCTTCATAGACGGTGGGTTGATCATCTTTGGTCACAACTCCCAAGGCCACCGAGGCGGCACCTTGGGGGTCGAAGTCGACAATCAACACCCGCCGCCCGTATTCCGCCAGCGCGGCACCAAGATTGATCGACGTGGTGGTCTTGCCAACCCCGCCCTTCTGGTTGCATAACGCGATCACCCGGGCCGGGCCGTGGCCGTCTAGGGCCGCCGGCTCAGGGAACTCCTGGACGGAGTCAGCAGGCTTGGTCACCCGCCAATCGTAGCCGCCAGGTTCACGCCGGCCGAAAACGGCACGCGGTTCAGCCCGATGGTTCAGGCGGACCGGCCGCGGCTCGCCGGGTTCGCGGCGCGCCCGCGCCTAAACCAGTGGCCAAACAAGAAGCCCGCGCCCCAGGACAGGTGGACCGTCATAACGGCGCACCACATCCTGATCTTGCCGCCCAAGCGCAGCCCGGGCGAGGCGAACGCTACGGCGATGGCCGCCGCCGCCGCGTACACCAATGGTGCCGCCATAACCCACCAAGCCCAGGCCACCCCTACCAAGGCCCCGGCGGCGCCGCCCGCCACGGCCAAGATCAGCCCAGCCACCAGCACCGGCGCCACCACGTAACGCCAGGCCGAAGAATCGGGATGGGCCGCTATCACTCGCCGCCGCCAGGCCCCGGCCCGGAACATGGACTGAGCCAATTCCCGCCCCGACCCTGGGGTCCGCCCCCGCACGGCCAAGGACGGGTCCATCCAGACCATCCCGCCGGCCCGCCGGACGCGGTGCTGTAACTCCCAATCCTGTGCGCCGGCGAAATCCTCATTCAGCCCACCCACCCGCTCAAAGGCATCACGACGGATGGCCACCATTCGCACTGAGTCAGCTGGTCCTTTAGCCACGCCAGCACCCGGACGCCGGGGCCCCACGCCCAGCCGCGAGTTCAAGGCTCTAGAAATCGCCTGTTCGGCTGAACCCAGGCCAAACGCCACGGACGCACCACCCACCACGTCCGCTCCGGTCACTCGCATGGCCGAGGCGGCCCGCTTGAGCAGCTCAACCCAGTCCCCGGCGCCGCGCCTGACCTGGGACAAGACTGAATACTGGGCAGCGAAGGCGGCGGCATTGACCAACGTCGCCTTAGCGGCGGACTTCGCGTGGACAACCGTCACCCTAGGATCGGCCGCCAGGCCGTCCAAAGGGTCGCCGGCGGCCGGATGGTCCTCCTGGGCCGGGGCGGCGAGCAGGATCTCGAATTCGCCTGGGTACGGATTGGCCAACAGTCGGGCTACCGCCTGGCGGGCGTAGTCCTGGTCAAGAGCGACCACAATGAGCGAAACCTCCGGCCAGGACTGGGCCTGGCCCACGGCATCCTGATTGGCCGAGGCATCCGGGCGGCCTGGAGCCGAGCCCCGCATGCCATCTTTACCAGCCACGGCATCAATCCTAAGTTGCGGGTTGAGGCTCGATTGCCAAACCACTGTGCCACGCCCATTTCGGCCATGCCCCGCCAGGAGGACGCCCCGTGCCTGCGCCCGGCCTAGTATGACCGTGATGGCTCACCGCGACGACCTTCCCCAGTTCCGTCCGGCCAAATCGCCGGCCGTCCGCCGGCGCACGGCCGGTCCGGTCAACCCGCTCCTGCCGTCCAGCCCGTCACGGGGTGTCCCAGCAGCGGAAGAATTACCGCCGACCGCCGTCGCACCGGTTCTGCCCACCGAGGTCCCCACGCGGATCGCTCGGGACTTCGCCCAAGAGCTGCCCCCAGACACTCCGCCCGCCGACAGCCCGCGCCGCGCCGGAGGCCGGCCCCTGCCGGTACACGAGGCGCCGTCCCAGGCCGCCCGGCCCAGGTCTTCTCCCCGCCGAGTGGCAGCAGCGCCCCAGGCCTATTCCGCCCAGGACGCGCCCTACGCGGAGCCGGGCCAGGCGCATCCGGGCGACGGCTATCCCGCACCATATGCCGCCCCGTACCCGCGACCCAAGAAGCGGCGCCGGGGACGCCGGCTCGCCGGGATCTTGGCCGTACTGCTGATTCTGGCGGTCGCCTGGCCAGCGGGCCTGGCGCTGTGGGCCAACAGCAAGCTTCAGCACGTCAACGCGCTAACCGCCGGCGGAATCAATTCGGGACGGACCTACCTGGTAGCGGGCTCCGACAAACGCGGGACCGGCGGTATCAATGATCCAACCTCCGGGGCCCGGGCGGACTCCTTGATTCTGGTCCACGTGGCCCCGAATAGTCAGGCTTATCTGATCTCGCTGCCCCGTGACACCTACGCCCAAGTGCCCGGCTACGGTGGCCAGAAGATCAACTCCGCCTACTCATACGGCGGGCCCAGCCTGCTGGTTCAAACTGTCCAGGACCTGACCGGTCTGCACGTTGACCGTTACGTCGAGGTGGGGTTTGGGTCCGTCACCGAGTTGGTCGATGCCGTCGGCGGAGTCAACCTGTGCATGGACCGGTCCGTCTCAGACCGGGACTCTAAGCTCAACTGGGAGGCCGGCTGCCATGACGTGGACGGAGCCGGTGCCCTGGCCTTCAGCCGGATGCGCAAGGCCGACCCGATGGGCGACATAGGCCGGGGAGACCGCCAGCGCCAGGTCCTGGCAGCGGTCATCAAGAAGGCGATCGACCCATCTTTGCTTTGGAACCCGATACGTCAGATCCAATTGGTCAACGCCGGTACCGATGCCCTGACGGTCGATCAGGACGCCAACATCCTGTCTTTGGGACGTCTCTTGCTCGACTTCAAGGCCGCCACCGGTCCAGATGGCATTCAGGGAACTCCAACCATTAAGTCTTTGAACTATCAGCCGGGCGGGATCGGATCAGCCGTGTTGCTGGACCCAGAGCGTGCGCCACTCGATTTCGAGGCCATCCGAACCGGCACATGGACCGGTCCGGCCAATTGAGCGGGTCAGCCATGACTCCGGGCTTGATTTGGACCTCCGTCCTAAACGCCGGCCGGCTTGGTGGATCTCCACGAAACTTTTACCGGCCCTCACCTGCGCCTTCTCTGTCTGAGCGCTTGGCTCATCTACTCTCTTAACTGATTGTTGTTCCAAATCCGAAGGAGTTTATGTGCAACCGCGTCATGCGGCCACCCACCTACCTCAGCCGTCGAAACACCGGCTGACGGTCAATCGCCACCGGGGTTTCAAGATCGCGGTCACCGTAGTTGTCGCTCTGGCCCTCAGCAGCGGCGTGGCCGTGGCTGAGCGGCTCCGGCAACTGGACGCTAACATCGACGTCTTGCACGGCGTCAATGATTTGCTCGGCCTTAACCGGCCCGATCAAGAAAAGGGCGACGGCGGCGGGGCCCCGCTTGATCCTTTTGGTGGGCGGAGCGTGAACATTCTCATCACCGCGATTGACACCCGCGATGGCGACAACGCGGCGGTTGTACGTGAAGCTGGGCCTAAGAGCGCCACCTGGACGCCTTCGCTTCTCAACGACGTCAACATGATCGCCCATATTTCCAAGGACCGCTCCCGGGTTGATGTGGTGGCGATTCCGCGGGATACCCTGATCCCCATTCCAGCCTGCGTGCGCCCGGACCGCTCGGTAGCGGAGCCCCTGCGGCAGGAGCAAATCAATGCGTCCTTCTCGCGTGGCGCCGCCGGCGATTCGGCGAACAAGACCGAGGGGGTCGCCTGTGTCATGAAGACCATCGAGCAGGTCACCAATATTCGGCTCGATACTTTCATCTTGGTTGACTTCGCGGGCTTCGCGAATGTGGTGGATGGCCTTGGTGGCATTGACATTTGCGTGCCTGACGGCCTGGTTGGCAAGGAATCAAAGATCAACCTGCCGCCGGGGATGAATCACTTAGATGGCTCCACCGCGCTGGCCTTCGCACGGACCCGCAAAGGCACAACGTCCGCTGGTCGGCTTGATGGTTCAGACACGTCACGTATTTCACGTCAACAAGAATTGATCGCTACCGTTATCAGCGAATTCATGGACTCTGGCAACCTTCAGTCATTGCCCAAATTGAATGCCACCGCCACCGCCATCACCAAGTCACTCTATGTGGGCGAAGAACTGGGTTCCATCACTTCATTGGCTGGGCTCGCATACGTGTTGCGGGACATCAAGATGGCGAACGTTTCGCTATTCACGGCCCCCTGGGGCGAGGCCCCGTCAGACAAGGACCGGGTGATCCTGGCGGAATGGGGAACTCCGGGACGCTTTGGCGGTCTCAACGCCCAGGAGGTTTTCCAGGTCATGGCCGCGGATCAGCCCGTTCCAGGTACCACCCCGTACAAGGCCGCGCATCCTGAGACGCCTGCCAGCACCGAGCCAAGCACCCCACCCCCGGATTCCTCCTCGAAGGAGCCCGGCGCCACAACTGATCTGCCGCCGTCCGATGACGAATTCGTCACTCCCCTCAAGGCTCCCACTAAGTGCTAGCAGCCCTCGCCGCCCGTCCGGGTCGCGGTGGAGGTTTCCGGCCACGGCAGGCAGGTGTCAGCGGCCGCACAGTTCGGCCCGCAGAGTTCGAGTTCAGTTCCGCGCCTCCGGTGGCCGATGCCGCCCGGCCCGCCTCCGCGTTACCCCGCGGGTTGTCCAGATTGGGCGCCGCCCTGGGCTGGGGGCCGAACTCGTGCCGCGTTCCAGCGCACAATTAAGGGCCCTGGCCACCCATCGGAGTGGCGGCCAGGGCCCCGGGGCCGGGTGAGGAGGGTCACCCAGATTGTTTGACGGTCACCACATACGCTGTCAGCCCGTTGTCCTTGAGCGTGACTGTGGCGGACCGCGCCGCCTTGGAAGTGTTCTTGGCCACATCCACCTTGATCGTGGCGCTGCCGCTCCCTGAACCAGGCGAGACGGTCACCCACGAAGCCGAGGAAGTCGCCGTCCAGGCACGGCTCGACGACCAACTGATCTGCGCCGGCGAACTCCACCCCGCTGCGCCCACATTCCAGGTCGCCGTACCGGGGGATGGCGCCGCAGCCTGGTTGACGGTCACCACGTGCGCCACGACACCGGAGACTTTCAGCGTCACCGTAGCTGACCTCGCCTCCGACGAAGAATTCGCCGCCGCGTTCACCTTGATGGAGGCGCTGCCGGTGCCAGACGCTGGCGAGACGGTCAGCCAAGCCGCCGACGAGGTGGCCGTCCAGGCTTGAGTCGTCGAATAGCTCAATACGGCCGGTGCGTTCCACCCCGAAGCTCCGACGTTCCAAACCGTTGTGGTCGCGGAAGGAGGTGGCGGTGTGACCGGAGCCGCTGCCTTGCCCGCTTGAGTCAGGTTCACCACCCACAGCGCCACGCCGTTGACCTTCACGGAAACCGTGGCCGAGCGCGCCGAGGTGCCGGTGTTCGCGCTGGCCGTCAGGCGAAGAGTGGCCGCCGTGCCGGTTCCCGAAGCGGGTGACACGGTAACCCAAGAAGCGGACGATTCGGCCGTCCAGGCCGCGTTGGGCGTCAGCGACAGCGAGTACACGCCGCCGCCCGCGCCAGGCGTCCAATTGAGTGTCTTCGCGGCAGCCCCGGCCTGGGTGACGTTGATGACCCAGATCGTCACGCCGTTGATCTTGACAGATACAGTCGCGCTGCGCGACGAGGTGCCGGTGTTCGCCCCGGCGCTCAATCTGATGGTGGTGGCGGCGCCGGTACCGGAGCTAGGCGAAACAGTCACCCACGAAGCGGACGATGCCGCCGTCCACTGTCCGTTCGGGCTCCCAGTTACCGAGTAGGTTCCGCCGGTCGCACCGGGTGACCATGACAGGGAGGTCACGCGCATCCCGGCCTGGCTGATAGTGGCCAGGTACACGGTGGTCCCAGAGGCCTTCACCGTGACCGTCGCCGTCCGGGTGCTGGTCGAAGTGTTCGGCGCCACATTCACCTTGATTGAGGCGTTACCCTTCCCAGACGTCGCGGATAGCGTTACCCATGTTGCCGAGGCCGACGCGGTCCATGATCCGGTGGTTGTCAGGCTGATCGATCCTGGAACGTTCGTTCCGCTAGCGCTGACATTCCAGGTGCTGGTGGATGCCGCGTTCGCCGGCTCAGCGACCGCACCGGGTCCCGCTACTACGGCCACCGCCGCCATTGCGATAGCGGCCAGCAACGCCGCGAAGCGGCGCTTGGAGGCGCGCGCCTCCGAACCTGGGCGACCGCCTGTCTTCTCGTTTACCATGGGGTCCTGCTTCCTTGCACTGGTTGCTGCCACGTGAACTGCTTCCAGAATGCTAGTACCAAAATCTCACGGTTACTACCTAACCCATCTATAAACACCTGTTTATTTGGCGTCTGCAGCTGTCGCAGCTCTTGCCACGGCCGCGGAATCGCACTAGCGTCACTGCCTCGCCAGCACGGGGTCCGGCCCATTCGGGCCACCCGCCCGGCCAGTCCCCCTCAGCCAGCCGCCTCCGGTCCGCCCTCGAGCAGGCGGCCAAAACCTGCTTCGTCAAGCACCGGTAGCCCCAACGCCCGCGCCTTGGTCCCCTTAGAACCCGCACCCGGACCGGCCACCACGAAATCAGTTCCAGAAGAAACCGAACTGACTGGGCGGCCACCCCGGGCGGCGATCGCCTCCTTGGCTTCCTCACGCGTGAAGCCCTCCAGCTTTCCTGTGACGACCACCGACAAACCGGCCAGGGTCTGAGGTAAAGCCGTGACGGCGGCATCGGACAACTGAACGCCGGCAGCGGCCCAGGCCTCAACCGCGGCCCGGTGCCAATCCGCGGCGAACCACTCAACGACGGACCGCGCGATCCCCGGCCCCACTCCGTCAACCGCCGCCAGTTCCACCTCCGTGGCCTCCCCAATCGCCGGGACGGACCCGAAGCGTGCCGCCAGCGCCCGCGCCGCCGTAGGGCCAACATGCCGGATAGACAAGGCCACCAGCAGCCGCCACAGTGGGCGCTGCTTGGCTTCCTCTAGCTGCGCCAACAGAATCTCGCCGGACTTGCTCAACTGTCCGGATTCATTGCCAAAGAACTGCTTGACCACCCAACCGTGCGGCCCCCAGCGCCAGACCTTGACCCGCAGTAGGTCCTCGCCGCGCAGGGCGAACAGGTCCGCTTCGGAGGCCAGAACCGGCTCGAGTGCCTCAGCGTCACCCGGGGCTGGGCGGTCCGCGCTGACCCGCAAAGTGGCCATCGGGTCCGCTAGAGCCAGGGCGGCCTCCTGGCCCAGCGAATCGACATCCAGCACGCCGCGCGCCCCCAGGTGCTCAATCCGGCCCGCGACTTGCGCCCGGCAGCCCTTGGCGTTAGGGCAGCGCAAGTCGACTTCTCCCGCCTTACTAGGAGCCAGCGGTGAGCCACAGGATGGACACCGGTTGGGCATGACGAACTCACGCTCCTGGCCCGTGCGCAGTTCAACGACCGGCGCGACGATCTCCGGAATCACGTCCCCGGCCTTGCGCAAGACTACGGTGTCACCAATCAGAACGCCCTTGCGGGCCACCTCCCGGGCGTTGTGCAAAGTCGCGAAGGACACAGTTGAGCCCGCAACCCGCACGGGCTCCATGATGCCGAACGGAGTCACCCGGCCGGTCCGCCCAACTTGGACCTGGATGTCCAAGAGTTTGGTGTTGACCTCCTCCGGCGGGTACTTGTACGCGATCGCCCAGCGCGGCGCCCGCGAAGTCGCACCCAATTGACTCTGGACCGCGAAGCTGTCTACCTTCACCACGATCCCGTCAATCTGGTGGTCGATCCCGTCGCGGTGGTCGCCGAAATGCTCAATCATCGCTTCAACACCGGTCAGCTCCGTTGACACCCGGTTATGTCCTGACACCGGCAGCCCCCACACACCTAGCAATTCGTAGGCCTCCGATTGGCTCGCTGGCGAGGGCCCGTCCAGGCCATCAGCCCAGGTCAACTGCCCAATCCCATGGACCAGCATGGCCAAGGGCCGGCCGGCCGTAACCGCCGGGTCTTTTTGCCGCAACGATCCGGCGGCCGCGTTGCGAGGGTTGGCGAAGAGCTTGCGCAGTGCGCGGGGCCGTTTGCCCTCAGCCACCGCCCGCTCGTTTCGGGCCGCTATGGCTTCGTTTTCCTGCTCGATGCCGCCATTCAGGTCCGCGAAGGCGGCCGTCGGCAAGAAGACCTCACCGCGCACATCCAGGAAGGCCGGTGCGGGCTCAGCTTTCAGTGTCTTAGGGATCGCGGTGATCGTCATGACGTTGGCGGTAACGTCCTCGCCAGTGGTGCCATCGCCCCGGGTGGCCGCCCGCACTAGCTGGCCGTTCTCATAGATCAACGACACCGACAGCCCGTCAATCTTGAGTTCCGCTAGCCACCTGGTCTCCTCCAGCCAGGCGTCATTCAGGCAGCGCTCCATCCATGCTCTGAGTTCCGCCGCCGAGAAGACGTTGTCCAGCGACATCATCGGTGTCGCGTGCCTGACCTGGGCAAAATCACCCGTTGGGCGGCCCCCTGGCCGCTGCGTTGGCGAGTTCGCCGTCACCAACGCCGGATGATTGGCCTCCAGGTTGCGCAACCGCCCCATCAGGTCATCGAATTCGGCGTCGGAGATGGTGGGCGCATCCAGTTCGTAATACGCCCTCTCATGGTCCCGGATAACACTGACCAAGCGTCGCCAAAGAGACTGCGGGTTGCCGGCGGACGCGTCCCCCGCTGGGGTCGAAACCACACCGACCGGTTCCTCGCTGGCGCTGGGATTGTCCGAGAAGTTCCTGGCTGCTTGATTCACGCTTAACATCTTGCCTGTTTGGCTAGCCAGGCGGCCGGCGCGTTGGGGATGTGCCCAGCCTTTCACGCTTCCGGCGAGCGCCAAAGACCTCTCCGCGGTATAGCGGCGGGCCGAACTTCGCCAGGGTGCCTCATTAGGCCCCTAGCGTCCGCCCGCGATGGGCAGTATTCTCTCCATGACGGCAAGTGACTCGGGTCGCCTTCTGGGGTAACGTCTCCGGTAGGTGAAAATACCAACTGGGACCGCGGCCCGCCTGCTCACCGGTCTTCAGGCCCGACGCACAATGGAATGGTTAAGCATGACAACGACCCAGGCCCACCCAACGGCGGTAGCTCCCCCTGCCGCCCCGGCCGGTCCGGACTACCGAGAGTTACGGCTCATCGTCATGGTCGCGACCATCATCGTCGCTGTCCTGGCCGTCGCTTGCGGCGGATTCGCTTTGGCGGCATCCCGCGGTTACGGGCAATCAGCCCGCGACCAGGAGTTGGCCACCCTGCTCAACGCGGTCAACCAAGCGGACCGGGCGCTATATACCGAGCGAAGTGATTGGAGCACCTCGCAAATCACGGATCACGAGCCCGAACCTGGGCCGTTAGACAACGCCGCCGCCGCTCTTGGCACAGCAGCCCGCGCCTACGGGTTGGATTCGATGGGGCTCGCCACCAAAGGCGCTGACCACCAGACCCAGCTGTTGTTCAATGACCCGGCGGACCGCGTTTCCAAGGCCCGTAAAGAACTCACAACCGGCACTTTGATTGGTGCCGAAGAATACCCCGCCAACTTCACCATCCTCCGCCAAGCATTATGGAACTTTGCCCAGAAGGCCCCTTCCTTGTTCCACAACGAGATCTTGGCCCCGCAGGCCAAGGCCTTCGCCGAGTCGATGATAGAAACGCGGACCACGGAAGCAGCCGCGACAACCGATCAACCCGAGCAGCCAACACTGTCGATTCCAGTGCGGATTGACCAGGAAGTGCCGCAGAGCGATCCCCGCGGCAGTGCGCTGCGCGTCCTAACCGAGGCCTCCGGCGCCGCCTTAGACCAAAGCCGGACCACCCCAATTGTCTTGTGGATCATCTGTGGCATTCTGGCCCTCGCCGCCGCCGGCGGAGGCGGGCTGCTTTGGCGCCAACGGACGCGATGGGCCACGCCGGCGCCTGACGGCGCACATCCCTCAACTGTGCCGTCACCAATCAAACTTCGAAAGCCCCGTTCCCAGGCCCCTTCGGAGATGCCGTCCAGGCCACTGGGATCGAACCAGTCACCGGCCCCAGCGGCTTTCACCCCAGATCCAACCGTGCCCCAGGCCGGGGCCTTCGCCCAACCGTCTCTCCGGAGCCCGCTGGGAGGTCCGGCACCAGCCGGGACGGCCATCCCGCCCCTAGGTTCCGCCCAGATAGGCAGCCTGGGCGGTTTGGACGGTTTGGGCAATCCCTTGGGCGTGGGCGGTCCAGCCGCCCATCCCAGCCCCGGCGAACCCGCGGGGTTCGCCGGCCTAGCCGAAGACCCACTAGCCCCCAAGCCCCGAGTACCGTGGAAGGCAACCGATGACTCCTAACCAACTGGCACCTTGGACGCCGGTCAAGAACCGGCCTCCAAGGCTCCAAGACCTGCGACAGCACCACAGGATCTTCTTCCCATGGTCGGATCTTTCATGGAGACACCGGGTAGGCAAAACTCGGCTCAACGGCACGGGTTTCAGCGACCCGGTGAGCTAACTGACCGAGGCCTTGTAAGGTGACCCCCAACCTAGCCGCCGATCCGCCGGTCCCCGCAATTGGATACCGGCGGATCGGGCGCGCTACCTTGATCATTCTGGTGATCGCCTTAGGCACCTGCATCTACACCATCGCCGCTAACGGACAGGCGGCCGCCGCCGCCAAAGAGGACCGCCGCATAGTCGATCTGATGAGGGCAGTAGACAACGCCGGACGGGCGGCGCTCGCTGAGGAGGGCGGGGCCTTTGACGCCGCGGCCACCAATTCAGCCTTCGCCGACCTGACGACCGCCGCGAATGCCATCTCGCTGAAGAAACTGCGGCTCCCGTCCAGTGCGGACGCCACCGCCCTGACCGCGTTGCTGTCAGATCCGTCCGGCGCCCTGTCAAAAGCTCGCGCCAGCGGAGGCGCGGGCCTCCGCGAATTCGGGATATCGCTGCTTCCCATGCCAGATCTGTTAGCACGCGCAGTTTCCAACACCAACCTGTCGCGGCACGCCACCGCCTACGCGGCCAATGGCCAGGGGGGCGCCCAGAACGCCAGCGGCCAGACCTCGTTGACGGAACTGAGCGCCGCCGCGGATTCGCTCTACTCGTCCTCACGGGCCCGGGTGATGGTTGGCGTCTGCGGGGCCCTGGTGATGGTCGCTGGCATACTCTTCTTGGCCACCCGGCCGGCCGTGGTTGGGCCTGAGTTCGCTGGTCGCCTGGGTGGCGTGTTGCACATTCCGGGTTCCCGGCCCGCCAGCACCAGCCCGGCGCCCCGCCGGCAACCAGCAGCTGATTACCACGCCAAGCCGCAAGAAACGGCCACTGCGGCGTCGGTGGCGGTGATGCCCCCGCCGGCAGAACGGGCGGCTGCCGCCCCGCCCGTGGTGAGGGTGTCCGCGGGCCGGTCCAACGGCGGTTCGCCCAGAAGGACTGCCGGCTGGCCGCCATCCCCCGCAGTGTCCACCGCTGGCCCGGCGGCCGTCCCGGCCGCTCCCAGGCCACGGGTCCAACCGGTCCGACCGGCCCAACCCGTCCAACCGGTCCAGCCCGTACAACCGGCCCAGCCGGTCCGGTTGTCAGCCGGGCCGCCTCCCAGCGCCAGGCCTACCAGCCCTCCCCCCGTCAGCCCAGTACCCAGAAGCTCGGTTCGGCGGTTGGCTCCCATCAGAGATGACACCGCCAGGCCGCCGCGGCCTGGCCAGCTTAGGCCACCCCCGTCTTCCCGCCAGCCCTCAGACGCCTTCCCTGGCATCCTTCCAGCGCCTCCGGCGGTGATCGTCCCGCCGAGCGATGCGCCCAGACGCTATCCGGATGTCCCGTCGAGGAGACCCGGGGAGGCGACCCGCCCGGCGGGTGCGTCCTCTCCCCCGGCGAAGTCTCCCCCGCCCTCGGTGCGCCCCCTTAGCCTTTCGTTCAAGCCCCCGCCCGCACCCGCCTCTGCTCCGGCAGCTCCGGCAGCTCCCAGCCGGCTTAACCGTGACGCCCCAATCCCCCGCCTGGCCTCGAGCCGGCCCGGCCCCGGGGGACTGCCCGTTGCAGAGGTCCTGAAGGACGCGCTGACAGGCGCCCCCAACGCCGCCCAAGTCCGTTGGGCCATTCAGACCACCGCCGTGGTGCCCGCCCCGGTCGCGCGCCGCCTGGCGCGAATAGTATCCGGGCTGATCGAAGCGGCCGCCCCCCAGGACCCGGACCAGCCGGTCCTGGTGGCCGCCGGTTCCACCCAGGCTCGGTTAATGGTTGTGGTTTCGGAGAGTTCGGGATCCAAGGATCGGGGCCGCCTCGCTCTGGGCGCGAAGCCGGCCGCGCTACTGTCGCTGCTGCGGCAACTCAACGGCTCGCTGGTGGCATCTCCCGCCGTCAACGGCATTGGCACGGATACGATCCTGTCCGTACCCCTCAACCGCGCGGAGCTTCCAAACGACTAGCTAGCTGCGGGTAGGCGGGACCCGGCTAAACCGCACGGGTTTCAGCCAGCCAACGGACCAGTGTCCCGCCATCGCCGCGTCAGCGGCTGCGCCGCGTGGTGCGCGGCCCCGCCAGCGATTGTCCCGGGAACACTACTCGCGCAGCGATGGGTGGAAACACGAGGTCGCCCCAGGACTGACCAAGACAGCCTCAGCCGTGACCAGAATCCAGGCCACCGCGGCCCCGCTCACGGTAAAGCCGTCGCGGTCGGGGCCAGCGGCACCGGTCGGCGCGGAGGGCCAGGCGCCCGTTGGACCGCCCACCACTAAGGCCGTCGAGTAAGCCTCCGCGGTCATGCCATCGGCCGCCATGACGGTCGCCTGGAGCACTCCCGCCTTGGCGGGCCGGCCCGTCCTGGGATCGATTATGTGATGGCCCTGTTCGTCAATGCCGGAAGTCGCCAAGGCACCGCCAGCCAATTCGGCCACGCCTAAGGCCTGGTCGCGGTCAGCGCCTGGCGACCTCAGGCCGATTCGCCACGGTCCCCCACCGGGCCGTTCACCCAGCGCCGCCAGGGAGGATGTCCCCAACGACACCAGCGCGGAAGAGGCGCCGTGGCGCTGGCAGAGCGCCAAAATCTGATCAGCGGTGTAGCCCTTGCCGATCCCGCCCAGATCAATCCCGCTATCAATCCCTTTCAGATCAATGCCGCTTAAGGCGCTCTCCCGTTGATGAACGGTCTTGGCGCCGGCCGGCCGGCCAATACGCGCTCGCGGTGGCTGGCCGGGAGGGGTGTCAACGTCAATCGGCTGGCCCGGCATGGCTGGGTCGAACAGCCCGCCGGTGGCGATCCGCCAGGCCGCCGCAGCCGCTAAGACGGCGGCCGTGTGCTGGCCAATCTCCAGCCATTGCCCGGATGCGCGGTTCAGTCGCGAAACATCAGAATCACCGCGGTACCGGGACAGTTCCGCCTCGATCTCTCGGACCAGTTCACGGACCGACCCAACCAGACCGGCCGCCCAGTCTTGGCTGGCCGCCGATTGGCCCGCGGCCCGGGCTTCGCTGGCGACCACGCCTCGCCCATCTTCCCGGCCGGATCCGCCCGGCCACCGCGGCCCAGCGAATTCCAGCCGAACCTGGGTGCCCATGCCCGGGAATTCGGCTTTATGCCAGAGCCCAGGCGCCATCAGCCGTCCGCCGGTCCGCCTGATTCACTCCCGCCACCGGCCGGGCCGGTCCGTCCTCGCTCGGCGGCCATTTGCGATTCAGTTAGCGCTTCCGTGGCCGCCTCCAGGAACTGCCCGTGGGCTATGGTCGCCCCAGAAACCACATCCACGTCCGCGGGAACGCCAACTTCAATCAAATCACGGGCATAGACATCGAACGCCGAGACCGCCTTCTGGGCGGCCCGGTAAGCGGAGCGATTCGCGATCTCGCCAGAGGAATCCTTGCCGTAGTCCTCGCCCTTCATGGAGCCGTTGGCTTGCACCGTGACGTACTGGCTGCCGGTGATCTTCCCTCCGGACACCGTGACAGTCGAACGGCCAAAGGCCCCTTCTTCATCCGGCGCGCTTTCGCCAACCCAAACCCCATCCGCCAAAGGCAGTGAAGAATCGTAAGGCGGCGTATCAGCACCGCAGGCGGCCAGCCCCAGAGCCCCAAAGACCCCCAAGCCACCCAGCCGCACCAGTCGAGCCATCGGGGCGAGCCGAGCCGGTCTGGCCAGGCTCGGATCAGGGATGCACATGGAACACCTCCCGCACCATCCGGCCGTGATCCAGAGCCACTTCACGCTGGCCCTCGGCCGCGACATCAGGATCATGAGTCACCACGATCAACGTGGCGCCCTCCGAATGCAGGGTTCGAAAAATGTCCAGGACAATCTGCTCATTGGCAGCGTCCAGATTGCCAGTTGGTTCATCCGCCAGAATCAGGGCTGGATAGTTGATCAGGGCGCGGGCAATGCAAACCCGCTGTTGTTCACCGCCCGAGAGCTGCGACGGCAGATGCGCCGCCCTCTCTCTTAGACCCACCCGGTCCAGGGCCGCCAGAGCCTCCGGTTCGTCCGGCATCGAATGGTAGTACTGGGCGACCATCACGTTCTCCAGCGCCGTCAAGTGGCCAATCAGGTGGAACTTCTGGAAAATCAAGCCAACCGTATCGCGCCTGATCTGAGCCAATTCCTTAGGGCTCATGCCGCTCAGTTCGACACCGTCCAGCAGCACCGATCCGGAACTGGCCCGATCCATGGCCCCAACAATGTTCATCAGCGTGGTCTTGCCGGACCCGGACGGTCCCACAATCGACAGCCACTGGCCCCGGGGCACGCTCAGCGATACTTCATCCAAGGCCCGCAAGTCCCCGTAAACCTTGGAGACCTCCGCTAGTTCAAGCAGGTCGCGTGGTTCCGTCATTGAATCCTCCGTCTCATGGACTATTCGCCTCGCAATACGGTCGCCGGGTCGACTTCGGCCGCACGCCGCACCGGCACCAGCGCCGCCACCCAGGCGACCAGAGTTGACACGGCCACGCTCACCACCGCCAGCCACCACGTCATACCGACCGAACGGTGGAATACGTTCAGCGAAATGACCTGCGCCAGCAGGTAGCCTAACCCGGTCCCCAGGATCCCGCCCACTGCGCCCAAGGCCAAACCTTCGCTGAGAAACTCGCGTTCAACTTCGCGGACATTGGCCCCTAGGGCCTTCCGCAGCGCGATCTCACCCTGGCGCTCCGCCACCACCGCCATCATGGTGGTTGAAACCCCAATCATGGTCAGGACCAGCACAATCACTGCGATCAGCGCTAGCAGCGAACGCAACATGGACAGCACGTAGTCGTCAGATTCGGTCAGCCGCTTGACGGGAGCCGCCGCCACGCCCTGGACCTGGGCGCTGATCCGCCCAGCCAGTTCCTCAATCTGGGCCGAATCTGCCGCCACCGAGTATTCGACCACGTCGTATTCCCCGGCCCCGCCAGCCAAGTTCTCCAAATCGCCCAGCGCCATCAGGATCAGTTCGTCTTCCGTGCCGCCGGTAGTCAGCACTCCCGCCACGGCGAACAGCCCCGTCGCCTCTTCCTCGATGACGTCTTGGGGTTGGTCCCCGCCGTCGCTCCCAGCCTGGCCGCCCAGACCCGCGTCCGCCGATGCCGCCGGGCCGCCTAACGCTCCCGCCACCAGCTCGATTTGGTCCCCGGCGCCCAGGTCGGCCCATTCGGCGATGTCCTGGCCAATCAGCACTTCGCCCGGCCCACCCGGCCAATCTCCTTCGACGTACCAATAGGGGCTGACTTTCCGCACCGCCCCCAAATCGGTCCCAGCGGTCAAATAGGGCGCCTGGTTCAACCGTAAGGTCTCATAGCGGTAGGGCGCCCGGCCGACCACCTCCGCCGCCTCCAACAGGTGATCAATTCCGGCCAGCGCCGCGACCGGCACCGCCGAATCCCCATCCTGGGGCATCACCAGCAAGTTCGCTCCATAGGCTCGCATTTCGCGGGTCATCTGCCGGGGGATGTCAATGGCGATTGAAGCCAAGGCGAACAGTGTTGTGGCGCCGATCCCCACCGCCAACACCGCGATCAGGACGCGCGAACGGCGCCGGGTGACCGAGCGGGCCACCATGCGCCAGAACATGGCCCGCCGTGCGCGGCGGGCCACCGTCCCAGCCCGCGCGCCAACATCATTAGCCATCGCCGCTCACCGCCCGTGCAACACATCGGCTGGGCGCAAACGCAACAGCAACCGGATAGATGGCAGCGATCCGCCCACCACCACCAAGAACACCAGCAACGTCACCAATAGCGCCACGATTGGCCGGACCGCTATGGCCGAAGCGAACACCGTGTGACCAATGATCTGGGCGAAACCTAACCCGATCCCGTATCCAGCCAGTCCCCCAGCCAGGCCAACCACGGCCATTTCGGCCAAGATCAGCCGCACTACCGAAGCGTCGGAGGCCCCAACGGCCTTCAGTAACCCAATCTGCGGAGCGCGCTCAATCACACTGGCGGTAACCAGGTTGGCGATCGCCAAGGCCGAGGCGATCAGTGACAGGACGGTCACCATGGCCATCAACAACCGGGTCTTGGCCAGAATTGATCCAGAGGATTCGGTCACTTGCCGGACCGGCTTGGCGACCGCCTCCGGAATGACCTCTTCAATCTGGTAAGCGATGGAGGAGGCGTAGGCCGTGCAGTACCAGGTCTCCCATTCCGAAATGGTCAGGGATTCCGGGTTGCGGGCCGCTTTCCGAGCCAGATCGTTATCCGGCGTGGTCAAAGCGCTGACCTCGACGAAGTCGACTTCACCGGGCCGCCCAGACAGCCGCTGAGCGGTCGCCATGGGCACTATCACCTGGCTGGATTCATCCCCTGAGGTCGTCACGATCCCTGCCACTTGGACCACGACCTCCCCGCCGGCGCCAGACAGCGCGATGCTGTCTCCCAACCCCAGTGACTGTTCGGCGGCTAGGTCCGCCCCCACCAAAGCCAGATCCTCATCCCCATCCGCTATCCAGCCACCTTCCACGTCCCACCAGGACCGCAGATTCAGTATCCCGGCCACGGCATGCTCGCCCGTCGGCAGATCCAATGGCTTGGCGAACCAGGTGCCGACAACCGTGACTTCCTCTCGGTCTGGACGGGCGGCATCGGGCACGTCTCCGGCGCTCAACCCGGCACTAGCTGACAGGAACGGCGCAAAATCCAGAACATTGAAAGCCCAAAAAATCGTCTTGATGGACGGGAGATCGGCCTCAGCCAGAGAAGCACGCGCCACCGGGGAGCCTTCGACTTGGTACAACTCGTCCAGGACGGCGGCGCCCTTCGCTTGGACCATGATGTTAGCGCCGTAAGTCTTGAGCTCCTGGTTGACCTTGTCCCCCACATCAAACATGACCCCCAACATGGCCGTCGCTACCGACGCACCCAACGCTGTCGTGGCCGCGATCATGGCCCGCTTGGAGCGTTCCCGCGTCAACGCGCCACGCACCATCCTCCAGAACACGCCGCCCCCTAAGCGAACACGCCTGAGGCGGCTTCGAGATCCGCCGTCTGGACCAACATCTGGCCACCATCAAGCGTGTAATCAAGCGGGATGGGGTTGCATCCACCTTTGAAACCGATGGTGGCGACATTCATGATGACGTCGCAGAGGCGGCAGATAATCTTGCCGTCCTTCTCGTAATAGCCGGTTGGGCCGCACACTTCGCAGGCATCAAGGCCTACCCCATAGGCAACGCCGTTCTTCTTGATGACGATGAACCGCACCTCAACGCCGCTCGATGTGGTGTAAGCGAAACGGTGCAAATGGCCGTCCTCGATGGCGGCCAGATCAATCACCGCGGTCCCGTCGACCAGTTCATATTGCTCTGGCGGCGACAGTTCCGGTTCGCGTTGCTCAATCGCAACGCCAAAAGTAACCACCCAGCCAATCACCAGGTAGGCTCCAGCGCTGGCCAGGCCATAACGCAGGCGACGCCAAGCGCGCGCCTTCGCCAGCCGGTCCACGGCCGGGTTGGGCCCGCCCACCGCCGGATGGCGGTTAGCCCGTAGCGTCACTAGGGGCGGTATCAGGGCCGCCGCCGCCAGCACCCATAGCGACCATGATTGATGGTTGATTCCCCAGGCCACCGCCTTGAAGACGGCCCGCGGTGGTTCGACCAGACGGCGCCCTATCAACAGTTGGGCCAACGCCACCAGGTTCACCAGCAAGCTTGTCCCTCCGGCGATGGTTAGCGCCAAGCGTCCGGCCAGTCTGGGCGCGCCGTCCGAAGCCCGCACCAGGAACACCGCCACCGCCGCCAGCAGCCCGGCGCCGCCGGCGAAGCCGAGCATCCGCAAGAGCGAATCCGTTGAGACGGCGCTGGTGCCCGGCACCACGAAGCTGGATAGCTGCAAGAAGACAGCCGGGATGGCCCGGAACATTGTGAGCGCGGCGGTGGCGGCCGCGGCGCTCGTCCAAATCACCCCCGAGATCCCCGGGTGGTTGTTTGGCTGGGTTCGGCGGCCCGCCCCAGTTCTTTCAGTTCTTTCAGTTCTTTCGGCCCGTTGGAGCCTTTGGGTCCGGCTGGTTTTGTGGGGCAGCCCCACCGAACCGGCGGCCCGGCCGTCCGGCAGCCAAGCGGCCACCAGCAACCCCGCTGTGGCCACCAACGCCGCACCCAAAGTCCAGATCGATATCACTTCGCGCTGCGCCATGCCAGTCAGTTCCCGGATCACAGCCAAGGCGATTCCCGCCACCGCCCCCGCGGCTATGGCCACCGCCAAGACCGCGCCCTGGCGCCGGCTGGAGCCCCGGATCCGCGCCGCCACAAGGATGACCGCCACTATGAAGATGGCCGGTCCCAGCCCCCCGGTCACGGCAACGAGTTGACCAAGCATTCGGTTCGCGAGCCTCCTTGTGGTTGGTCCAGGACAGCGGTCAAGACACCACCATCTCAGATGCCAGCTATCGCGTCTTAGCTGGTCCGGACTTCGCCATCCCAGCTAATGAGGGGCACTAGACGGTAGTTAGGTGGAACCAAGTTACACCAGATCAGCGGCGTCCTGGGGCCCGCCTCGATGGAGGGCTCCCAGGACGCCGCATGGGTCAAGCGGTGAACGTCACCATTCGCGTGGGACGTAGTCCCACTCCCATTCGGCCACTATCGGCTCGGTCCAAAACTTCCCAGTCACGCCAGTCTCCTTGTCGACGTGTAGCAGGTGGCCCGCTTCTTCAGGGGAATGGATGGTGAACGTGACTTTGTAGATGCCAGCGTTCTTCAGCGCCACGTTGGCGCCGTAATGCGGCCCGTCGGACGCGTTCATCGGCATGAACGTCCCTGACGACGCGACGGTGCCGTCTTCGGCCGTGATCGAATAGTCAACCTTCAGGTTCGGGACGAAGTCTCCTACGCCGTAGCCAAGGTCATTCTCACCGGCGGAGATGTCAGCTTCGATGTGGAAGTCGGATTCCGCCGCGGCCAGTCCCATGCCAGCCGGTTCCATGTCGACTGGCTGGAAATAGACGCCTGCCACTTCGAGCGGGGGCAGGGACTGCGGCGGGCCGATCGGAAACTCCTCGAAGCCGCCGGCGCCCTCCTCATCTGGGGCGGGGGCGGCATTGTTGTCGGCGCTGGGCTTCGACGGCGACGGCGTGCCGCCGTCACCAGAATCGTCGCCGCAAGCGGTGAGCCCCAGGGACGCGGCCAAGGCTAGGCCGCCAATCAGGGCGATGGAACGGGTTTTCATCAGTTGTTCTCCAATTGGTTAGTTGAATTGTGGGTTGATTGAACTGCGATCAAGACGGGTTCTCCCGCCAAGTCTTCGGGACCGTCCGTTAGTCCCGTGTTCTGGGACTGGACGGAAGATTCGGAGGCCGTAATGGCGGCATCGTCCGCCGCCTCTGGTGCTGCTGGTGCTTCTGGCGCTTCCGCTTCGGTGTCTTCCAGGACGGCCGCGCCCGCCCCCGCCGCGGCCTTACGGGCACTCGCCATTGCCGACACTCCCAGCACAGCCATCACCACCAGGACCAGGGCTTGCGCGGCCAACGTCTCCACCGAGGGATAGACGCCCAGCAGGTCGATGGTTGGCACACCCGACAGCGGCGTGATGCCTACCGCCCCCGCTTCCTGCAGCTCCTTGACGCCGGCGCCGGCGAAGGACAGCGCGAGCAGCGCCAGCAGGCCAGAGGTGGCCAGGAAGAACGGGCGCAGCGGCAGCCTAATCGACAGATAGCGGATGGCCAGGTAGACGCCTACCAGCAACACCAGGCCAATACCGAGCCCCACCCAAATCATGTGCGCGTTGTCACCGGCTTGGTTGGCCAATGGCTGGAACATCAAGATGACCTCGGCGCCCTCGCGGAAGACCGCCAGAAAGGCCACGAAAGCCAGCGAGAACACCGAGCCGCGGCCCAATGAAGACTCCATCTTCGACTTGATGTAGCCAGACCAGGCGGCCGATTCCGACTTGGACAACACCCAGTTGGATACCCAAACCAGCATGACCACCGCGATCAGGGCCGTGATGCCCTCGGTCAGCTCCTGGTTCGCACCGGACAGCGCTTCCACCGCGTTAATCGCCAACGCCAGCAGCCCCGAAGCCAGTACCGCCAGGCCAGCACCAGCGTAGACAATCCGCAGTTTGCCGCGGTTGCCGGACTTCACTAGGTAGGCGATGATCGCCCCCAGTACCAAGATGGCTTCGAAACCTTCCCGCAGAATGATCAGCAATGACTGCGCCAACACCACCCAGCCGCTCTGACTGGATTCCTCCCCGCCCGTCCCGTCCAGGGCGGCGGCTTGGTCCGTCAACATCCCTTTCAGCGTGTCGATGTGGCTGCGGACGTCTTCATTTGGCCCGCCGGCTTTGATGGCTTTCTTGATCAGGCCAAACTCGTATTCGGCGTCCGTCGCGGCCTGGCCAGACACGAAACTCATGACGATCTTCTCGAACCCGTCGGTTTCATAGTGGCCGTAGTAGGCGTCATCGACCCTCTGGTACGCCGCGTCGAGTTCGCCCCGTTTGTAGAGGGCCCACGCGTCCTCCAAGATGGAGTTCATTTCTGTGGCGATATCGCCCCAGCTTCGTCCAGCCTCCGGCAGCGCCGCTGGCGCTGCTTGTCTGGCCGGCGCGGTTAGTGCGGCCGGCGCCGCTATTTGTCCGGCTCCTCCAGCGGTACCGGCCTGGGTCAGGGGTTCGTTGGGCGCCGCAGCCAACGCCGCCGCCCCCAGACCGAATATGCAGACCAACCCAGCCACCAGCGATAGGCATAGCTTGCGTGCCACTGACGCCTCCTAAGTACGGTTCGTAACGCTCCCGGCCTGGCCGGGCAGAGGCCAGCCTAACCTAACCTGTAGGCGCCAGCAATCAAAAAGTGCCCTTCCGGGCAAAATCGCAACACACTTGTGACCTTAACCGTGGCGGCCGCCGTCGCCAGGCCAGTCGCTCGGCCCAGCGATCAGCCCATGAGCCAGCACTCGGTCGCCGTCATAGAGCACTGCCGATTGCCCCGCCGCCAGCCCGCGCAGCGGTTCCGCGAGGAACACTTCCGCCCGTTCTCCCGTTCCAGCGGTCGGCTCCAGCGGCGCCAGATTAACCGAGGCCGGCAAAGCCCGGCCGTGGGCCCGCACCTGGACTTGACAGGACAGGCCAGTTGCCTGGCCGGCCGCTCGCCGGGATTCCGGAGCGAACCAAACCAACTCACGGACCGCGAAACGCTCCACGGCGAGCGATGCCGCCGGGCCAACCCGCACCACGTTGCTGGCAGTGTCAATGGCGGTGACATAACGTGGCTGACCGTCAGCCGCCGGACGGCCCAGCCGCAATCCTCGCCGCTGGCCAACGGTGAAACCATAGGCCCCCAAATGCGTACCGACCTCCGCACCAGTTTGGTCAACAATCGCCCCGGGCCGCTCCCCCAAACGCGAGCGCAGGAAACCGCGAGTGTCACCATCCGCAACAAAACAAATGTCGTACGAATCCGGCTTAGCCGAAACGGGCAGCCCGCGGCGCTCCGCCTCGCGGCGGACCTCATCTTTGGAAGTCGCCCCGCCCAGCGGAAACAGGCAGCGCGAAAGCCCCCGCGGGCCAACCGCCGCCAGCACATAAGACTGGTCCTTGGCCGGTTCCAGTCCCCGTCGCAAATCCACACCCTGGCCCTGCGCCAGGAGACTGTCGCCCAACAGTCCCCGGGTCTCTCCGACGGTGCCTATTTCTTGCGCGTCCGCCGGTGGAGGCTCCGCTTTCGCCGCGTCGACACAGGCGGAGGGTGTCGTCCAACACCCTCCTAGCGGGGTGACGCGGGCGTAGTGACCGGTGGCGACGGCATCGAACCCCAAGGCCAACGCCCTCTCCGCGAGCACCTCGAACTTGATGAATTGGTTGCAGCGGACACACGGGTTGGGCGTCTGGCCAGACGAATAGGTCTCCAGGAAATCCCGCACCACCAGGTCCTCGAACTCTTCGGAGAGATCCCAGACGTAGAAGTCCAGCCCCAGCTTGGCGGCGGACCGCCGCGCGTCCGAGGCGTCCTCAATTGAGCAGCAACCCCGCGAACCTTGACGGGTCTGAGCCCGGTTACGCATCAGCGCCATATGCACGGCGGTGACATCATGGCCCGCCTCGGCCGCGCGGGCAGCTGCCACCGCGCTGTCTACCCCGCCTGATAGAGCGGCCAAGACCTTCACCCGCGACCCTCTGGAACTCGTCCGGTGGCCCGCGTTCGGGGCGCAGCCCGCCTCCGGGCCGCCACCTGGGCCCGGTCAATCGCTTCGGGTAGGGCTGCGACCAGCGCCTTTACATCGGCTGCCGTAGATTCCCAACCCAGCGAGACTCGCACCGCCGAACGCGCCCATTGGCCCAAGCCCATGGCCAGCAAGACCCGGGACGGTTGAGCCACCCCAGCTGTGCAGGCTGAACCAGCCGAACAAGCCAGGCCGGCCTGATCCAGCAGGTAGACCATCGCTTCGCCCTCAGCGTCCGCCACGGCGAAGCTGCGCAGCCCCGGCAAATGCGCCCCTGACGGCGTCAACGCGGTCAAGGACGGATGCGCCTCTATCAGGGCGTCGAGCGGCGCCAAGAACCGCTCCAAGGTAGCTGGATCCTCCCCCAGCGCCTGCTCGAGCGCGGCAGCGAACCCCGCCGCTCCACGGGCATCCAAGGTGCCGGAACGGACTCCGCGTTCTTGACCGCCGCCCCCTACCACCGCCTTCAGGGGAGTCCGCCGGCCCGCCAACAACACACCCACCCCTACCGGCCCGCCCAGTTTGTGGGCCGAACAGGATGCAGCGGCCAGGCCCGATCCGCCAAGGCTGAGCGGCAGTTTGCCCACCGCTTGCACCCAGTCCGAATGGACTGGCACACCGAAGCGCATCGCCATGGCCGCCAATTCGGTGACAGGTTGCAGGGCACCGGTCTCATTATTGGCGGCCATCAGTGAGATGAGGGCCGTCTCCTGGCCGTGGCGGCGCAGATGCTCGGCCACAAAATCCAAGTCAGCCAGACCCATGCAATCAACTGGGATCTCCAACACTCGCGCGCCCCCGGCCGCCTGGGCGTTGTCTGCCACTGCGGCATGTTCTGTGGCGCCGACCAGCAGGTATGGCCGGGCGGCACCTTCCTGCCGGGCGGCGTAAATGCCGCCTATCGCTAGGCCGTCTGCCTCGGTGCCACCGGAGGTGAAGATCACTTCCGCCGGCGAAGCTCCCAACGCTAAGGCAATCGATTCACGTGCCTGGTCAAGTGCCTGCCGCGCCCGCCGGGCCGGGCGGTGCGTGGCGTGCGGATTGGCGGTAACACAGGCATCCGCGTAGGCGGCCAGAGCGGCCGGGCGCATTGGGGCGCCGGCCGCGTAGTCGAGGTAGATGTCTGGATTCATCGCCAGCCATCATGCCACGGCCCGGGAGTCTGGCGCCCTGGCGGCCGGCCGACTCGCTCCGGATCCGCTCCGGATCCGCCCCTGCCCAAACCCCTCGGAACCTCTGGTTCAGGACGTCCGGGTTGGTGATGTCCACGACTTGGGCACCCGGGCCCGGCCGCGGCGGACCATCGCTGGTCGCCCTAACCTCGACACCATGACTAGCTATCCGCCACGCGATCCGGCCAAGGATCGACTGCTAAGCCCATCGAACGCCGCCCTGCTGATCATCGACTATCAGCCAACCCAAGTGCAATCGCTTCAATCACATCCCCAAGAAGTGATCATCGAAAAGATCGTGTCCTTGGCCAAGATCGGCCTGATCTACGGTCTGCCGATCGTCCTGAGCACGGTGAACGTGGCCTCAGGACGCGAACAGTCCACAATTCCGCGCCTGGCTAGTGTCCTTCAGGGAATCACTTCCTATGACCGCAGTGCCATCAACGCTTGGGAAGACCAGCAGTTCAACGAAGCCGTCCACGCCACGGGGCGCAAGAAGCTGCTCATCGCCGCGCTATGGACAGAGGCCTGCCTGACCTTCCCCACCGTTGACGCACTGAGCGAAGGCTTTGAGGTCTATCCGGTGGCCGATGCCGTCGCCGGGACTTCCCTAGTCGCTCACGACACCGCCCTGCGGCGCGTGCAGCACGCCGGTGCTCAGCTAACTTCCGTGGTTCAAGTGCTTTGCGAACTGCAACGGGATTGGAACCGGACCGACACCGTTGACGCCTTCGTAAAGGAAATGTTCGAGTCACACGCGTTCCCGCAGTATTGAACCGGCTGGCGCCCCCCGCGCCGCCGGTTCCCCCGAGCCGCCAGGACATCAGGAGACAGGTCTAAGGTGTGGATATGACGATTCCAGTTTTCCAGCTCAACTCTGGCCACGGTATCCCGGCGCTTGGCTTGGGTACTTTTCAGATGGCTCCCGGACTGACCGCAGATCTGGTGGACCAGGCATTAAGAATGGGCTATCGCCACATCGACACCGCTTCGCTGTATGGCAACGAAGCCGAGGTCGGCGAAGGCGTGCGGCGCTCCGGCGTCCCGCGCGAAGAGATCTTCGTCACCACCAAACTCTGGAACGACAAACACCGCCACGATGCCGCCGTTCAAGCCTTCGACGAATCTCTCGGGCTGCTGGGGCTGGACTACGTAGACCTGTATTTAATCCATTGGCCGGCTCCCGGCAATGGGTTGATGGTTGAGGCATGGGAAGCATTGATCCAGCTCAACCAGTCCGGGCGGGCCCGTTCGATTGGAGTTTCCAACTTCCGGGACGTGGATCTGGCGGCCATCATTGATGCCACCGGGGTGGTGCCGGCAGTGAATCAAATTGAACTGCACCCGCTTTACCAACAGCGCGATCTGAGGGCTGTCAACACCAGTCTGGGGATCGTCACCGAGGCCTGGGGCCCGCTGGGGCGCGGGGCTGACCTGGGCAATGACACTCTGCGGTCGGTGGCCCGCGAAGCGGGCAAGAGCGCCGCCCAGGTAGTCCTGCGCTGGATGATCCAGCTAGGGATCGTTGCCTTCCCAAAGACAGTCCGCCCAGAACGGTTAGCTGAGAACCTAGCGATTGATGACTTCGAACTGCTGCCGGAGCAGATGGAACGCCTCAATTCGATCCCGGACAGCCCCATGATGGGGCCAGATCCGGCCACACTTAACTGAAGGACTGCCGCCGCCCGAACGGGCGGTCACTCCCTCATGGAGCCGCTCTCCAGGAACCGAACGTGCCAGCCCAGAGCGGTGCGCAAGTCATGCGGGGTGTGCTGCGAATTGGCCACCCGCTGCGCCCGCTCGAAGTACTCCTCCAGGGCCGGTTTGTAGTCCGGATGGGCGCATTTGTCTATCACCAGGCGGGCACGCTTGCGTGGCGCCAGTCCCCGCATGTCCGCCAGCCCTTGTTCGGTGATGATCACTTGAACGTCATGTTCGGTGTGGTCCACATGAGAGACCATCGGCACGATGCAGGAGATGGCGCCTCCCTTGGCGACCGATGGCGTCACGAACGAAGAAATGTAGGCGTTGCGGGTGAAATCGCCTGAGCCACCCAGCCCATTCTGCATCCGCGAGCCCATGATGTGCGTCGAATTGACGTTGCCGTAAATATCGGCCTCAATCAAGCCGTTGCAGGCGATCACGCCTAGTCGCCTGATGACTTCAGGATTGTTGGAAACGTCTTGCGGGCGAAGGATGATCCGCTGCGAATAGCCGGCGGCGGCATCGTTCAGCTTTTCGGCGTAATCCGGGCTGAGCGAGAAGGCCGTGGCCGACGCGACCGTCATTTTGCCAGAATCGAGCAGATCAACCATGCCGTCCTGAATCACTTCGGTGTAGGACGTGATCGCGTCGAACGGCCCGTCCAACAACCCAGCCAGCACCGCGTTGGCGATGTTCCCAACACCGGATTGCAACGGCAACAGGTTCTTGGGCAGACGCCCAATCTTGACCTCGTGAGAGAGAAATTCCAGCAGGTGGCCGGCTATCAGCTTGGACTCGTCGTCAAGAGGCTTGAACGGCGAGTTGCGGTCCGCCGCGTCGGTTTCCACCACGGCGACCACCTTTGCCGGATCGACTTTCAGGGTCTTTTGGCCAATCCGGTCTCCCGCCGCAACAATCGGGATGGGCACCCGGTGGGGTGGCAATGCGGGCTGGTAGTAGACGTCATGCATGCCATACAGATCAAGCGACTGCCAGTGATTGACTTCCAGAATCACCTGGTCAGCGGTTTCCAGCCAGAGCAGGTTGTTCCCCAGCGAAGAGGATGGAATGAGTTCACCGTCTTCAGTTATGGCTGTGATTTCGATGACGGCAGTATCCAGTTTGCCGATGAAGCCCGATGCCGTCAGCGGACCTGACAGCCCCAAATGGATATCGCAGTAGTCAGTTACGCCCTCGTTGATCTTGCCACGCAAGACCGGATCCGACTGGTAGGGCATGCGCCAGGCGATGGCGTCGGCCTGGGCCAGCACGCCGTCCAGTTCCGGCGCCGTTGAGGCTCCGGTAAACACGCCAATTCTGAACGGCTGGCCGGCGGCGTGGATCTCCTCGATGCGGGCGGCCAGCGCTTGGGGCACCGCCTTGGGGTAGCCCGAACCGGTGAATCCGGAGAATCCAACGTTGCTGCCATCTTTGATGAAGGCAGCCGCCTGTTCGGCGGTCACGACCTTGCTGCGGAATTTCTCGTTCCTGATTCGGCTCATCCTTGCTCCTGGTTAGTGGGATCATGCGGAACGCAGACCTGGAGGGCCGTCAAGCAACGGACTCCTGGCTCCACGCTCATCCTTCTATCTTAATAGGTCTTTGGGCCCTGTCGCCCACCCGAAATGTGTGATCACCGCCACACTTGTGCCCCGGCGCCCAACGGCCGTCGCGGCGCCTCACCGGTAGAGTGCGTACGTGAACTGGATGGCACTGGCGTGCCGCGCCCTCGCGGAGGCCGAACTTGCGGGTGTCGCGGCCACCCAGAGGGACTTGGCCAAGCGCCTCGGCGTCTCGCTTGGAAAGGCGAATCAGTTTGCCCGCCAGGTTCTGTCCGCCGGCCACGCCCAAACCGGCCCCGGTCCAGCCGCCGGCGGCGGGACCCGTCCCTTAGGGATGACGCTGACACCGGCTGGTCGGGACTACTTGGACCAGTTCAAGGTCACCAACGCCATAGTCCTGGCGGCCGGCTTCGGTTCACGGTTCGTGCCCATCACTTTGGAAACCCCCAAGGGCCTGATAGAGGTCCACGGCGAACCAATGCTGGAGCGCCAACTCCGCCAGCTCCAAGAGGCCGGAATCACCGAAATCATTCTGGTGGTCGGTTACATGAAGGAGCGGTTCGAGTACTTAGTGGACAAGTTCGGCGTCAAGCTAGTCTTCAATCCTGAATACTCCACCAAAAACAATCTAGCCTCGCTCCACTGCGTCCGGGAGCATCTATCCAGCAGTTACGTGCTGGTGGCGGACAATTGGATCGAATCCAACATGTTTCACCGCTGGGAGCCAGACACTTGGCTCTCCGGGCTCTATTTCGCCGGACCGACCAGCGAGTGGGTAGTCACCTTCGGCCCAAAGGACCTGATCAAGGGCCTGCACGTGGGCGGACGGGACGCTTGGGCCATCCTCGGCCCAGCCCACTTCACCCCCCGGTTCTCTGAGCGATTTCGCGCACTCATGGAAGAGGCCTACGCCACACCTGGCACCGAAGACTGGTATTGGGAGCATGTCCTTAAGGCCAATTTGCGTCAGCTTCCGGCCTACCTCAACCGCTTAGGAACCACCGGAGTGCGTGAATTCGAGTCTCTGGCCGAACTGCGCGAATTCGACCACTCATACCGGGAACGGACCAATAGCACCATAATGCGGCAGATCGCCCGTGCCCTGGACACGTCAGAATCCCAGATCACGGTCGTTGAATCGCTCCACAACAGCTCGACAGGTGCCAACTTCCGGTTCGCTGTGAACGGCCGCGAATTCGTCTATCGCATTCCCCATGAAGGTGCTAACCGATGGATCGACCGCGGCCATGAACGGTCCGCCTACGCGGCCGTGAGCCAACTCGGATTCACCGATGAAGTCATCTGGCTCGACCCAGTTTCTGGCCACCGCATCACCAGCTCCTTTCCTAGCGCACGTCGCCTTGACCCGTCCGTGAAGACCCAGGTAGAGGCGGCGGTACGCGGTCTCCGCCGCGTCCATTCCGCTCCGTTGAAAATCTTGGCCCAGCGCGACCTGACGGCAGACATTCAGCGCCTGCGCGCGCTGCGTAGACCGGGCGGCGCCATCCGCTTCTTTGAGCACGATCAGTTCGCCGCACTGGCCGAGGAACTCGCTTTCATTCCGGATGCCCAGGAAGTCCGGCCAGTGCTGGTCCACGGTAGTTTCGCACCCTCAAACGTCCTGATCTTGTCGGATCAGCGCAGCCCGGCCCGCATAGTGGACTGGGAGCTGGCAGGCATGGGCGACCCGCTGATTGACGTAGCCCGCTTCGCGCTCTCCGCTGAGTATGCCTGGGACCAGGTACACGCTTTCACAACGCTGTACTTGGGGCATGTGCCGAGCGAGCCAGAACGCCGCCGGCTCTACCGCTGGATCGCTCTGAACGCCCTAGTCGAGGCGCTGTGGGCGGAGTACCGCCAACCAACAGCCACGAAACCCGACGAATACCCCCCGACCATGTACCGCTACGCCAAAGAATACGGCCGGTGGGCCCTGGCGAGAGACCTGCCTGGCGTCTTTCTTCCTTGACGCACCGGCCGCACGCGGGGCGAAAAGCCCGGGTCCCCGCCGGGCCACGGGCCCACCGTCAAACCCTTGCCTCAGCGAGCACCGCCCGCTTCAGGCCGCTTGGGACCAGATACCGGTAGTACCGCCGCATGTAGTTGTACATCTCAAGACCGTATCCGCCGAAATCCTGGCCACTCTGCTTCTTGTAATGAGCCCAGAGAGACCACAGGTAGCCAGCCAGGGCAGTGTAGAGGTACAAGCGGGCGAACTCGGCCTGGGTGGCGCGGCGCCCAAGGTAGAGGCGCAAAGACAATTCAAGACGTTCACGGCTGTAATAGCTGAAGATGCCATACATGGCGACATCCATGATGGGATCCGCTCGGCCGGAGTATTCATAATCGATCAGCTTGGCGCCGCCCCGCTCGAGAATCAGCACGTTGACCGGCGCCATGTCACCATGACAATAGACCTCGGGCACCTCCAGGTCGCGCTTGAAGTCCTGGAGTTCCGCCACCCACGGTCGAGTTCTAGTCAAATTAGGGTAAGGCGGCTGGCCGATGCCGGCGCACAGCTCCTCATATTGGCTGATCATCGTCTCAATGCCGAACTGGCGTTCGAGGGGCAAGTCCAGCTCGTGTAAGCGCCGTACCAAGCCCATTGATGTCGCCAAGTCGTGGTCGCTGGCCGGATCGGCTTGGCGGGCATCCTCGTAAAAGACAGTGATCCGCCGGCCGAGCGCGTCAAGTGCGACCACTTCATCCGTCAGGCCGTGGCCGGCCAAAGCCCCGTAGGCACCCCGCTCGGCGGACCGATCAATCAAGCTCTCAGTTCCTGGACCAGGCAGACGGATCACATACGCCCTCCCGTCCAGCCGAAAGGTAAAACTCGTGTTGGTCATTCCTCCGGCCAAAGGGGCGATCTCTTCAATCTCCTGCTCGTCCACGGCCATCAGTTCGCGAATCGCCTGGCCCACCGCCGCCTGCCCGGCGGGTCCGCGAAGCGTAGCCGGATCGCTCACGTCTCTCCCTTTCACCCCAAAATTGAATGCCGCAGTCACCAAACGATACTCTCGGTTCGCTCCGGGCAACTTGCCGTTGCCACTGAGGCAACCGACCGGTAACCTAACGCTTTGGCTAATGGGCGTACGGCACGTCCAGACTCCGCGCCGCAGGCGAGCGACGCGGACAGCCGGTCCCGACAAACCAGTGCCGCAAGAGACGGATAAGGGTCTTTCGTATGGAGTTGTTCAACACACTCTTCGGAGTGCCCTTGGGGTACCTCCTGAACTGGTGCTATGCCCTGATTCCCGTCTACGGCCTGGCGATCATAGCCTTCACCGCGGCAACAAAAGTGGTGCTGTTTCCGCTGTCTTGGCTGGCCCAAGTAAACGCTGTTGCGATGATCCGCATGAAGCCCTTCCTGGATGACGCCAAACGCCGGTTCGGAGACAATCAAGTCCTCCTGCTTGAAGAGCGCCGCCGTCTCCACCAACGCGAGCACTATTCGTCATTCAAGGGCATCTTGCCCATGGTCATCCAGATCCCCGTCATCCTCGGTTTGATCAATGTCATCTACAAACCCCTCCAGCATCTGCTTCATCTTTCGCCCGCTGGCATTCGCGGGCTGATTTCCCGCGCCGCGGAACTCGATGGTACTGATCCTGCGGCGCTCGGCTACGGCGCCCAACTCCGCGTAATCGAACAAGTCCAGGCCGACCCGGCGGCGTTCACCGAAGTCGCGGACGTGGGGGACGGCATCGGGCGAATTGTGGCTCTGAGAATGGACTTCCTGGGCATGGACCTGGCGGCCGTCCCCGCCTGGACCTCGCCAACCATTGTCTGGCCAGTTTTGTCCGCCCTCAGCGCGCTGGCCCTGTGCCTCTACCAGAACCGCTACTACGTCCTCAATCGGTTCCAGTCGCCCGCCGCAAATTGGGCCATGACCGTCTTCATGGTCTTGTTCTCCGGCTACTTCGCGCTGGTCTTGCCCTGCGGGCTCGGGCTCTACTGGACCGTTGGCAACCTGTTTTCTATCGCCGTGGTGTGGATTTGCAATGTGATCTACCGCCCTGAGGCGCACGCCGATCTTCCCGCGATCGCACCCCACAAACGCCTGGACCGCCACCAACGAGCCGCCCGCCGGCAGGCCGCTCAAAGCGACCGCCGCCTCGAACGAAGCGACCTCAAACGCTTCTTCGCGGGCGGGCACAAACAGTTGATGTTCTACTCCGAAGGCTCAGGGTATTGGAAGTATTTTAGACGGCTCGTCACCTATCTGTTGGACCACACCGAACTGACGGTTCACTATGTCACTTCCGATCCGTCTGACCCGGTGCTCCGGCGGGACCACCCGCGCCTCCAGAGCTATTACGTTGGCAAACGTGCGTTGATCGCCTTCATGATGAAGCTCGATGTTGACGCCGTTGTACTCACGCTGCCAGATCTGGAGACGTTCCACATCAAGCGGTCGCTAGTCCGCAGGGATGTCGAATACATCTATCTGGATCACGGTATGACCAGCTTCCATTTGATGCTGCGTGAAGGAGCCCTGGACCACTTCGACACCATCTTCTGCTACGGCCCCAACCACAACATCGAAATCCGCCAGCTCGAGGCGCTCCGCTCGCTGCCTACTAAACACCTGGTCAACACCGGCTACGGCCTGCTTGACGACCTTCTCGAGTCGATGGCGAAAGCGGAGCCGCCACCCACAGCGGACCGACCGGTGGCCCTGATCGCACCGTCCTGGCAGCCGGATAACCTGATGGAGCTGTGTTTACTGGACACGGTCCGCCCACTGCTTGAGACTGGCTTCCGAGTTATCATCCGGCCGCATCCTGAATTCGTCAAACGCTTCGGCAATAAGATTACTGCCGCCACCCAGGCCTTGGCGGCGGAAATCGCTTCCGGCAATGTCGAGTTGCAAACTGATTTCTCCTCTAACACTACCGTTTATACCGCCGCCCTAGTCGTCACCGATTGGTCATCCATTGCCCAGGAGTTCTCCTACGCCACAAGACGTCCGTCCATTTTCATCAATACACCAATGAAGGTCATGAACCACAACTGGGAATCGATAGGCTCGCCGCCACTAGACATAACCCTGCGCGATCAAATTGGAGTATCCATCAACATTGAAGATCTGGAGCGGATCGGAACCATCGCCCAAGACTTGCTATCCCAGGCCGAGCACTGGGCGGACCGCATTGAGCGGGTTCTGCGAGCCAACATCTATAACATTGGTTCCTCCGAGCGCGCCATGGGTGAGTACCTGGTCTGGACAGTCAATCGCCTTGAACGCCGCCGCGCCGCCCGTTTGGACTCGCCGGTTGGCGCCGCCAGCCGTCCCGGATCCGCGGCGCGGAGCCCCAAGGACCCCGAAAGCGAGGTGCCCGATGCCGCTCAGGCCGCCCGCTGACAACTCCCGCGGCCCCCGTCCCCGTCCGGCAGCCTTCAGGCTCGCCCTTCCGGGCGGTCCGAGGCGCCGCCCTGGCCGCCTCGGGCCGCTTGTAGTCTGGATCGTCGCAGTGCTTGTCTTGGCCATGCCCAACGCGGCTCAGGCATACATCGACCCGGCCGCCACCAGCTATCTGATCCAAGTTGTCTCCGGCGTGGTGATCACACTGTCAGTCACGGTCGGCGTCTTCTTCCGCCGGATCATGATGGGCCTGGCCACGCTGGAGGCCCACCTAGCCGCCGAATGGTCAGTGCTGGTCTCTCCTGATCGCCGCGAGTTGTGGGACCAGCGGCGCCAAGCGCGGGCCCGTCCGCGGACCGCCAAGAAACCGTCCCAGAGCCCAGCGAGCCGCGTCGAAACCCCTAGCGCCGCCGCCGCCCGCCTGGAAGCGGAACGGCTCGCTGCCGCCGGGGAGGAGCTCTCCAGCCCCGCCTTCGGAACTCCTGGTCCGGTGGTTCCCGAGGGCACCGGTCCGGACCCAGCGGATATCGCCCTGGCCTGCGTTGGCCTGGTGGCCTCGCCACAGGAGTCGTCCGCCCAAGGCGGTCTAGGCGGCACCGGCGGCGAGACCAGCATCTCGCCGAACCCGGAGCACCCCGATCTGGCCGTGTCGAAATGGCAATTCATCTGGCATGACTCCCGGCCAGCGCGGCGCCGGTTCGCCATCGCCTTGCCCGCTGGCTTCGCCGGACCCTTCCTCCTGTTCGGCTTCGGGTTCATGGACCTCTACTTGCAAGAACCGGGCGAATTCCCGTTCACCTTTGGCCAGGTGGCCATTCCCGCACTGGGGTTGACCCTGGCGGCCGGAACCGGGGTGGTCGCGGCCTTGATCTGCCTCCGTGGCCGGGTCTTCGACCTGGCGGTCTCATTCGTGCTTGGGCTGACTCTGGCCGCTTGGATCCAGGGAAATTTCCTCAATCTCTATTACGGCGAGCTGAATGGGGCGGCGATTCAGTGGCAAGACTGGGATACCGAGGCCGCCGCCAACACCGTCATCTGGATGGCACTGGCCGTCCTGCCTTTGTTGATCCGTGTGCTCAGCCGGAGCATCTGGAGCGTGGCGGCCTGGCTCGGCCCCGCCACCTTGATTGTGGCGGGATCTATCGGACTGGCCACAACCCCGGCCACCCACGGCGTGCCGCCGTGGGAGGCCGCCAGCGCTGATCTTCCCACCTTCCAGGGGGCTTTCACCGTCTCCGCGACCGCGAACCAATATATATTTGTCCTCGACATGATGGATCAGGAATACGTCCGCGAAATCGAGGACACGGACCCGGACTTCTTTGCTTCACAGCTTGATGGCTTCACCCAGTTCGACAACCACATCTCCAATTACAACCGGACTCTTCCCAGCGCTGTCGATATGCTCACCGGCGAGCCGTATCAATTCGACGAGCCCATCGGCCAGTACATGGCCCGCGCCTACAAGAATGGAACCTTCTTGCCAGCTTTGCGAGACGCCGGATACTCCACGAACATCTATGCCACTAACCTTTACTCCTATTCCAAGATCAGCGACATTCGCGGTCTGGCAGACAACGTTCAGCCGGCAGAATTCCAGACGTCTTCCGCGACCATTATCAGGGGCATGGCGGAGCTGTCCGCTTTCCGCTACGGCCCCCACATCAGCAAGCCCACATTCTGGGCACCCGAAGGCCCGTTCGCTGAGGCCAAGGCCGAGTTCCTACCCGGGGACCCCTTCCGAAATTCCAATTTTGAGTTCTACGGACGGCTTCACGCTAGCGGTTTGAAAATGGGCCAATCTCAACCTCGCTTCTCCTACTTTCACCTGGACGGGGCCCACAGCCCGGCGGTAATGAACTCCCAAGTCGAGCGGGTACCAAAGTTCTCGGTCCCGTTGGTGGAACAGGCCCGCGGCGCCTTCAAGATTGTCTTTGACTACATTGATGAATTGAAGCGGCTCGGCGTTTACGAGGACGCCTCAATCGTCATCACCGCGGATCACGGCTATTGGGGTGAGGCGGCAGTGACCGGGGTGGCTGAACCGCATCTGACCGCCCTCTTTGTCAAGCCCGCGGGCTCTGCCGGAACACCGCTAATGCACAGTGACGCTCCCACACAAATGACCAATGTGCGGGCAACCTTGCTGGCTGACGCTGGAGTGCGAGACCCGGATGGCGCACCGACGGTCTTTGAGGTCCCATTGAGCTCAACGGCGCCCCGCGACTACTTTTGCAGGCGAGGCAACACGGTCGACGAAGGTAAGATAGATCACTGGCAGGTCACGGGCGATGCCCGCGTCTGGGCTAACTGGCACTTCATTGGTCAGACCCGAACCGCCTATTGGGGCTAGTAGCCATTAGCGGGCCGGTGCCTCGCCGGCGTCATAAGGAAGCCAGCAGGTATTCGGCGGCAAAGCCAACTGTGCCCGCCCACAGCAGCGAGGCCAACGAACCAATAATGAAGGCCTCAGAAGCGAAGATGTCATCACGGATCTCAGAGAACCGACCCAA
>JAIRXP010000010.1 GCA_031268215.1 Bifidobacteriaceae bacterium | reverse complement strand
CGCGGGGAAAGCGGAGCTTTCACCAGCGGAAACGCAGCAAACAGACACTGTTGGAGCGCCTAGGAGCCTGTTGCCTGACAGGCTCCTAGGCGGGTGTTGTCCAACACCCTCCGCCTGTGTTGACGCGGGGAAAGCGGAGCTTTCACCAGCGGAAACGCAGCAAACAGACACTGTAGACGCGGCGCAAAGCGTGCGCCAGGCGCTACTGCGGCGCTATGGCCTAGCCAGTTTTGGCGCCATGGAGAGACGGGTAGTCGCTGGCGTGGCACCATTCGCGGAGCCGGGCCCAAGGACGCCAGAGCCGCCGGCGAACGCCGGCGACCAGACCGGGTCACGCCTGTTAGTAGCGGTCGCGGGGACGCGGAGGGGCTGGGCGGAACTGGCCGAGCGGGTCCGCCAAGCTCTGCTCGACCGCCGTGCCGTGACAGTGATCTTCGCTGATCCAGCCCTAGCCGCCCAACTCGACCCACGTATCGAAGCGATCCAATTGGCCGATCCATGCCCCCTCGCCGCGGCCCTTGAGCGGCTACCTCAGCGCTTGGTCTCAGGGAACCGGCTTGAACGGCTGTTTTCAACGCGGCGGGCGGCGCGCCTCGCGGCGGCGGCCCGCCGGATGGCCCCGAGCCGCCGGGCGGCGCTTGAGGCCGCCCGGCGAGTGAGCCAGATTACCGGCGCTGAAGACTCCGATTCCCCGGACGCGGACGCCGGCGTCGAGGTCATCTTTGCCTCGGCTGATCCGCCGGCCTTCGCCCGGGCCCTGAAGGCGGTCCGGCCCGCCTAGGTCGTGAGGACCGCCTTCAGGGCCCGGAGCGCCCAAGGTGCCGGGGCTGGCGAGAGACGCTAAGGCGTCAGGACCGCGCGGCCAATCACCTTGCCGTCATGAAGGCGCTTGTAAACGTCCACTCCCTGATCAATCGGGTATTCCTCGGTGTGGATGTCGATCACGCCGCGCCGAGCCAACGCCACAACGTCGTAGAGTTCACCGCGGGTGCCCCAATAGGGCGAGAACACACTGCACTCATAGGGCACCGCGCCAAACCCGACGGTGGCATGCCCACCCCCAATCCCGACAATGTTCCAGTCGCCCCGGACCTTGGTCAGCTTGGCACCCAAGTCGATTGACGGTTGCACACCAGCGAAGTCAAAAACGACTTCCGCTCCCAAGCCATGGGTCAGATCGCGAACCAGCTCAACGGCATCGTCGTTGGACTTGACGGCATAGTCAGCGCCAACCTTGCGGGCCAGCTCCAGGTGGTCTTCAGACACGTCCAGCGCTATGACCTGGGCCGGGGTCAGGTGCTTGATCAACTGAATGGCCGTGTGCCCCAGGCCGCCCACGCCGAACACCACCGCGTAGGAGTTTGCGTCCAACTTGTCGCGCGAATGCTGCAGGGCATGGTACGGCGTGAGCGCTGCGTCCGTCAGGGGCACGGCCTTGACCGGATCGAGGTCCTTGATCGGCACCAAGTAGCGGGCGCGGTCCACCAGCATGTATTCGGCGGCGCCGCCATCACGGCCCAGGCCAGGCGGGGTGATGTTGCGGGCGCGGGCGTTGTAGCAGTAGTTCTCATAGCCTTCAGCGCATTGCCGGCACCGGCCGCAACCCCAAGGGCCGTAGACCAGCACGTCTTCGCCAATTGTGACCAGATGGCTGACGCCTTCGCCAGCCTCCATCACGGTGCCAGCGCATTCGTGGCCAAGGGTCATTGGCAGGGGATAGTTCAGCGCGCTCGCGTAATGGTCCATCACCGCGATGTCACTGTGACACAAGCCAGCGGCCGTGACTTTGAGGAGAATCTGACCAGGCTCGGGCTTGGGGATGGGAACTTCTCTGAGTTCCGGCCACTCGCCGGGTTTGACCAGTTGGATTGCTTTCATCGTTGACAAAATGGCTCCTTCGCCGTACTTGGTTCTTGCCTTTCGGCCTGGCTCGGCAGGTGGGAGCGGGCGCCAACAGCCTGCCGGACGACAGGCCCCTGGGACGGCGGCGGGAAAGCCACCATCCCAGGCCCAGCCAGCGCTTGGTTTCCGCGTTTCCGCTGATCAGAGCTTCGCACGATCCTCGTCAACACGGCCGAACACCGCTTTTCACCGGCGTCCCAGGTCCGCTGGTCCCACCAACCGGCACCAGGTCTGAAGACCTACTCTAGCGGCGGCGGCAAGTCTCAGGGGCGTAGTTCTACATCGCGTCGCCGGACCCTGCTGCGGGCAGCGGAGTTGGTGAGGACCGGTCATGGACCTCCGCGAGGACGGGAGCTGCGCCTCGGATCAGAAGACAGCCGGCCGGCCGGTGTGGTGTCAGTCTTGGTTGGGTGTGGTGTGTAGTGGTATTCGTGGGTGGCGGCGATGGTGGCGTGTGGTCCGAAGGATTATCAGACCGATCAGTATCAGTGCTAAGGCGGTGGCCAGGGCTGGGAGGAGGTTAGCACCGGTCCATGGTAGGTGGCCGGCTCGGCTCGGGACGTTTGGGTTGGTGGAGGCGGCTGGTGGGTTTGGAGTTTGTGAAGGCCCTGTTGACTGGTCTGGTGTCGGTGTGGGTTGTGGGCCGGGTTTGGCGGTTAGGACGTCGATCCCGTAGGTCAGTTGGGTGCATTGGTTCAGGTCGTCGCAGACTGTCACCGAGAACGATGTGGTTCCCTTCCAGCCCGGTTCGGGAGTGTATTGGACTGCGCCAACGCCGTTCAGGACAACCGTGCCGTGATCGGGCTGGGTCAGCGAGCCAGCCGTCAAAGCGACCAGATCGGTCCCTGTGACATCGGCCAACACATCGATTTCCAAGACGGTCTGATCATCCATCACAGACAGTTTCTGGCCCGACCCGGTGGGCGGCGCCTGGACCAGCGGCACATAGGTGACGGCAGCGGTCTGCCCCAGGTCATCGGTGTACTCAACAACAAACGGATGTTCTCCCGGCGCGGCCCCGGCCGCGTCGTAGTGGACGGATCCCAACGTCGCCTCGCCCTCATCCGGTGCGGATACGATTGCGCGAGCCGCGATCCAGCCGTAGCGCGATGTGACACTCTCAGCGAACATTAGTTGACCGTTCAGGCGCACCTTTGCCCGCACTTCGGCCGCCGCAGCCTGAGGTGGCGCCTGCACAATGACGGTGACCACGACCGCTTCAGAAGTCTGATCCAGGGAATCGGTGTAGGTGACTGTGAACGTGTATTCGCCTTCCGGTAGAGTTCCGGCCGCGAAGGAGATCTTGCCGTCCGTCCCGGCCGTCACGGTCGCGGCGGCTGGGGCTCCAGTCACCGTCGCCGAGTCAATCATGGCGTCGCTCGTCACGGTCAGAGCCAGATCGGCGGTGCCGCCCAGTCCGGTCTTGGCCGAGGTCCCGCCGCTGACGAGCGGTGATGCGACCACGGTCACAGTGAAGTCGGCCTGATCGGTCAGCCCGTTCGAATCGGTGAACGTGACAGTGAACGTGTATTCGCCTTCCGGCAGCGTCCGCGCCTCGAACCAAACTTTGCCGTCCAGTTTCGGTTCTATGCCGGCTTGGTTCTGCCATGTGCCCGATGCCGTCACCTCGGCTTTCGTAATGGACGCACCGTGCGCTTTGTCAGCGTGGGCGGCGCCAGCCAACTCGACGGTCCCGCCTATGGGCACCGCCGCCGCGGCGCCCTGGGCAGTGGGCGGCCCGGCGGGTGGCGCATCCACCTTCAGCACATTGGCGGTGTAGTGCAACACGACGCACTGGGCTAGGTCGTCGCAGACCGTTACGGTGAACGGGTCGGTGCCCTTCCATCCTTCCTCCGGGATGTACTTCACGGCGCCGGGACCTATCACGGACACGGTCCCATGGTCGGGTTGCGTGATCGAGGAACCGGCGAGCGCTTCCAGGGCGGTCCCGGTTACGTCCGCTAAGACATTGACCTCCACCGCGGTCAGGTCATCCGCGACCTCGAATTCACGGCCCGTCCCAATTGGCGCGCCCTGGACGGTGACGGTGATCTCAAACGGGTCGCTGTCTTGGCCTAGCTCGTCGGTGAAGACCACCTTGAACTTGTATGAGCCGGGCTGAAGCGAGCCGGCACCGAACGACACAGTCCCGTCCACGTCCACTTCGACGCTCGCGCCAGTGGGCACATCGATGGCGTTCGCGGAGTCGATGCCCACGTCGCTGTTGACAGTCAAGCTAGTGGACGCTGTGCCACCCACACCAACCTTGGCGGACGACTCGCCCGACACGGCGGGTGGTGCGACAACGGTGACGGTGTAGACGGCATCGGCGGTCAAGCCTTGCGAATCGGTGTAGCGGACTGTGAAACCGTATTGGCCGGCGGAGAGCGTTCCGGCCTCGAAGGTGACCTTCCCGTCTAGCGCCGGCGTGATGGTGGCGTTGGCGACCCAAGCTTCAGCGGTTGTCACAACCGCCTCAATGATTGTGGCGGCGTGGTCCTGGTCTGGCGTGACCGTCCCGCTGAGGCTCGCGGTGCCGCCCATCCCCACGGTGGCAGTGTCCCCACTGGCGGTGGGTGCGTTCGGTGGCGTCCACACCGACAAGACCGTGAAACTGTAATCCAGTTCAACGCACTGCTCTAAGTCGTCACAAACTGTCACGGTGAACGGGTCAACACCCATCCAGCCAGCCTCCGGGGTGTAGGTCAACACCCCGCTGCCCGCATCGAGTTCCAGCGCGCCGTGGCCGGGCTGGGTGAAGGACCCGCCATCCAGCGGCTGCAGGTTGGTGCCGGTCACGTCCTCAAACACGTCCAACTCGCCAGGAGTCAGGTCGTCCGCCACATCGATGTTCCGGCCCGCCCCGGTGGGCGCCGCCTGGACGGTCACAGTGAACTCGACAGGCAGAGACTTCTGGCCCAACGAGTCGGTCCAGGTGGCGAAGAAATGATGCGTGCCGGGATTGATGGTTCCAGCCTCGAACGACACGGTCCCGTCGGTTTCGGCGGCGGCGGTAGCCCCGGTCGGCACCCCGGACACTTCAGCGGACGCGATAGACGCGACGGTCGTGAGCGTCATAGCGAAACTAGTTGTGGCGCCCTGGCCTATCGTGGCGGTTGTCTTACCGGACACCACTGGTGCGGTGGCCACAGTGACCGTATATTCGGCTGTCGCGGTCAGCGTGTTCGAGTCGGTGAATTCAACAGTGAACTGGTATTCGCCGGCCCCGAGCGAGTTGGCGTCGAACCCAACCGTGCCGTCGAGCGCGGGCGAGACGGTCGCCTCGGCCAGCCAGGCGGCATCGGTCATCACTTGGGCGCTGACTATGGAGGCGTTGTGGGCGGCGTCTGCGGTGGCGCTCCCCTCCAAACTGGCCTGACCGCCAATCCCAATCACGGCCGTGTCACCCGATGCGGTAGGACCGGCCGCCCACATGGCGGTCAGGGTCAAAGCGCCCGTCGCTTGGTCTGCCCCGGTCGCGCCGTTGGCGCTGGTCACCGTGTCGGTCCCGAAGTTCCACGGCCGATGGGTAGGGCTGGCCCAACCCAGGAACGCGAACTTGTCCCTCGCAGGCGGCGCTGGGGCGCTGACCAGCTCATCCCAATAGGCGCTGGTTGGGCCCGGCTCCGGGTCGCCGCCGGCCGCGTCGAAGGTCACTTGGACCGGTTTGACGTCGTAGAACAACTCCAGCGTCAACCCGGTGGCGATTGTTTCCTCAACGGTGGAGTCCTCCTCGTTGAAGGCGTACCCGGGATAGTCCCGCGGCGTCGCCTCAACCGACGGCGTGCCGATCTGCCCCTGGAGGGATTCGGTGGCCGCCAGCGTGGGTGTCCCGTCTGAGGCCACCTTGAAGTGTTTGACTTGGTAGTCGGCGTTCCCCAGGGACAGCCATCGGGCGTGCAGCGTGATGGCCAAGGCGTCCAGCGTCGAACTGCCCGTGACGGGCTCGGTGTAGGCCTCGTTAAGGTACCAGCCGTCAAAGTCGTAACCCGGTCTGGTGACCGCCTCCGTGTAGGAGGTGGCCTCAGTCAACTTGGTGCCCACCCGAACGGTGTCCGGGCCCAACGACGACGGGCTGGCCGGCAACGCCGTCGAATCATGCAGCTGGTACGTCACCTGACCCCAGGCGGTGGCCCAGGCGCCGTACAAGGTCACCGAATCACCGGGGCCGATCATCGAGACATCTATGACATCGCTAGCGAAGACCCAGGCTTCATCCGGGTTGGCGGCGTCAACATTGTGGACCGCGGGGTACCAACCGACAAAGTTGTAGTCGTTCAACGCCGGCGCCGCAGGGGGCGCGGGGATGGTTTCACCCAACTTGGCGGTGGTGTCGCCGTCCCAAGTCGAGGTATCTTCCGGCGCTCCGCTCGGCGTGTTCAAGTTGAACTTGACCTCCAGGTCCTTCTTGGCGAAGGCGGCCCGCACCTGGACGTCCCCGGCCGGGACCGCCAGCGTGGTGATGGCCGCATCCGGGTTCGCCAGCAGCGACGATTCGCCACCGGACAGCACGGTCCAGCCGGCGAATTCGTACCCGGTTTGGGCGGTGGCCGTCAGGGCCGCCTCAGCCCCTTCCGGGTAGTGGGTGGCGTCGGCTTGGGCGGTCCCGCCGGTCCCGAACTGGACTGTCAGATGCGTCCAGGCTGGCACGGGGATTGCCGTCGGTCCGCCGGACGGGTGGGATTCTTCGTCTACGCCCACCACGTAAACTATCCGGCCTGCACCGCTGGTCAGCTCGGCTGCCCCCAACGTGATGGTGTTGGAACCGGAAACCATGGCGCCGGCCACACTACTGGCGAGGACCTGGGAGACGGTCGGGGCTGGGCCGGTGACGTCGCCTATCAGGTAATGGTAGATGCCGGTTTCCGATGCCGTGAATTCCACACTCCCAGCCGCCAGACCGGTTCGTTCCCCCGCGACTGCGGTCAGTTCGGGCGGGGTGGAGTCGTATGCGACCCAAACGTCTTGGATGGCTGGCACAGCGGCCACCCCGGGGCGGCGTACCCGCACCGGGATCTCGCCTTGGCCAGCCAAACCAGTGATCGTGATCACATATTCGCCTGTGCCAGTGTGTTCAAGACTGGTTACGGTAAGCCCGGCCGGCAGAATAATGTGGCTGGCCAGCAAACCGCCTGGCATGTCACCCGCGAACGTCAATTTGATCCGGGTGGTGGTTGTTTGAGCCGAAGAGCCGTCTAACGCGACCGCGCCAGTGTAAATCACTGTCGGCGCGAAATGGGCTTGGACGGTGGCCGGCCCGGACGGCATCGTGTAAACCGTGTTAGCTGAATACGCGTCTTCGAATTCGCCGCCGGCGGTGCCGTCTTCCCAATACTCTAACCCGAAACCGGTGTTGCCCTCGGCTTCGACTTCGATCACTGCGCCAGCTGGATATTCGGCGTCAAGGTTGGCGTGGTTGATGATAGATCCGAGTGTGACCGAACCATCCGCGACCCGGACCGTCAACGGGTAGACCGGCGGGATATCCACCACCGTCACTTGCGTGCCCCACAAGCCCTCCAAGTCCTGGGCCAGGATGTAAGCCTTGTAGGCGCTGTTACTGGTCAGAGAGTCAACGCTGATAGTGTTCACGCCAACCGCCATCGTCTGGCGGCCCGCACAGTCTTTGACCTGCTCCAAGCTGGGACCGGTCTGAGGTTCCTCCAGGACGCAATAGAACAACTCGCCCTCTTCAACGGCCGTGATGTTGACGGTCCCGGCTGGTTTGGATAGCCGCGCGCCGGTTGGGTCCTCCAGGACCGGCGGCGTGGTGTCACGGTGTAACACCACGTCTTGGATCAGCGGGTTCACATGAGTGTTGGTGCCGTCGGTCGGCGTTAGGAAGGTGACTCGGAGCGTGTCGCCTTCGGTCCAGTCACCGTTGACGCGCAGCAGGTATTGCGAGTTGCTGGATCCTTCAACGGCTGCCAGCGCGGTGGTTTTGGACGCGTTGAATGAACGCTGTGGGGCTATTGTCACCATCGCGTCAGTGAAGTTGGCTGGATCATCTAACGTGAACGTCAAGACTTTGGTAGTGGCGGTGTCCACGGCACCGTCTTGGGTGACCGTCAACTCGTTCAACCCGGCCGTCAAAATGTTGAAGTCGGTTGATTGGGCACCCGCCAGGGTCCGGAACTGCGGTGAAATGAATGCTTTGGCTGCCTCGGTTTCGTTAGCGACCAGTTGGCCGTCAGCAGTGAAACCATGCAGGATGCGGCCTTTGACCGGATCGGCTGTGGTCCAGGTCACGCCCGCTAACTCTGCCGGCCAATAGTTGGTCACGCCCCAAGTGGTTAGCTGGGCTCTCGCGGCAGGAGTGAGTGTATGTAATGTCTCAGGCAAGTCCGGGCTGGCAATGTCTTTATCCAACAAATCCATTGACCCAAGCGACGCAGGCACGTACAACGGATAGACGGGTTTGCCGTCGGCGCCCACTGGGCCACCGGCACCTAAGTTGGTGTTCTGGGCGTAAACATTCCCGCCAGTGATCTTGACCGCGCCCGCCGCCAACCCGCCAATGGCGGGCAGGGTGGCCGCGCCCGGCTGGGCTATCACCGTCCCGCCAGTAATACTCACGGTTCCCAGGCCGACGGTGGTGGCGTTGCCGCTGCCGATGCCGACCGCGCTGGCACCGCCCACCGCTACCACCAAAGCGTCATCTTGAATGGTGATGGAGTTGGTGGCACCACTGGCGCTGGCTGTCCCGGCGCCGGTGCCCCCAATTCCGCTGGCGCTGGTTCCTGTGGCGTAGACGCGCGCCTGGCCGCCAACCACGATAGGACCACCTGACGAGGCAGCGGTGATGGAGCCACTCCTTCCGCTGCCAATGCCAGCTGCAGGGCTGGCGCCAGTAGCTTTGACCACGACATTTCCTGTTATGAGCACCGCGCCGCTGCCGGCTATCGCGCCGATTCCCGGGCCGTGGGTGGTTGCGTTGCCGGTGCATCCGCAGTCCCAGTTGCCGCCCGTGGCGGTCAAGGAGCCTCCGCTGGCGCTGGCGATCGTCAGGCTGGTGCCGGGATTGACGTTCAGCCCCGTCAATTGGGCGTGGCCGCCGGCGGAGGAGGCTGCGAGCGAATTGGCGGAATCGACTGTGAGGTCCACCCGCGCGCCGCTGAACAGTGCGAAAGGGCGGTCCTGTGCGGATAAGGTGACGCCGTTGAGTCGTACAGCCAAAGTGCCGCCGGTTGTGATGTCGGCGCCGTTGGCCGCGAAGCTGCGAGCGCCAGTGAAGCCCGAGTTCAGTTCCAGCGCCACCTTGTCGAAGCGCAACGCCTTGCCGTTAAGCCAGGCCATGGTTCCGGACAGACCGCCTAGTTGGTAGGCTTCGGCGTCCCGGGTGGTGGCTGTGACTGCAGCGGAGAATGTGCCGACCGGGAAGCTGAACCAGTCCTGGTCGCCGGTGTAGGCCGGGATTGAGGTTTCCGCTATATCGCTCCAGGCGCCGTTTGTGGCCTGTGCTACCGCGTAGACCGGGACCGGCTGGTCCGCCGCGTAGTCGTAGGTGACGGTGCCGGCGTTGACGGTGCTATTCCCGTAGGCCAGCGTCCCAGCGGCGCCGGCGGCTGTCGCGACGTCTCCGGCTTCATCTGGCCGTATTCCGCCAAACTGAATGTAATAGGTTCCTGCCCAGTTGGAAGTGAAACTGAAGTTGTCGCCGCCAATCGAGGTGAAGAACCGTGTTCCACCGGATAGAGATATCTCTGCTGCCTGGTTGCGGTACACCGTGGTGGTGGCCGGGGCCGCCAGATAGTTGTGGGACGCGAAACCGATCTGACAATCGCCTTGGGTGGGCTGCGCGGCCAACGTCAGGTTGTAAGTGTTCCCGCTGTCCTGGGTGGCAGCGGCGGCCAAAGTGGCTGAGCCTGTCCCAGGCAGATTGATGAATTGGGCCAGGACAACGCCCGGCGCTGGGCGGTCCAACGCCATGGCCACGCTGGTGCTGGTGACCGTGTCCGGCTCGCCGTTGGCGACCAGGCTGGTGATATTCACCGGGATTGCCACCACGTTGCTGGCTACGGTGGAGGACCAGTTAGGCGAGCTGGCCAGCATCCGTGCCGCGCGCGGCACGGCGCCGTCGAAGTCCGGCCCCTGGCCGAGCTTGATGTCCTCGATGATCCCCAGTCCGGAGGGCGTCGGCACCCACAGCACTGCGCCGAGCTTGGCGAAATCGGCGGCCTTCGCCGGAATGGTGGCGGGCGAGGGGAAGGCCGCCCCCAGCCAGTCCTTCTGGGCCTGGGTGATCGTGTGCTGGGTATATGGCAGCGAGTCTCCGCCCACGTCCAGGTCGGTCAGGGAGGTGCCGTCAGCCAGGACCGCCGGGACGTACAGCGGGTAGAGCAGGTCGCCCGCGGCGTTCTTTGGCGAGCTCACGTTCGCGGCGGCAGGGACGTACAGGCTGCCGCCGGTGACTGTCACTGACGAGCCGGACACGGCTGTCGCAGCGGTGAACCCACCCTCGATGCGGACCAGCTGGGTTGAGCCGCCAAGGGTGGTGGCGGAGACAGCGGCCTGGTCGGCGATTCTGAGCACGGCTGGGCCGCCGATCACCCCGGCTGCCACCATGGCTTGCCCGGTCACATGCACACCGCTGGAACTGCCAGTGCTGCCGGTTCCGCTGGCGCCTATGTTGGTCAGGGCTGATGAGCCGGTGAGTAGGGCCTTGACTTGGGCTTGATCCCCTATCTGGACCATCCCGGCTCGCGTGTTGCCGTAGCCACCGCCCATTGCGGGCCCCCGAGTGCTGACGTTGTTAAGGGAGACGTTCAGGTGTATGTTACCGCCGATTGTGATCTCGCCGCCGCCTTGGTCACGGTTTCCGCCTATGCCGCTGACATAGGCTCCGGAGACCTTCGTCACGTTCAAGGTTCCGGCACTGGAGCTGGTGACCTGCAGTTTGGCGTTGCCGCTGGCAAACGGGACGTTGATCACGGCCAGGCCATCGCCCTGGCCGGTGACCGTGTTGGTACCAGTCACGTCCAGCGACAAATTGGCGCCGTTTGTCAGCGCCATGGCCTCGGCGCCGGCGGGGCCGGCGATGGTCGAGCCGTCCAACCGTACCTGGATGGGCGCGCTGGCGGCGGACCCCAGCCCGTTGGCCACCACCCGTCTGGTTCCCGTCAGACCCTTCAGTTCAAGAGTCTCGTCGGCGATCGGCAGGACCAACGAGTTGATTTGTTCGAACTCTCCTGTCGCGCCGTTGATGGCGAAGGTCGACTCGCTGGCCGCAGTCAGGTCTAGTTGCGAGCCGATGTCCGTGTTGGTGGCCGTCAAGACGACCGGCGCGCTATAGGCGCTGACCGGGATTTCTATGGGCGTGCTGAACCGCGCCGCCGATTCGTTGTCGGGGTCTTCCGGGTCAAGGTGTTCTGTCGCCACATAGACAACCTGCGTCGATGAATCCGGCAGGCCATGAACGCGGACCGAGTTCGCCGTGGCGGTGCCCACCGCGCCAATCCGGATGGTGCCGGACCCGCCACGCCCGTCGTCGCCTTGCTGGGCTAACTGGGCGGCTGTCTTGACGGCTGCGCCATCGGCGGGCCGCGTCTCGCCCGCTTCTTGGGCGATGTACCAGTAGGTTGGCGCTGGGTTGGCGGAATCGATCACTTTCACGTCTGATCCGAACCCGACCACGGCCGTGCTCTCCAGTGGCCGCCAGTTCCGGCCGGCCTGGAGCTCCGCGACTTGTTTCCGGTTGACCTCCACACTGGTAGGGACTCCCAGAAGCGTGTAACCGTTGAACGCCGCAGGAAGTGAGGTGATGTCCACGTTGACAGTGCCCTGAGCGGTGACACCGATGACTGGCAACACCCACGTTGTGCCGTTGTCTGGGCTGGTCCAGGTGGCGGTATCCGCGGCCGCGCTGCCGGGCGTGACCGTGACTTGCGAGGCGGCTAAACCTTCGGCTGACGGGTCGAAGACGAACCGGAGTTCGGTGGAGGTCACCTCGTAGGGTGTGCCGTTGGCTGTCACCTGAACGGTGATGGTCTTATCGCGTAGGACGTTGGAGATCAGGGACGGGCCGTAGACCGGTAAGGATCTGGCTGTCACGTTGGCTGCGAAACCGGGCGTTCCGCGCAGCGAGATGCCAGTGAGTTGGCCTGCGGGCGCCCACAGCGTGGCTGCCAGTTTCGCGGAATCGGTACCTGTGGCGGGGACTGTGGCCGGTAACGGGAACGCGGCTGTATCCTTCGATGCGATGAAAGCCCGCTGGGTGTCTGTGATGGTGTGTTGCTCGTAGGTGAAGGGCGGTGATTCCAGGTCCAGGTCGGTCAGGTCCGTGCCGGCGAACGCAGGGATGTAAAGCGGGTAGACCGGCTTTCCGTCTGCGCTGACCGGTGTTTGGACACCGGAAACACCCTTTGTGCCGACAGCGGGGTGCAGCGAGCCGCCGCTGATGGTCACGGTTCCGGCCACGTTCCCTACTGCGTAATAGGCGGCAGCGGACTTGGCGGCCACAAAACCGCCCTCAACGGTTATCGACCCGGGGACGGTTCCGCTGGTCACCGCGCCACCAACGCCGACGTAACCGCCCGACGCGGCCACTGTTGGTGTGCCGGTGATCTTGATAAAGTCGCTAGCTGCCGCGCCGTTGGCTCCTGATCCGCCGATGCCGGCCCCCCTGTTGGCACCGCCGCCCAGGGCCCAGACCTGGGCTTGGTCGCCTATGCTGATTTGGCCCATGCCGCCTTGGTCGCCGCCGCCCACCCCGGACGGGGCAACGGTGCCGGTGGTAACAGTCGTCGCGGTGACCGTGGCGGTTCCGTTTATGGAGATCTGGCCGCCCGCTGCGCGGCTCCCTCCGCCGATGCCAGCGCCAGCGTTACCGCCGGTACTGGTTACCGCCGCAGAATCTGTGACCGTGACGCTTCCAACGGCGCCTTGACTGCTGCCGCCTATGCCTGCCGCGTCGGCGCCCCCCTTGGCGGTCACCTTGGGTGAGCCGCCAATTACAATGGTCCCGCCGACGCCCGCATAGGGGCCGGTGCCGATTCCCGCGCCGGCCGCGCCTCCGGCGGCCGCTACGGTGGCAGATCCGTCAATCGTGATGCTGCCGCCGGAGCCGACATACCCGCCGCCGATGCCGACGCCGTACTGGCCGCCGGTCGCGGTCACGGTAGCTGAATCAGTGATGGCGGTGGTCCCGCCGCCGCCGTAGTAGCCGCCGCCTATCCCGGAGCCGTATTGGCCGCCTACGGCCGTCACCTGGGCCGAACCGCGAATGGTGGTCGATCGGGCGGCGCAGCCGCTACTGCTGGAGCAGCCGCCGCCAATCCCGGCGGACCGGGTACCGCCGGTGGCCCACACTCTGGCATTGCCGGCTATGACCACAGTGCCGCTGGCGGTGTTGCCGCCGCCTATCCCGGCGCCATAGGAGCCTCCGGTGGCGCTGAGTTCGCCGCCGGTGGCCGAAGCGATCGTGATCTGGGTCCCAGCCGGAACGCTCAACCCGGCTCCATTGGCCGGGCCGGTCAGCGCGTTGGCTCCGTCGACGGTCAGGCTCACCCCGGCCCCGTTGGCCAGACCGACCGGCGCGCCGCCGGTGGAGCCGGTGCCTGTCAGACCGTTCAGGCGCAAGGGCACCGTCGCGTCCGCCACCCCGGCCCCGTCCACGGTGTAGGTGCGGCTCCCGCTGAAGCCCGCGCCCAGTTCGACTGGTATCTTGGCCAGTCCCGCTTCCTGGCCGTTCAACCACTCCAGGTCCCCGGTGAGGCCCGTGAACCGGTAGCGCAAAGCGTCGTCCTGGACGGTCTGCGTCACAGCGGCCGATGCCGCGTCGCCCGGCAGCGCGAACCAGTCCAGGTCGCCCGTGTAGGCCGGGAAGGTGAACGTCATCACGTCGCTCAGGGCGCTGTTCTCACCCTTGACCGCAACGTACAGGGTCTGGTCTTGAGTGGCCGCCAGTGTGTAGTCGATCACTCCGGGGACGTAGTTCTCCCCCAGAACTGTGGTCGCAGTCAACGAATCCTGGTCCTGGGCCAGCTCTTCGGCGCTGGCCGGGGCGCTGCCACCGTAGTGGTAGAACATCTCGCCTCGCCAGGTTGAGGAGAACCTGGCGCCGCCCAGAATCGACGTGAAGAAACGCCGCCCGTCCGCGTTGTCCAGCGGAGCGACGCCTACTATGTCGCTGCGGTAGACCTCGAAACTCGCGTCTTGGAGGGCCAAGAACCCGTGCGACCGGACACTGGCTGTGGCGTCACCCTGGGTGATCTCCGGTTCCAACCCGATTGTGTAGGTGGCGCCATCATCCGCGCTGGTCAAGGCGCCGGTGGTGGTGAACTGCGCCGTGCCTGGGGTGAGTGCCACCGCGGCGAGCGTCAAACCCGGCGCAGCCGGATCTAGGTTGAACGTCAATTCGGTTGAGGACAACACGGAGGCTTCGCCGTCCGCGGTGACCGACAGGTCTACAGGCACGGCCAGCACGTTGGTCCGCGAACCCGCGAATGCCACACCTATGGCCCGTGCGTCCACGGCCAAGGCTCTGGCGGAATCATATTCCGGGCCCTCGCCTGCCCGGACCGTGCCGTACAAGCCCTCCGGCAGCCAAGCCTGGCCGGCCAGGTAGGTTGTGTTGTTCGCCGATGCCGTCGGGTCCGCCAACGGCACGGCTCCCGGGGCGGGGAAGAAGTTACCGGACGCGACCAGCCAAGCGCGCTGGTCCGCGGTCAAGGTATGCAGCGGATAGTCAACGCCGAAGTCTATGTCCATGTCGGTTAGGTCGGTTCCGTCCGCGGTGGCCGCCGGCACATACACCGGATAGAGCGGGTCGCCGCCGGCGTTGACCGGACGTAACACGCCTGACGTGCCCTGCACCGTCCCTAAGGGCGCCACCAGCCCGCCGGTGATGGTGACCGACCCGCCGGGGCCGGTCCCGATCCCGGGTGCGCCGGTCCCGTTGTACTGCGCGCCGACCACACCGCCGGAGACCCGCACCGAGCCGACCGACGCGGCGGCGTCCTGCACGCCGACGGCAGGGCTGTTTGCCGTGCCCCACACGGCCCCGACAATTGCCGCTTGGTCTTTGATGTGCACCCAGTTGCCTCCGGCGCCCAAATAGTTGCCGGTAGTGCCGTACCGACTAGCGCCGATCGCTGCCGCGTAGGGCGTGGTGGTGGAAGTCTTGGCGTAAACCTTGGCTTGGCCTCCAATGGTGATCTGGCCCATGGCGCCACCCCCGCTGCTGGTCGCGCCGCCACCGCCGCCGCCAATCCCAGCTCCGCCAGTGTTGCTGCTGGTGCCTGCCCCGCCAGTGGCGATCACCCGGACATCGCCGTCAATGGTTATGTAGCCGGCGCCGGTGTTGACGTTACCGCCAATCCCGGCGGCGCGCTGCCCGCCGGTCGCGGTTAGCTGGCCGCCGGTGGTCGAGGTGATCCGGATGCGGTTGGTGTTGTCCCCGGTCGCCTGGATCACCGAGACGCCGGCCACTTGGGTCGGCGCAGTCAGTGTGTTCACGCCCTCTACGTTCAACGCTAGGTCCCCGCGGTTGACGGCGGCGATCGCGGCCGTGTTGGCGGCAGTTGGCGCCAGCGCCACATTGCGGATGGTTAAGTCAAGCGGCTCGGCCTGGGTGGTGTTCGCACCGGACACGCCGAGCGACCTCACACCAGTCAAACCGTCCGCCAGGATCGTATCTGTGTCGAACCGCAGGCCGTCCAGGCCGTTTAGCTCCGCCCACCAGCCGTCTACCGAGCCGAGCTTCGCGTCCGGGGTGTTGACCAGGCCGGAGTTGATCTTGAAAGTGTCGGCGCTGGTGGTGGTCATTGGCACCGGGCCGGCCGCCGTGTTGGTGTTGGTCAAAGTCACCGACTCCCCAGCCGGGTCCATGTCTATGGCGTACAAGCTGGTCAACTCCTGGGAGCCGGACGTGTAACCAGTCAAATAGACCGTCTTGGCTTTGGGGTTGTCCATGTCTTGGTCGGTTCCGCGCAAGACCAGGTTGTTGGGGCCATCCAACAGGGTGTCCTCACCGGTCGCGTGGTCCACCAGGTCCTGCGGAGACGCCGGAATCTCGGACGGATCGTCCGCGTCCACCACCTTGTAGTAGTAGTGGCCGCCCACCTCACCGGTGAACGTCACGACCGCCAACGGCGTAGCGTAACGCTGCGAGACGCCGCCGGAGATCAAACCCAGGTTCTTGTTGACCGTGAAACTGAGCGGCATCGGCACCGCCGCGTAGTCAACGTTCGACCCTTGCGGCGGGGTGATGGTTAGCGACACGTCGCCCTGTCTGGTCACGTCCGTGAACGGGACTGTCCAGGTTTCGCCGCCGTCCAGGGTTGAGATCGCATCACCCAGAAATGCCCGGCCGGTGCTGTTAGTCAACTCCAGGTTGGCGGCCGTCAAGCCTGGGACCGGGTGGTCAAACCGTAACTCAAAACTGGTCGATGTCACCGAATCCGCGGTGCCGTCCGCGGTCGCGCTGACCCGCAAGGCCGTGGCCAGCACGTTAGCCCACATGCCCGGCGTGTACGGGGCGGTGTTGGCCTTGACGTTCGCAGCCAACTCGCCTGTTGTTTGACCATCAGAACTGGTGTAACCCAGAGTGTCGTATTCGCCCACCGGCGCCCAGAAAACAGCACTGAGCGTGTCGTCCGGGAACCCACCACCGTGCGCCTGATCCCAAGCCCGCTGGTCTGGCGTGATGGTCTGGCCCAGCCAGTCCGCGCCCGCAACGTCAACGCCGGCCAGCCCGGCGGCAGCGTAGACCGGGTAGACCGGATCGCCGGCAGAATTCTTGGGCTGAGCTAGGCCGGTGCCGCCGTAGATGTTGCCGCCGTTGACCCGGAAAGTGTTGGTTACACCACCAACCGCTGGGGTGGCGGGGTCACCGCCGCCAGATGTCGCGGACACGAATCCACCGTTGATAGTGACGTTCGCTATCCCACCGATCCCAGGGCCGCCGCCCACACCCTTAGCCACAACCGTCCCGCCGTTGATCGTGACAGTCCGCGTCCCAGACTTCACCCCACCACCAATCCCGGCGGTGTCCACGGAAGTACCGCCGGCTTCGGCGTAGATGGACACGTTCCCGTCAATGGTGATGTTCCCGGCGGTGCCGGACCCTTGTGCACCAATCCCGGCACCGGACCCGCCGGTCGCGGTCAAAGATGGTGTGACAGGAGATTGAGCGGCATCGGCAATAGACAACCGGGCGCCGGACGGCACTTGTAGGCCAGCGCCTGCCTGGGAGGTCAACGAGGTGTCGCTGGCTAAGGTCATTTGGACGTTCGCGTCCCCGGTCAAAGCGAATCCTGGCCCGCCGGTCGGCTGGTCTATGGTGACGTTGTCCAGCTTCACTCGTAACGGCAGGTCTGCTGGTGACGGGCCGGTGATCTCGATCCGGACTGGGAAGTCTCCTTGGAATGTGAGGCTGGTTTGGTCCAGCGGTAGGTTGAAATGGTGAGTGTCGAATTCTTCGCTGGCTCCCACAAAGTCAAAGAAATAGCCGAGTGTCGGGGTCGAGGACACAACTACACGCAGGGGTCCTTGGGTTGGGTCGAAGTCGTCGGCGATGTCCGCTTTGGTGAACACCACTTCTGGCGGGGGAGGTGGGGGTTCGGTGGCGCGGGACATCGGGGCGAGTATGGGGACTGCGACGGCCGCTGCTATCAGGCCCGCCAGGCCGCGGTGGATAGGCACTCGCCTTTTGTGGTGGGCGAGGGGTTTGCGTCGGGGGGTTGTCTCAGGGCTCTTGGCGGGCCGGGGGCCGCCAAGCAGGCGTTTCAGGCTAGTGGATAACATGTCCGTCGACTCCTCGCATCAAGAAATGCCTGGTGCCGCTAACGGTAGGAGCGCCATATGAGGATAGCCAAACCTAATGGCTTGCCAGGATGGTGCAAGTACTCATCACTCAAGGTGATGCGGCCCCGCTGGTTACGCCTGTGACAACGCCAGGAGGCGCGACGCTATTCCTGTCCACCAGATGCGGCTGGTGCCGTACCGGAAGACAGGAAGCCCACTCTAGACTGCCGCGCCAGACCCACGGCCGCAGACCGCCAACCATCTCGAAAACCGACCCAACCACCAACCCCACGGCCGGGCGGACCGTGGTTCCTTAGTAGAGGATCACCTCAGCGTCGCTGCCGTGCAGACGCCGGGCTGCCTCGGCCAGCGAACCTGTCAGCGAGGGGTAGACCGTGAAGGACTCCGCGAACTGGTCAACCGTTAACTTGTTCTTGACCGCCACAGACAGAGCGTGAATCAGCTCCGAGGCCCAACGCGAAACAACCACCCCGCCAATGATGATGTTGGTGGTGGGCAAGCAGAAGATCTTGACGAAACCCTGGCTCAGACCCTTCATTTTGGCTCTGGCGTTGCCGCGCAAAGGGAGCATGACTGAGCGGGCGTTGACAGCGCCGGAGTCGATCTCCTTCTGGGAAACGCCCACAGTGGCGATCTCTGGTGCCGTGAACACGTTCGAGGCGACCTCTTTGAGGTTAAGCGGGGTGACGGCATCGCCCAATGAATGCCACATGGCGATCCGGCCCTGCATGGCGGCCACGGACGCCAAGGCGAACCCGTCCGTGCAGTCCCCGGCCGCGTAAACGCCCCTGACCGACGTGCGCGAAACGCGGTCCACCAGTATGTGGCCGGACGGACTGGCGGCCACCCCCATCTCCTCCAGCCCAATGCCGGTGGTGTTGGGGATGGAACCAACCGCCATCAGGCAATGGGAGCCTTCGACTTCGCGGCCGTCAGCTAAGCCCACCACTACGCCCTCGCCACGACGGCTGGCCGTGACAGCACGGGCATCGTTGTAGATGACTATTCCGCGGTCCTGGAACGACTCCTGGAGGAGCTTCGCGGCGTCGTGGTCTTGCGAGGGCAAGACTTGGTGGCGCGACGAGATAAGCGTCACATCCACACCTAAGGCCCGGTAGGCGGAGGCGAATTCGGCGCCGGTGACGCCAGATCCGACCACGATCAGCCGTTCCGGCAAAGTGTCCATGTTGTAGATCTGAGCCCAGGTGAAGATGCGTTCACCGTCCGGCTGAGCCGCCGGCAACTCGCGCGGGTGGGCGCCGGTGGCCAGCAACAGGACATCCGCTGGCAATACCTGGTCGCCCCCGTCGCCTGAGGCGATGATCAGGGACTTGGTGGCGCAGCGGGCGGTGCCTTGGATGACCCGGACTCCCTCGGCCAGGAGTTGGTGCTCTATGTCATCGCTTTGAGCTTGCGCCAATTCGCGGATGCGCTTGTGTACCTCAGACATGTCCACTTTGATGGCTGCCGCCAGGTCCGCTGAGCCGTTCGCGAGCCGCAGGCCCAGGTCGCCAGCCCCGCGCAGGCGAGTCATCACTTCCGCCACGGCGGACAGAGTCTTGGACGGCACCACATCCGTCAGCACCGCGGAGCCTCCCAACCCGCGCCGCTCCACCAGGGTGACCTGGCCGCCAAGCTGCTTTCCGACTAATGCCGCCTCGTATCCGCCGGGCCCGCCGCCAATAATCACCACGTTCGTCATATGACCCATTTTCCCGCACGATTGACGTGGCCGGTTCCCAACACCGGCTAAGGTGCCTTCATGGCGAAAGAGATCTATTTGGCCGGCGGCTGTTTCTGGGGCGTTGAACAGTACTTCTCACTGCTGCCCGGCGTGCTTGGGACAGAGGTTGGCTACGCCAACGGTCCGGTCGCTGGGACCGGGTACGTTCCGGTGAATTACGAGGAGGTTTGCGCGGGCTCTGGCCACGTCGAGGCCGTCCGCGTGGTCTATGACCCGGCGGTCGCGCCGCTGCGGTTCTACCTGGAGAAATTGTTCGACGTGATCGATCCGTTGTCGGTTGACCGACAGGGCAACGATGTTGGGCGCCAGTATCGCACGGGCATCTATTGGACTGATCCGGCCGACCGAGTTTCGGTTGAACTTGAGATCGCCGCTGTTGAGCGCCGGTGTGGCGAGCGGCTGGCTTTGGAGACGGGTCCGCTGGTGAACTTCGTCCCGGCCGAGGAACACCACCAGCGGTACTTAGACAAGAATCCCGAGGGCTACTGCCACATCTCGCCTGCCAAGATGGCGGCCGCCCGGTTGGCGGGGACGGTCCCGTTGGCCGATGCCGCCCGGCTCAGTCTCCCCGCGGCCGGCGTTGGGAGTGGGGTGGATCCGGCCCGCATCGCGGCGCTGACGCCTGTCCAGTACGCCGTCACGCAGGAGGGCGCCACCGAGCCTCCCTTCACCGGCGAATACGACCAGACCTTTGAACCGGGGATTTACGTGGACATCACCAGCGGTGCGCCCCTTTTCGTGTCCGCCCAGAAGTATGATTCCGGTTGCGGTTGGCCGGCATTCGCTCGTCCCATTGCTGATGCTTTGGCGGAATTTGAGGACCATTCCTATGGGCGCGTGCGTACGGAAGTTAGATCCGCTGAATCCGGCGCCCATCTTGGGCACGTCTTTGATGACGGCCCGGAAGAATTGGGTGGCCTGCGGTATTGCATCAATTCGGCGGCACTGGACTTCATTCCTGAAGCGGAAATGGAGGGGCGAGGCTATAGCCAGTATCTTCCTTTCCTTCAGTAACGCTGATAATCTGTCTCGTTGCCGTAACGGAAACCACTCACCCAACACGCGATAGACACCGCCGAAAGCTTGAAACCTGAACAACCGGCCAGTAAACTATAATCATGCCCCCAAACCACGACCACCACAGTGAAGAATATGACTTAGGCGACAAGAAGCACTTTGCCGGAGAATCCAGTCTGTCAGAATCTGCGGGTTCAGGGTGGGGTATTCCTGGTGTAGCCCACACGCCTCACGTCAGTCAGTCGTCGCCGGGCACGGTGGGGGTCAGTAACTATCGACCAGTCACCACCCCCACCACGAAGGCTGTCGCTGATCTGATTGGCCAGAATATGGACGTGGGTGAACTGATCATGGTCGCTCACACTGTGTTGGCGCGAGCCATCCAGGTTGGTTGCAACCAGACCGCCACCCCAGGCACACTCGACCACATCACCGGGCTCACTAGTGTCACGAACATGAGTGAAGCGTTGACCCGTGAACTGGTTTACCAAACCGACCAGACAGGTATCTGTCAACAGGTAACCCGGTGTGGACTGACCTCCTGGTTGACGGTCAAAACGAACCTGACACGTCGTCAAGCCTCCCAGCTGGTGTTAGATGCCCGCCAGAGCGCCAGGTTTGGGGTGTTGAGGCAGGCTGGTTTGGCTGGACGGGTCAACCCCGCTCAAACATCTGCGATCACAAGAGTGTTGAAAGACCTACCCTCAGACCTGGAACCAGTTCAAACTCTTGAAGCTGAACAACTGTTGACTGGGTTGGCTGAAACGTGTGGATCGGACGTGTTGAGTCGTGCCAGTGAAGAAGTGTTAGAACGAGTAGCACCCATCACTGCCCAAGACGCTATGGAGGCTAAAGCAGCCAGGAACCTTGGAAGAGCATCACAAGCCCGGTACTTGAAGATATGTACTCATCCGGATGGGACCACCACCATCAACGGGCTGTTACCCGCTCTGGAAGGGGAACTGGTTCGTCAAGTGATCTCACAGATCAGCGAACACGACCGACGTACCCAACAGGCCAGGACACCTGGTGTGCCGCCAAGTAGTCGTCGTCAAACCCAAGCGGACGCGTTGACCACGATCTGTCGCCACATCACCAACTGTAACCAGAAGAACTTGCCTTGTGGTGGTGCGACGGTGGTGGTGACTGTCCCGGTGGGTGAGGTTGCTCAGGGTGGCCCGGGCAGGTTGATGGTTGATGGTCAACTGTTAGACACTCAAACAACCAACACCCTCCTGTGTGACACTACGATCATGCGGGCCGTGATCGGAGCGAAACAACAGATCTTAGATATAGGCCGTACCAGCCGGACCATCCCGCCAGCGATCCGTACCGCCCTGACCCTGCGAGACAAAGGATGTGGGTTTCCTGGTTGTGACCGGTCACCCGAGGCATGTCAAGCCCACCACGTGCAACCCTGGCAGAAAGGCGGGGCCACCCGGTTAGACAATCTTATGTTTCTGTGTGCCAGCCACCATCGACTTGTTGAGCCTCCCAGGGATGGTAGTCCACCTGATTGGATCCCACACCTACGCGAAGACGGACTGTGGGAACTGATCCCACCTAAATGGTTCGACCCGGAACAAACCCCACTCCTCCACCACCGCCACAAACCCAACCCACCACCCTAAACAAACAACCAGCCACCCCAACGCCGGCAACCCCCTCAACAAACCAAACCTGCCCGGGGGTTACCGCCACCCAGTTTCCTGAACTGACCCGGCGGCATCGGTGGCCGCTTGTCAACGGCTGTGTCCGCGCAGCTTTCGTATTAGACTCCCAGTCGTTTGGCGACTTCCCACAGGACTGCGGTGATTTCATGAGCGTCTCCGAGGACTGTGGCGGACTTGGCGTCACCGGTGCCGCAGTGATTCTGGACGGAACTGGCCATTGAAAGCTGATCCCTGAACGGGCGGCAGCCCGGGTCACTGGTTGGTGGAGAAAGTGACTCTTGGGACAAGGGCCGGCCAAGTCCGTGATTGGCCCGGTGGCGGTGGCATAGGCCCAAATATCGAGGATCGGTTCGGCGGCACTGGTCCGGTATTGGCATGTCGTGGCCGACAAATAACGGCGTTCATGATCATAAATCTTCGATGGAGTAAGTACTGCGGCGACCAGCCTTTCCAGCCGGCCGAATCGCCAGCCTTGAGCACCGCTTGTGCCAGAAACAGCAGATAGAGGGGGGCGGCGCCGGTCCTGACCAATCAAGTCTGCGTGTCGCACCAGGGCCTCAACCGTGTCTGGACTAACGCCTGCGGCATGCCCGGGGCAGCGGAGGCGAAGCTGGCTCGATCCAGCAACAACAGACGCAGCTTGTGGGTCCGGGAATTTCAGCGGCTTTGGGTTTCAAGCCAGCGGCCTATGGCCTGGGCGTCGGTGGCAACATAGTCCACCACGAGGAGCAGGTCCCGTGGGTAAGACCAGTTGCGCAGCTGAAGGGCATCGGAGTTGAAGAAATCCCGCCTGGTGAAGTGGTAGTCCCTGCCATCCGCATTCAGGGCCAGGCAGAGTTCATAGGCCAGGCGAGTCTTGCCCGTGCCGCCAGAGGCCGTGACCGCCCGCGAGGACACCGGGGCCTCGGAAGCGCAGAAGTCCTTTAGCTCCTGAAGCTCGGCTTCACGGCCGGCGAAGCCGATTAGTCCGGACTGGTAAGACAGGATGTTGCTTGTGGCGTTTGAAACCGCCGGCAGCGGGCTGTAGCTGGCGATGTATCTGCCGACGTCGTTGTCCAAGTAGGCGAGCGCCTCGGCAAGGGTGGCATTCCATATCCGATTCTGATCGCTGATTGTGCCCTTCAGTTTGACCTCAACGCGTTCGAGGCGGCGGACGCGAACTGGGGCAATGGCGGGCGCACATGAGCCAGATTAGCGCAGGCACGGTGCCCGCTACGACCTCAGTCAGTCTTGGACGAACCGAACACTATCTCATCCCAACTAGGCACGGATGACCGCTTGGCGTGGGAACGCGTCGTGCGGCCCCGGGGTGGGTCAGGAACGGGCTCCGGATTCGGGTCGGTCTCAATGTTGGGATCCGTTTCTGGGCCTGGATCCGCCCGGCGGATGGGCTGTGGTGCGGATATTGGGGGAGCGGGTTCATCCAGGATGGGAGAGAACGGGCTGGAGTAGCGCTGGGAGCGCACTGGCGCTTCGCCAAACAGAGCGCCTTGGCTGTCGGTTGGATTGGCGTCTTCCCACATATCGGCCTGGACTGGTCCGGTAGGCCAGCCATCGGTTGGGCTGGCGCCGGTGCGCCGGCCAATGCCTTCGTAGGTTTCCAGGTCATCCCACCGGCCCACTTGCGGCAAATCGGTGGATCCGCCGGTCAGCCAATCCGGTTGTTCTTCTTGTTCTTGACGGAGTTCCAGAACGTCCGCGTCACCGGTCAAAGGGCCGGTCTCATCGTTGAAGGAAACCGGTTGGCGCAACCCGCGGTGTCCGGACAGTCCATCCAAGAGGGACAGGGGAGCGCCAGATTCGTCCCGGTCCAGGTCGCCATTATCCCCACCTTGAACGTCCTCGCCGTCATCGAAGCCTGGCACGGCGCTGAGATGCCGCAGCGCCGGGATGGGCGATTCAGGCTCGCTGCCACGGACCACCCAATGGGCTTGATCGTTCAACGCGGTCAAGGCCCGGCTGGCCAAATCGACTTGCCAGCGGGCCCGGACGGGCCCAGAAGGAGCCTCAAAGTCGAGCCGCACAATCCAGCCCTGGACTTGGCGCACGGCGTCCCAAGTGGCAGCCGCTGGATCAATCCCGTGTTCTGCCATCCGCTGAAAAGCCAACTCTTCCAACGACCGGGCCTCCGGGTCGCGCCGCAGCGGCAAAGCCCGCGCCTGGCGTGACACGAAGTCGCGTTCATCAAGGACTGGAGCGGCGTAACGGTTGATGTGCTCTGGGTCCAAGCCGGAGGCCTCCGCCAATTCGGAAGGTTGTGCCCCGGCGCGCACCAAGGTTTGGATGTCTTTGGGCCGCAGCACCTCCGGAATCTGGATCACGACGTCCGGCGCTTCACCCACTTCCGCCACAGCCCGGGTCCGGTTGACGGCCGCCTTCAGTTGGTCGGTGATTCCGACGGAGTATTCCGCGCCGGACTCATCGACGCAGATCAGGCTGTCGCCGTCGGCCCGTTCAAACGTCAGATCGTTCATCAGTGTCCTTCCCGCGCTACCCACGGTCCCTGCCCCAATAGAGGCCTTTCGCGCGGGCGCCAGCCAATGCTTAGGCCGCGCCGGTCTGGCGCCAGTGGCTGGCCGGCACCGAGCCGGCGCGGCTCGATGACACCCGTCGGCGTCATCTCGGTCCCAATGAGCTTGTCATAGGTGGGTCGTCAAGCGGGCGATCAGCTCCGGCGCGCCCCAAGTCCGAGGGGCGCGGAACCAGGTCGTAACACTCAGTCCGCCGGTCGGTTGAACACGCCGAATGCGCCAGATTTGAGAAATGTCCACACCGCACCCCTTTGACGTGCTACCCTGTCGCGCGTTCTGACACGGAATAAACCGCCCGCAATGGGTGTTCCATGCGAGCCCCATATAACCGCCGACGAGACGAGACCGAAGGACTGATGGCAACCGATTACGACGCCCCCAGAAAGAACGAAGAGGACCTTGGCCAGGACTCCTTGGAGGAGCTCAAGGCCCGCCGTGCGGAGAAATCCGCTGCGGTGGTGGACGAGGATGAGGCTGACGCCGCGGAAGGCTTTGAGCTGCCTGGCGCCGATCTCTCGGACGAGGAGCTCTCCGTCCGTGTGCTTCCCAAGCAGGCCGATGAGTTCATGTGCTCATCGTGCTTCCTGGTGCATCACATTTCGCAGTTAGCGTCCGCCGACCAAGACGGCTCGCTGATCTGTTTGGAGTGCGCTACCTGACCGGACCCGGCCATGACGTAGGCTGAATCACCGTGAGCGCCACTGTTGAGGTACTGGTCACCCGCTTGGATAGGGGCTTACCGTTGCCTGCGTACGCCCATCCGGGTGATGCGGGGATGGATCTTTTCGCATCCGCCGATGCCGTCTTGCCGCCTTCTGGAGGCCGGGTGACCATACCGACGGGGCTAAGTCTGGCCCTACCGGACGGCTACGTTGGTCTGGTCCACCCGCGTTCCGGTTTGGCCGCCAAGTACGGTGTGACCGTCGCTAACGCGCCGGGTACGGTTGACGCGGGTTACCGCGGCGAAATCAAGGTCACGCTGCTCAACACCGATCCGACCGGACCGTTCACGGTCCGGCGCGGGGACCGGATTGCCCAGTTGGTGATCCAACGGGTCGCACGGGCTCGGTTGATTGAGACTGAACGTCTGCCCGGAACAGCCCGGGGTGAGGGCGGCTTTGGTTCGACCGGGCTGGCGAACGAAACCTCGGCTGGGCGAGCGCCCAAGCCAGGAAAGGAATGATGATGGCTCTGTTTAAACGACGCCGGGGCAGTGAGGATAGTGACGTCGGCGGCGCTGAGGCGCGCGGCGGTCAGATCATCCGGCCGGACGGCGAAGCGGATGACGAACTTGACGGCGATGGCCAAAGCGACCAGGCGGCATCGGGACCGTATGACAAATCTGAGCGGCCGAGCCTTGACGGTTTGGTCGATTTCGGTGCCATCCGCTTGCCGTTGCGGGCAGGCCTGAAAGTGACGCTGGGTGGTGACAAAGGGAGCCCACAGCCCACCACCTTGACCGTCCAGAAGAGCGGGTCACAGATGGCGCTGCACGCTTTCGCGGCGCCCAAGACTCTGGGCATCTGGGAAGAGATGATCGCGGACCTTGAGGGGAAGCTGGCCAAACAGGGCGGCAAGACGAAGCGGGCGATGGGACGTTTTGGCCCTGAGTTGTTGGCGGAGATGCCCACCACTACGGCCCAAGGGCGGACCGGTAAACAGGTGATCCGGTTCATTGGTGTGGATGGCCCACGCTGGCTGCTGCGAGGCACGCTGGCCGGGAAGGCCGTCCGTGAAGAGGCCGCCGCCGCGGAGATTGAGGATCTGTTCGCTGGTGTGGTGGTGGCTCGCGGTGATGAGGCGCGCCCGCCGCGTGAGGCTCTGCCGCTGAAAGTTCCCGGGCTGGCGGGGGATTCTCTGGATGATGCGCCGTCCGGCGATGGCTCCGGGCCAACTGATCTGCTGGAGCGCGGACCTGAGATCACCGAGGTGCGTTAGTGGGCTCGGCGGCGGGTGAAGGCACCCAGGTGATTGGGACGCTTGAGCCGCGGCGGAACGCGCGTGTCGCCGGGGTGATCAAGTCGATAGCGATTGGGCCGCGTGGGCCTGGCGCCATGTTCGAGGCCGAACTGGCGGATTCGACCGGGGAACTGAAAGTGATCTGGATTGGCCAGCGGCAAATCCTGGGGCTGGAACCGGGCCGGCGCCTGCTCTGCGAGGGTCGCGTTGCCATGGAAGGCGGGGTGGCGGTGATGCGTGATCCGTATTACGAGCTGATCCCTGTGGGGCCGGCGAATTGACCGCGTCATGACCGCGCCGGAGAGCCAGCGGGGCCTGAAGTCTGTGGTGGCGGAGGAGTTCTCATTCGCTGACGCGATGGGCGGCGTCAGGGGAATGATCGAGTCAGTCCTGCCGGGATTGACCTTCGTGGTGGTCTACGTGATTGTGCCATCCTTGTGGCCGCCGCTAGCTGCGGCCTTTGGGTTGGCTTTGGTCCTGGCCGTGGCCCGGCTGATTGGCCGGTCCTCAGTGATGGGGGCTGTGTCTTCGCTGGGCGGTATCGCCTTGGGCGTTGTTTGGGCTTTGGTTAGCGGCAAGGCTGAGGGCTTTTATGCTCCGGGGCTTTGGATCAATGGCGGCTATCTGGCGGGCTGTTTGATTTCAATCCTGGTGGGCTGGCCGGCGGTGGCTGTGGTGGCGGCGCTGGCCACTGGACGGCTGGAGACCTTCCGTGAGGATCGGGAGTTTGTGCGCCGGGGAGCTTGGGCCACTTGGCTGATGGTGGCGTTGTTCGCGGCCCGCCTGGCGGTTCAGCTACCGCTGTATTTCGCGGGCTCGGCTCCCGGCCAGGTGGCCCTGCTCGGAACTGTCAAACTGGCCATGGGCGCGCCGCCATTTGTCGCTCTGCTGTGGCTGTCCTGGCTGATCATGCGGCCGGTGGTGCATCGGACTGGTCCCGCCGAGGAAAGCGGCGCTGGGACTGGCGTTGACGCTGGGACTGGCACTGACGCCGGTGGCGAGGATGGAACGAAGACATGACACTGGGCGCGGGCACTGACGCCGCGGCGGAGGCCGCGGCAGCGGGGAACTCTGTGGAGGCTGCGGCAGCGGAGAACACGGTGCTCAAGCCAATTGGGGCACAGACCATTTTGCCGGCCGAACGCTGTCCCTTCACCGTCACGGCTTCAGACGGCACCAAGCTGGTTGGAGAACTCTCACTGCCGCCGGGTGGCCAGCCGGTCCGAGGAACCCTCATTTTGCTTCACCCTTTGCCAACTGAAGGCGGGTCAATGGACTCACATGTGCTGCGCAAGGCGGCCTGGCGTTTGCCGGCGTTGGCCGGCCTAGCGGTGATCCGGTTCAACACCCGTGGCACCTGTTCAGAACTGGGCTGTTCGGAAGGCGCGTTTGATGGCGGCAACGCCGAGGGCCTGGATGTGAGTGCTGTGGTCACCTACGCTTCGGAGATGGACTTGCCCAGGCCATGGCTGACCGGCTGGTCCTTCGGTTCGGAACTGGCACTGATGCATGGCGCCCGCCTGCCAGTTGAGGGCGTGATCGCCCTGTCCCCGCCGCTCAAGCGCACCCGGTCGGAGCATCTGATCCAATGGGCGGCGGCTCGCAAGCCGGTCACCGCCCTGGTGCCGGAAAGGGATCAATTCTTGAGCCCGGCGCAGGCCCGGGCCCGCTTCGCCATGGTGCCTACGGCCAAGGTCATTGAGGGTAAGGACGCCGTTCACTTATGGATCGGGGAGAAGGCTGTCCGGCAGGTCTTGGACGCCATCGTCGAAGTGGTCCGCCCGGGCTTTGGGCCGTTGCCAACGACATGGGATGGCCCCAGCGAAACCTATGGTGGGCACGCGGACAGAGTAGTCTCGCTGGGAGAGTAGTTGACCGGTACTTGGCCAGGTCGGCAGCGCCGGCCAGCGGTCTGGCCGCCGGTCCGGCCACCGAAGAACAGGAGCATAGACAATGTCGCTATTGGCGGTACGGGGTTCGGGAACACTGCGGGGGACCTCGGTCCTGGACCAGCCCGTCCACGATTCATGGGCTCAGGATGATGACACGTCGCGACTCTCACCAGCCGAACGATCCGCCGATGCGCCTGACGCTCTGGTGGTGCCCAGCGGCGCTGTGCCCTTGGTCCTGTTGCATGCCTTCCCGCTCAGTTCACTGATGTGGGGGCCCATGCTGGTAGACCTGCCGGAACTGCCCATCTTGACGATTGATCTGCCGGGAGCCGGTCTCAGCCCCGCCATTGAACCAGTTTCCATCCGGGCGGCCGGGCTGGCTGTGGCCGAATCACTCCGAGCTTTGGGGGTACGTCGAGCCGTCCTGGGTGGCATTTCAATGGGCGGCCATGTGGCCATGAGTGTCATGAAGGACGCCCCTGAGTTGCTGGCCGGGGTGGTGCTGATGCACACTAAGGCGGCCCCAGATGACCCCGAGGCTCGCGCCGCTCGCTTGCGGACGGCCCACGCAGTGCTGGAGATGGGTTCTGCGGAGGTCTTGGCGCCCATGGCGGCCAAGATGATCTCTCCCGCTAGCCAGGCCAGCCAACCGGGCCTGGTAGAGACGGTGGAACACTGGATTGATCAGGCGACCCCCGGCGGCGTCGCCTGGGCGGCGGATGCCATGGCCGGGCGCGATGACGCCATGCCCATTTTGCGGGCCAGTGGCCTGCCCGCCACGGTGATAGCGGGCTCGGAGGACCAATTCGCCTCCGTGGCCCAGGCGGAGGCGATCACGGATGGGATTGGCCCGACAGCGAACCTGGTGGTGGCGGCTGGGATTGGCCATCTGGGCCCGCTTGAAACGCCGAACTTCATGGCCCGAGTCATTCGGGAGTCTTACCGCCGGATGCTCGCTTAGCCCGCTAGCCCGCTAGCCCGTTGGCTGGCAGCCCGTCTGTTTGCTAGGCATGAGGGCGCGAGGCCGGCGAAGGGCCAGCCTGCCCACCAGGCTCTCCGGAACCGCCACCAGGCTAAGAACTGAGGTCTTGCGCCACCAGGCGGCGCAGGCGGGCTAAGTACAGATCAAGCGATTGGCGCTGGGCTTCCAACCGGTCGACCCGTGACTGGCTAATCTGCCGGTGCTTCTCGGACTGGGCGATGGCGCCGTCCATGGTCTGGGCGGCCTCCACGTTGGCGTGGGCCACGATCTGGTCCGCTTCTTGTTTGGCGCCAGGCAGCAGGACCTGGATGTGATCATCGGCGCGAGCGATGATCTGGGCCGCTTGTTCTTGTGCCTCCAGCAACCGCTGTGTGGCCGCGGCGCGTTGTTCGGCCGGTGCTATCAGCATCCGGTCGGCTTCTTCGATGGACCGCTCGCGGTCCTCGGCCAGTTGCGTCAGGTTCGCCTCGGTGCGGCTGGCTATGTCCTGTTCGATGCGGGATACCGCATCACGGGCGGCACTGAGCAGGCGGTCAGCCTCGGCCCGGGCGTCTGCCACCGTGGCAGCGGATTGTTCACGGGCGGCCTCGGCGATCTGTTCGGCGTCAGTGCGGGCTTTGGAGGCCAGCTCCTGGGCGAGCTGATCGGCCTGGAGGCGCGTGGCCGTCGCCTCGCGTTGAGCATCGGCGCGAACGTGGCTGGCCTCAATGCGGGTGGTGTTAGTCAGGGCTGAGGCATCCCGTTCGGCGTCTTCACGGAGCTGGGCAGCGTAGGCCAGGGACCCGGAGCGCCTAAGCGAGGCTTCAGAATCAGCCTCTTCGCGGACCGAGTGCGCGTGGGCCTCGGCTTTGGCTCGCAGCACTCTTGTCTCACCCTGGGCGTCGGAGCGGGTCTGGCCCGCCTCGGCGGCGGCGCGGTTGCGGCGTTCACTGCCGTAGAGTTCGGCCTCAGCTAACCGGTGGTCCGCATCGGAGCGGGCCGCGGCCAAGAGTTCTCCGGCGTCATGGTCGGCGCTGGACCGGAGCTGGCCAGCGTCTGCCAGGGCGGGCGCTAGAAGGTGCTCCACTTCCGCTTCGGTCCGGGCCCGCAGATCGGTCGTCTCCGCCTCAGCGGTGGCGATCAGCGTTTCCAGTTCACCAGCCGTCGAATTGAGCAACTCATCCGTCTCACGCTTGGCTTGGTCAAGCACTTCCTGGGCCTCGCGGCGGGCCCCCGCCCGGATCGTCTCGGCTTCGCGCTGGTGGCTCTCGGTCAACGCCTCGGATTCCCGCGCCAGAGCTTGGCGTCGCTTCTCGGCGTCGGCCTGAGCTACGCCCAGTGACTGGGCGACGCGTCCGTTGGCTTCCCTAATGATCGTGTCAACACGGTTCTGGGCATTAGTCCGGATGGATTCCGCGGCCTGTTCGCTGGCCGCCAGTAGTTCCTCGACCTCCCGGGCGGCCAGGCCCAGCAGTGTTTCCTTTGAATGGAGCGCCATCTGCAATTCGCGCAGCGCTGTCGCATCGGCTTGTTCAGAGATTGCAGCTGCCTGCTTCTTGATCGCCGCGAGACCGGTGGTCACCTCGCCTTCGAGGACCGAAGCGAATTCGGTGACGTGGCTTTGGAGCCGTCCTGGCTGCCGCCAAGCGTGATCCGTCAGTTGGGCACGGGTGCGGTCGAGTTCGGCTGCCAAGACCCGGCCCCGCGCGATCAGTTCCTGGGCGTATTCTCTGGTTTGGGCGAGCGCCGCTTCGAGACCGGCGGTGCGCGGTTCGCTGGTCATTGGACCGGATCAGGTAGCCGGACCCTGTCCGGAAGCGATCTCACGGGCTTTAGCCTCAGTGATCAACTCCGTCTGGGTGACTCGAGCGGGGTCTGGGTCCGGTACTTCGGGTACTGCGGATTCTCCTTCTTGATCGCCGGTGGATGGAGGCTCCGAAGCTTCGGGATTGTAAGTTACCTCTTCGTAGGCCGGGGCGACGGCGGCGGCATAGGCCGCCTCGACGTATATGGGTTCAGTCTCTGCAACGGCGCCCTGCGGTGGGCCTAGGATCGCGGACCTGGGGCGGGCGGGCTTGCCGTAATCTGACTCAGCCGCCACGACGGCATCGTACAAAGGCTCAACCGAGGCGAGTTCAACGTAAGCGAACTCAGACCGCGCTTCGTCGCGGCCCTGGCTGGGTTGGCGGGTCGCCGGAGCGGACTCACTGCCGGCCGTAGCGGGACCGGACAGATCAGATCCCGGAGCATCAGGACCGGGCTCGCTGGCCGCGGGCACGTCCGGGCCCAGCAGGTCCAGACTGGGCGATTCAAGCGCCGCCTCAATGCTGGTCAACGGCGCTGCGCCCAGCAGCCCACGCAACTCCTCTAGATAGCCGGTGATCGATTCGCGCTGCCGGTTAAGGTCATCGACTTGGCGCTGAACCGAAATGCGCTCGCGTTCGGATTCCTCGACCGTCTCAGACAAAGTCCGCTCAGCGAATGAACGCGCGTCCTGGAGAACCCGGTCAGCGTTGCGGCGGGCGTTGGCGAGCAAATCGGCGGCTTGCTGGTCCGCGTCATGCCGCAGCTTCTCCGCCCGGGAAAGGGCCTGCGCCACCCGCTCTTCGGCTTCCTCGGCCCGGATGTTGGCCTCAGCGATCAGACGGTCCGCTTTGGCCTTGGAGGCCTCGAAGCGTTCGGTGTTGGCGGCCTCGGCGGCCTCCAGGCGCTGGGCGATCTCGATCTCAGATTCGGCCTTCCACTCCTCGGCTCGTTCGGTCAAAGCAGCGGCTTGCTTTTTGGCCTCTGCCAACACCGTTGAGGCCTCGCGTTCGGACCGGGTGGTCAATTCTTCCGCTCGCGTTCGCGCCTCTTCGGTTAGCACGGCGGCGGCCTGTTCGGCTTCGGCGCGGGTCTGGGCGGCGTAGCGGTCAGATGACTCCTTGAGTTCGATCGCTTCGCGGTTAGTCGAGGAGAGCAGCTCGGTGGCCTCGCGCTCAGTGGAAGTTCGCAACTCTTGGGCGGACTGTTCGGCGCCAGCGCGGGTGGTTCGTTCGAATTGTTCCGCGTCCGATTTGGTTTGCTGCGCGTAGTGCTCCGCTTCAGACCGGATCTGGAGGGCGTACTGTTCCGCGTCTGACCGCAACTGTTGAGCGTATTGGTCGGCGTTGGAGCGGACCTGCTGGGCGTACTGGTCCGCCGCTGAACGGCGTTCCGCGGTGTCCGCGTCCGTTACTGACCTGATTTCTTGGGCCTCTCGCTTGGCGTCCGCACGAGTTTCCGCGGCGTACTCCTCGGCTTCTGCCCGGAGTTGTGAGGTCTCTTGGTCTGCGGTCAGCCGCAGGGCGGCGGTTTCTTGATCCGCCGCTGAACGCAACTGGGTGGAGTAGCGTTCGGCGTCTTCCCGCTGCGAGGCCACCTCAACGGCCACTGAACCGCGCAGTTCCGAGGCGTCCCGCTGGGCGTTGGCGCGCAGCTCTGTGGTCTCTCTGTCAACCGCGGCGGTCAGCGCGGCGAGTTCGCGTTCCAGGGAGGCGCGGTGATCCGCCTCTTCAGAGGCGATGTTGCTCATCACCCGGACGGCTTCGCGTTCCGCCGATCCAACCATCTCTTCCGCCCGGCGTGAGGCGTTGGTCAACTCTGCTTCCGCCTCCGACTGGGCCACTGTCTGGAGTTCCTCGGCTTCCCGCCGAGCAGTGGACAACATCTCCGCGACTTCGTTCTCAGCCTTGGCTCTGAGCTGGTCGGTCTCAAGTTTGGTGCGGGCCAGCAAGGCGGAGGACTGGGACCGGGCCTGGTTGAGGACATCTACGGACTGTTCCTCAGCGGATCGCATTAGCTGTTCGATCCGTGAGCCCAGCCCGGAGTAAGTAGGACGTTCGGTCTCGCTTAGCTGGCGCTTGGCCTCGACCAGCTCGGCTTCCAGCGCGGCGATCCGCTTCTCTAGATCTTCAACTTGTGCTTGGGCGGTGCTGAGCCCCTGGTCAAGGGCGCCAATCTGCTTGTCAACGGCCTGGCGGTCGTACCCCCGAACTGCGCTAGGGAACCCATAGTCAGACACTGAAACCTCCATGGACGGGCGCCAGGGAGCCCCGGCAATTTACAAGCTCAAATTTTAGCCTAGTGATGGGCGGATCAGGCCGGGAACCGAGTAATTGCAATCACCAGGCACCGGTCCGCGCAGGGCCCAGTTGGAAGCCTAGGTGGGTCAACCGTTAGGGTAAGCAACTGAACTGTAGGCAACCGCGATGCAGGAGATCATGACTGGTATAGGACGTTGGCTCGCCCCAACCGTTCTGGGCATTGGGCTGGTGTCAGTAGGGCTAGCCGTCTGTTCGGCGACGGTTTGGCGCCCGCCGGAACAGATTAGCGCCGTTCATGAGGTGGACGCGGCGACTCAGGCCCTAGTGGCGGACCCCGGAGTGATGGAGGCCCAGGCCGACTCGGTTGAGATCAAGGTGGATTCAGACCGCCCCATGGTGATGGCCATCGGTAGGGACACGGATGTGATCGCCTGGGTGGCGGATTCGCCGGCTGAGCATCTGACGGGATTCGCCAGCCGCCGGGACTTTACCGTTGGCGAGAGCGGATCGGACGAACCGCTGGCCAGCGCCGCTGGGTCGGATTTGTGGATCGTCTCGCGCGAATACGAAAGGGGCGGCTCCGTCAAGTGGCAGAAGGCTGAGGAAGGCCGTTGGTCGCTGGTCGTCGCTCCGGCGAACGCTGGCACCGAAGGCGAGAAGGTCACCATGGAAGGCGTCCGGGTCACGATGACGTGGCAGCAGACGGTCTCGGTGCCTTTCCTTTGGCCGGGAGTCCTGTTGGGCGGCGTGCTGGCTCTGGCTGGAGCGGCCATGATGGTGACTGGGCGTGGAGCACCGAGTGCGGCGGGCGCCCGCGCCAAGGCCAAGACGAAGGCCGGCCCGGCTGGTCCCGCTGGCGGGGCCAACGCACAGCCGCTGTTACCGGGGGAGTTGCCGCCGGGGTTGGGCGGTGGCGCAGTCGGCTTGGCGGAGGCGTCTGAGGCGGCGGATGGAACCAACCAGGTCAGTGCCATGGAACAGCCGGACGCCGTCAATCAAGTGGACGCCGCCCTCAGTGCGGCGGCAGCGGCCTCAGCGGCGGCGGATCCGGTACCGGTTTCGGATGATGCGGTCTTGGCGGAAGCGAAGCCGGCGCCAGGTGGGACGTTCCAGGAGTCACAACCGGTCGAGTTGTCGGACCTGCGGGTTGGGGCGGACGGGACGGCCTCCGAGCCTGAGGCTGTACTAGAACTTGAGGGTGTACCTCAACCTGAGGTTGAGGTACCGGCTCCAGTGCCGCTGGGGTTGGACCTTCCGCCCATTGGGCTGATGGAGGGCGCCGTGACCGGCTTCGCTTTGGAAGAGGCGGCTGAGGAGCCGGTGGCGGACACGGCCGATGCCGTTCACGTACTTAGCGCGCAGGGGCCGGCCGGGGACATCTCCGTAGGCGGCCCCGACGCCGCTAGTACCACAGCACAGCCTGAACCAGGCGAGGCGCCTAAGTCCGGGGCAGACCAGACCGCGCTGTCCGCGACGGCGGAAGTGATACTGCCCGAGCCAGGAGAGCCGATACTGCCTGGAGCAGGGGAGTCGGCACTGTCCGGGACAGGGGACTTGACACGGCCTGGGACAGGGGAGTTAGCGCTGCCTGAGCCAGGGGAGCTGATACAGAGTGGCGCGGGCGAGCCCCCACCGCCGGAACCGGTCTTCAGCGCCTCACAGGCTCTGGCGGCCGGGCCAGTCCCGATGACGGCCGGCGCCAGCGATCTGGAGGCGCCCGTCAATGGCCTAACCCGGACCTATGCGGGGCCCGTCACATCCACGACGGAAGGCGCGGAGCCCGCGCCCGTGGCGCCTAAGACTGACGCTGCCAGCGCCGGTGCCACCAAGAAGCCGAAACGGCGCTGGTTCGGCAGGTCCGCCCCGGCGCAGACCGTGGAGCCGGCGCCCCAGGCCGCTGAGCCGGCCGTGGCCGAGCCGCCAAGAGTTGATTTGGGCCATGCGGCCCCGAACCGCAGTTGGGAACGGATGGCCGGGCCGGCGTGGTCCGGGGCTCAACCCAGCGGCGTGGACTCGGCAGCAGATACGGGGCCAGGGGCCGGATCAACGGTGGCGGGCCAAGCCGAGGCCTTCGGGAGCCCCGCCCAGGGACCGGCCAAAGGGCCGGGCGAAGAACTCACCAGCCAGCCCAGTCAAGACGGCGCCGGGGCGGCAGCGGGCGCCGCCAATGTGCCGACAGACTGGATGGCGGCCTCCCAGAACCCTGTTCAAAGCCCCGGAGACAGCGGCGTGCGGGGCAGCCGCCCCGGCGCCGGGCCCCGCGCGCAGCCCGCAGGAGCGGGCGCCACCCCCGCCCCAGGT
>JAIRXP010000107.1 GCA_031268215.1 Bifidobacteriaceae bacterium | reverse complement strand
CGACCTTGCGTCGGCGTCCCTTGAGTGTGTAGGGAGCGTAAACGTCAAGGGCTGGTCCTTCCTTGTGGTCTAGCCGGACCAGTACCGCGTTGACAGGCGAGCCATCATTCATTGTCAGGAGCACACGAGCGGTGATCGCGACAGCCCGGTACTGGTCACGGTTACTGATAGGAGCTGGGTAGCTAATCCCAGGGACCCGTCCAACAGGGTGTCTAAGTCGTCCTGTGTCTCGCTACTTGTGCCTTCCCGCCATCCCGCCATCGCCCCAGACCCTTCCTTCAGTTCGTTTCTCGAGAGCGTGGACTGGTGTCCCGCCGTAGATTCCTGCCCAAGTCTAAACGCCCAGGAAGGCCTGAACAGACCACAGACCGGGTCGAGCCTGATTCTCTTATGACCGCGCTCACCGGGCCCCTTCGCTGGGCACCTTCAGCGGGTGGCCCAGAATGCCACCGCCGATGCCGCCGCCACATTTAGCGAATCTACTCCCGCCGCCATTGGAATAGATACCACCGAATCGGCCAGTTCCAGCGCATGGGCTGTCAGGCCGTCGCCCTCGGTGCCAACCAGCAGAGCCAACTTGCTGGGCAAACTGGCGGCGAAGTGGTCCAGGGGCGCCGCCGTGGCGGCCGGCGCGAAGGCCGCCACATGCCAACCTGCGGCCTTAAGCTCATCCAGGGCGGCCGGCCAAGGACCGATCCGTGCCCACGGCACCTGGAACACCGTCCCCATGGAGACGCGGACGGAGCGGCGATAAAGCGGATCAGCACAACGCGGCGTGACCAACACGGCATCGACCGCCAAACCGGCCGCGGAACGGAAAATCGCTCCCAAGTTGGTGTGGTCAACCACGTCCTCAATGACGCAGACCCGACGCGCGCCCGCCACGGCCTCCTGCCAAGCGGGCAACTCCGGGCGCCGCATGGCACCAATCGCGCCCCGGTGAACATGAAAACCGGTAACGCCGCGCAGGACCTCCTCCGCCCCGACATAGACCGGCACCGACGGATCGAGCCGGGCCAATAGCGGGCTCAGAATACTCACCCACTTCGGGGACATCAGCAGCGAATACGGCTCAATTCCATGATCAAGCGCGCGGCCAATGACCTCGGCAGATTCAGCCATGAACAAGCCCCGCTCTGGTTCCATCCGGCGGCGCAGAGCTTTGTCGGTCAGCTTGGCATACATCTCCAGGCGGGGGTCCAGCGGATCGGTCACGGTAATCAGCACCGGCCCAGGCTACCTCTCCCGCGGCCGGCCCATAGGCCAGACACTGCCAGCGCCTAGCCACCCGAGCGGTCGCCAATGTGCGAAGATAGGGCCCGGAACGCGGCCCCGCCGCCAACACACAGCCCGGTCAGACATACAGCACAATCCAAGGAGGCGCACCATGGTCCAGAAGCTCGCGTTCGGTGTAGACATTGGCGGTTCCGGCATCAAAGGCGCACCGGTCAACTTGGACACCGGCGAACTGGCCGAGGAACGTTTCAAGATCCTAACCCCGCAGCCGGCCACGCCCCAGGCCGTCGTCGAAGTGATCGCCCAGCTATTGGCCCATTTTGATCTTGACAAGAACCTTCCGGTGGGTGTGTCTTTCCCCAGCCCAATCCTGTCTGGGGTGGTCCCCTGGATGGCGAATCTGGACCAATCCTGGGTGGGCGTGAACCTAGCTGAGGCGGTCCGCCAGGGTACCGGCCGCAACACGACAGTCGTCAATGACGCCGATGCCGCCGGGTACGCCGAGGTGGCCTTCGGCGCCGCTAAGAACCACCCCGGTACCGTAACGGTGATGACTCTGGGTACCGGCATTGGTGTGGCCCTGATTACGGCCGGCAAACTCTGGCCTAACGCTGAACTGGGCCACATCACCATCAACGGCAAGGACGCCGAGAAATGGGCGGCCGCCTCCGCCAAGGAACGCGAAGGGTTGTCTTACGCCAAATGGGCCCGCCGCCTGCAACGCTACTTCACTGAGGTCGACAAGCTGCTGTGGCCGGACCTGATCGTGCTAGGAGGCGGAATCTCCCGCAAACACGAAAAGTTCTTACCGCTGCTGGATCTGCGGCCCAAGATTGTGCCCGCCGCCCTGCGGAATACCGCCGGGATTGTGGGGGCAGCGGTGCTCGCCTGGCAGGACGCGGCCAATGCCCAAGCGGCAGCGGCCCCAGCTCTGCGCACCACTCCGGCGCCACTCGCGCCGCTGGCGCCCCCAGATCTTCCGGCCGGAACCGTCAGCGAATAGACCGTCAGCACCGCCTGACCCGGGAGTTACGTGGCGTCTTCGCCCGCCGGAGAGCCGTCGCTTGGCTCTGCTCCGATGTCTCCGCCGGGCGCTTTATCCGGCGCTCCCGTAGAATCATCCGCCTGGCCCTCCTCCAGCTTCTCCTTGGCGCCCCGGCGGGCGAAGAGAATCTGATAAGCGGCGTAGCCCAGAAGAGCGATCCCTAAGGCGACTACCGCCACCCGGGATTCGCCTCCTATCCAGTTGGAAACATAACCCAGCTTGGGGATCTTGAACATGTATATACCGCGGACTTGGCGGGCTTCTATGGGCGGGTCGGCGGCGCCGTTCGCGTCGCCCTGGGTGACATAGGAAACGGAGCCATCCGCATTGGATGCTTTGCCGGTGATCCGGTGAGTGATCAGGGTGGGGTCATCTGGGCTGGGCATGAACGTGACGATCGTGTTGATGGGGATTGAAGATGGGTCATCAACCCCCTTCACCACTATCAGGTCGCCCGGGGAGAAGGTCGGCTCCATCGAGCCGGACAGAACAGCCAGGGCCTTGCCGTGAGTCGCGAACGGGATCGCGCCAATCGCCACAGCTAAAGCCAGCAGGCAGACCATGACCACCGTGCCGAAGGCAGAGACAAATCCCCGCGTAAAGCCGGTGACATAGCTGCCGCGCTTACGCGGAGCTATGGCCGCCGCTTCCGTATCAACGGTCGCAAGCGGATCCACCGGAACACCGGAATTGCGTTTACTCATTACTTTCTCCATTCAGTTGGCGCCGCCGCCTAAACGCGAACAGCACCGTTCCCACCATTATCAGGATCACCGCCAGCGGCAGCACTATCCCGGCGACCACTGAGCCGGTGAAACTCAGGCCGCCACCGGGCCGCCCGCCACCGCTGCTACCTCCACCAGTTTGCCCGCCCGCGGGTTGGCTGGAGGTTGACCCCGGCGGTTGACCAGTACCTGGATCATCCGTGGGCGTTGGCGAAGGAGGATTGGAATGCGGCGCCTGGGTGGCGCAGTAGTCGCCCCGCAGGGTCAGGCGCACCCCAAAACTCAATTCGGTCGAGGCGAATCCGCCGTTCTTCCCGCCGGTGGCATCGATAGGGAATTCGTATCCTAAAGCGACGGGCACCACCTGTCCGGCACCGACTGGCACCGCAGCCAACGTACGCGGTGCGCTGGCGTGAATCGAAGCGAACACGTCCGAGCCGCGCGTCCCGGATATGTCCCAACGCAACCGGATGATGTCCGCTATCGACTGGTTGACCGAATCGTTGGGCACGGTAACAGCTGACTCGACCACTTCGACCGTCAAGATGGCCGCGCACGGACCGTCATTACGGACCTTCAGGGTCCGCTTGCTTTGGTCTCCCGGCACGGCCACCGGCCTGCCCACAAACGTGCCCGATGCCGTAGTGTACGTATTCCCCCGCCAGTCCAGATTCAGCGTTGGCCCGTCCCAATAGGCGGTCAAAGCGTCTGGTATGGGGGTTTCGTCATCGGCCCAGGCCATGGGCGTGCTGGCGCTGAGCGCCATGGCCAGCAGAGCGAAAATGGCCAGGGACGAGCCGGCGGCGACCCATTTGGGCCGCCGCCGGCCGTCTCTGCCAGCGCTCAACTCAGGTTCGCTACTCGAACAACCCCACGCCCGCCGTGCGGGTCTGCTCAAGGAAGAACTGCAGTCGCTTTTCCGCGGCGTCCCTCAGAAACACGATGTCCGCACGAACGTTGTCAGTGTCCTCCCAGTCTGGAATTGGTACGGTCAGCAACACACAAACGTTCGCGACTACCGGATCACCAGAATCAGGAACTTGCACCAAGGAAACGATCGGAATGTTCGGGGAAGTCGGGTCGTCCGGGTCCTCTGGGTCATCATCACCATCGTTTTCGGAATCCGCTTGCACCCTGGCCACCGTCAGACCAGTACCGTCGAAGAGGTCGTCGAAGTTGGTATCGTCGATAGTGAAAGGCGAGCCGTACGCCTCGCCCTCGGCCCACGTGGTCACCGTAATTCCAGTACTATCTAGAATGTCCTCATGCACGTTGATGTCGGTGCCACTAAGGGCGCCGCTCGGTGCTTTGAGCGTCAGGTTGGCCACCATGTTGTCACCCTCAAGGTAGACAGCGAACGGATAGGCAATTGTCACCTCATCTCCCGGCACCGCGTGCCACGGAAAGTCGCCCTCATAGTTCAGATTGGCAGTGTGGGCATCAGGACCATCAACAGCGTCCATGCAGCTAGCGCTATTCAGCGGTTCAGCAGCGTTCAGCGCTCCGCTGAGCAGAGCGCCTATCGGAGTGTCGGAGTCGGAGCGGTCGTCGCTGGTGTCGAATGCCACCGGGTAGCCGACAAAGTCAATGCCCAGGTTACCGGCCCGAATCGCGCCTCCCTGGGCCTCAGTCGAATCGCTCCAAAGGGCCCAGGTGCCGCCGGCGACAAGAAGGGCGCCGCCGGCCAGACCGGCGATCATCCCTCTGACGCGTCTGCGCCGCTGGAAAGTGGGGGTTGTCATGAGATTGTTTCCTTTCTGGATTTTTCTTTCTGTTGAGCGGCCGGGTCCCGGCCACGTTGGTCTGGTAGGCCATGGCGCTGTGCCAAACCGCTGGCTGTGTCGGTTCATTTGAAATTCCCGTAACCAGATGTGCGGCGCTGATACAGCCCAATGCTTATGGCCCCTTCCGGAAGACCAAACAGGGTCTTGTACTTCCCCGCCCCGGGCGGCGCCGGACCGCCAGCCAGGGCGTAGTTTTGGTTGCTCAGGTTAGCGACTTTGATGTTTGTGACCACGATGCACAGATTGGCCTCGTTGGATGTCGCCCGCTGATTTGTCACGCGCATGAAGGTGTCTGGGTCAGGGTAGTCCGGATCCATCGTCCCGTAGTTCTCGTTTACGGCCTGAAGATAGGTGACGGAAATATTGGCCCCGTTAGTCGGATGCTGGTCCACCATGACCGGCTTGCCGTTCAACCATGCATAAATGAAGATGTTGCCGCGCCGCGCCGAGTTGTTCGCGCCGACAAGGCCGTCACTGACTCCTAAGGTCAACTCCGGGTAGTCGAAAGCATCAGCGACCGTCAGGCGGATTTCGCCCACCATATTGTCGCCTTCCAGTGCGACCGAATACGGATACACGACCGCGACTTCGTCGTTGGGAGTGGCATACCAAGGGTTCGCGCCGCCGTCATAGTCCAAGTCAATGGGATGACCCACCGGCAAATGACTTAGGTTCAAACTGGGTTGGTCCACTGCTGTGGGGAAACAGGATTGGCTGGCGCCGTCCTTCGCCATTGACTCGTTAAGCAACTCCCGCGCCCACTTGCCGCCGCCCAGGCCCGAATCGGTGCGCTCAGTGGTCTGATCAATCCACAGTGGCCGGCCAACCATCTTGATATCAAGGTTCCCGCTCGCCGTTTCAGCGCCCGGCGGGGCGGTTGGCTGGTTCCACAGAGCCAAGGTGCCTCCACTCAGTGCCATAGCCGTCACAGCCAGACCAGCCACGAATCCGTGAAGGCTGGGGCGGGTCCACCAGCGTGTGCGCCTAATCGCTTCAGCCATTGTTCACCACCCCCAAAGGCAACGGTGCGATTCGCAAGTGAACGGCTCCCACCGGTTCATTGGCGGGATTCGGCCTAACTGCGGACTCCCAGGTGGCGGTGGCTTCCCTGGTCTGGGTGCCGGTACCGGACACCAAGCTAGTTCCGGCCGTCACGGTGGCGGTGCTCTGATAGGTCCCGTCTCCCCGGTACCTGACTGTCAAACACCAGTACTGGGTGACTTGGCTCGTCACAGTGGCCGGTGCCGCTGTCGCCTCAACCGCCGGACTGGGTTGATGAACTGGACTAATCCCAACTGACGAGGTGGGCGCGGCGCATTCAGCCGCGGCATCCACCCGCGTAAAGTCCAGGTCGGAGCGCCCAAAGACGGTCCCGGCGCCAGGCACACTGGTCAGTTCCACGCTGAAGGCCAAACTCAGATTTCCGGCCGCCTGAGCCCGAAGAGTGACCGGGATGACCAAAGGCAGCGGGTCTTCTTCCAGGTCAGGAACCATCTCCGCGGCTTGGGCCGCTTCCAGGGGAATCGTAAACGAGTCATCTCCGTCGCTGATCGCGGCGGTGACCGGCTGGCTCGTTCCGGGAAGCTGATAGCTGATCTCCAAGCTGTAAGCGCCCCGCTGGACAGTGGTCCTGGCAGCCACCGCGGAATCCCGCCAAAGCGCCCGCGCGCCGTACATACCCGCCCCAAATAACAGAACCACCCCGGCCGCGGCCGCCAACCACCGTTTTCCAGGGCTCCTCCGCGGGCGCACTGCCACCCGTTGGCCTAGGCGGGTGCCCCGCCGGACGTCTCCATCAAACCGCTGTGTCATGGTAAGAAGCCCCCTCCCATGCGCTTCTCGTCCGCCGCGATCTCGAAAGACGGCAAGGTCACCGGGGTAAGGGAGGCTGACCCCCATCCTGTCCCGCCAAATTCAACGGTGACCAAAACCTCCCATTTGAAGTCCTTCTTAACCGGGGTGGAAGGATCGTAGCCGCTGGGCTCCAGAACGCCTAGGGAGAACGCCCCAAAACCGGTGTTAGGACCAAACACCGTTCCGCCGTCATCCGGATCCAGCCAAGTGACTTTGTAGGTGGCGCCAGTAATGTAAGTCGCATCAGTAGTGGGACCTTGGGATGGCGCCCCGGGCGACCATTTGACCGACATACTTGTGTCCAGATTGTCGCCTTCCAGGTGGAAGGCGACGCAGTAAGACAGCGTGAGTGTGTCGCCAGGCAACGCCCAGTAGTCGCTGACCTGGTTAGGAGACTCTCCGCCGTCTACCCATTCCAGATCAGACTCTCCCAGCACCCTCTCCTCGTCAAGCGAATTGGTCACCGCCCACGACCACCCGCACGGGAAAAGATCAAGGTCTCCGGCCAGCACCTTATCCTCCGGCACGGGTGATTCGAGCCCCCAAAATGCCCCGGTCAGCCGTACGCCAACAATACCGATGGCCAATAAGGCCGCGGCCGCGGTCCCAGCCAGCGCGCCCTTGACGCGGCGCCGCCGCCGAGCCGCGCGTCCCCTGGCGTGAACGCCCTGGCCACCGGATGGCGCCCCGCCGGCACCATCCGGGCGAATGTGCCGGCCACCTCGCGGCACCAGATTACGTCTCATGGCCAGGTCACCGATCCGGGCTGGTTCCAAGCCAGCTTGGCGGAACAATAGGCGCTAGCGCCATGAGGTACGTCAAAGCTTTCGCCAGTCACTTTCGCGGTGCCGATGAAACAGGTGGCTCCTGGATCCACCGCATCTGATCCCTCTGAAAGCTCTACATTGTGCAACAGCCCAAACAGACCAATATTGGTGATCTCATAAGTGATCCAGATTTCCTGCCCCAACCAAACCGGATCAGGCACGCCAGCGCCGGTGGGCAGTTCTGTCCCCGCCGTCACGCAGCCGTAGGTGTTGTACAGGCCTTCGGTGCAGCCAGGGGCGGCCCAGGCCCGCTTCTCTAGGCTGACCATCTCCTGGTCTTCGCCGTACCCGCCGTTGGTCTCCCAGCGCAGAGCCTCCTGGTAGGCGGCCCAGGCCGCGCTCAAGTGGTATTCGCGCTCATCGCCAGGCGTCGGGTTGTCCGCCAGCCAATCCAATTCCTCCCTTAGCTGGAGTTGCTCGTCGAATGGCGCGTTGGCGATCTTGTCCTGATCCAACCGCCCGCTAGCAGAGGCCGGATCATCGATATCAGTCAGCCTCTGTTGCCAGCCCAGCGGCAACCCCTCCCACTCCCAGTGGTCGTCGCCATCGCCAACCGCCACGGCGGCCAACGTGACGTTCCCGTGCGGCGCACAGGCCTCCTCAATGTCCGCTTCGACGGTGACCTCCACTCCAGGCTGGACCAGCAATTCGACTAACTGAGTCCGGGCCCCAGAGGACTGCCCCCAGGCAGCGCATTGCGCGCCAAAGACCGGATCGCTGTACGCCACCTCGTTGCCATGTTTGATGGTCAAGACCGCTTCCGCGTCCCACACACCAGTCACAAAGACGACTCGCCGGTAGGCGCCCGCCGGGGCAGCCGCGATCTGAAGGGTGTAGCCCGCCGGCGTTTCCCCCCAAGCATCTGGGGCGATCGGTGGGAAGGGATCACCGGTGTTTGAACGCAACGGACCGTATGGCGCTTCAGCAGTGATGAACGCCATGCCTTCGGTGGTCCCCCACTCGTTGTTCTCAAAGGAATCACCGCCTTGCCAGAAGTACCTGACCGGCGAATCGGCAAAAAAATCCGTCTTCTCGACTGAGCCCCCAGAGGCCGTCAGTTTGTCGGTGACAGTGATCAAACCGCCCGGCGGGTTGTTCTTCCGGATTATCCTGCCGTCATACCCGGCGTCAAGGCCGGTGTAGTCGGCTGGGTTCGAGCCCCGCAGGTGGGCCCAGTCCACTGTGCCCACCTCATGCAGGCGTAGCTGCCCCGCCGAACCAGCGCCGGTGCTAGACAAGTCCTCGATTGAAAAGACCACCGGTTCGACAGGATCGCCCCCCCCAGGCCCCGGCTGCGGCCTGGCTTCAGGAGGCGCGAAGAAGGCCCAGACCAGTGCGGCGCAGCACGCTAACGCCACCACTATCCCTGCCCGCCTCGCCATTCGCTTCCTCCTAAGAAAGGCCTGGCCAAATCAATGACCCGCGAACCGGACACTTGGGCGGCGACACTACGAAATACTGAACTGAGCGGCGAGTCATTCGCCCGGACCCGTCGTATTCGCTGTTGTGCCACCGCAGCCAAAAACCCGGACCGCGGCAGGTCGCGGACCGGTTGACCGGGCTAGGCACTCGCGCAGTCGCCTGGGACAAACGGACACACGCCAGGTTGGATCGTATATCGCCCAACCCCATGCCTGCCAAATGCTGACCAGCGTTATTACTCACAACATGGAGCCCCGCCAAGCGCAACACCCAGACTGATGCGAGTGGTCTTAGCTGATGCAGACAGCCCCAACGCTCCGGGGCCCTCCAAAGGCCGGCGGCCCCACCGCCGCTAACAGCGTCAACGCCCCGTCCAGCGGCGCCGCCACGACGGTCTCAACGGCTCGCTCGTCAGGTGACCCGCCCCACGGGCGTGACGTATTACGGGAACAAAGAGGATGAGCCGACAACAGGCCGCAGGGCCAACTTCGGCCCAAGCGCGACCGCCTGGCCAAAGAGGGGATGAGCCGGCCTGTAAGCCGGGTTCTGTCATCGAAGACGGCCATCCATCTGGGACCCACGTTGCCGTGAGCCTCAAGCGGCCTACCCGGCGGCTCGGGCGAGCAGCCCTCAAACGCCACCTGTCTGGCCTTGCTCCGGGTGGGGTTTACCAAGCCGCCCAGGTCGCCCCGAACGCTGGTGGTCTCTTACACCACCGTTTCACCCTTACCGCTCCCCTAACGAACGCGAGAGAAAGGAACGCGTTCCCCAAGACCGCGGCGGTCTATTCTCTGTGGCACTTTCCCGCGGGTCACCCCGGGTGGGTGTTACCCACCACCCCGCTCTGCGGAGCCCGGACTTTCCTCGCCAGGTGCAAGAGCGCCCGGCGCGGCCGTCCAGCCGGCTCATCCTGGGTACCACCCTACCCGGCGGTCCGGTTGGTACACACCACCTCGGTATAGCCCAAGTCCCACAGCCGCAGCACATTGATCGAGGCTGGCGCCACACGGAAAGAAAACCAGGCGTCCGGCGGCGCCCCCAAAGCTACCCCAATGGCCGCCCGCGTCGTCATGGCGTGGGCGGCGATCACCACCGTCTTGCCCCGGTTGGCCTGAGCCACAGCCTGCAGGGCATCTTTCACTCGGGCGCCAACCTCCTGACGTGATTCGCCCCCTTCCGGAACATACCGGGCGTCATACGCCCATTTGGTCACCCCATCTGGCCAACGAGCATCAACCTCCGCCCTGGTCATGCCATCCCAAAGGCCAAACGACTCCTCCGCGAAGCCCGCGTCAACCTCCACTTCCAAGCTCAAGGCCGCGCCAAGAGCCTGCGCTGTCTGCAAAGCCCGCTGGGTTGGCGAGGACAACAGCAAGTCCGGCCAGGCCAGCCCAAACCACGGCACTTGCGTCATCCGCACCAGTTCAGCCGCGGCGGCTTGAGCCTGCAAGGTCCCGGCCCGCGAAAGCGGTGGCCCCGGCACTATCCCGCCCGCGAAGACATCCCGGTCTGTATCCGTTGACATGCCATGGCGCACCAGCACAATGGTCGTGATGGGGCCGGCCTTCCCCGGGTGACGCTGGGTGCCGGAGGTGGTCGCCTCGGCTATACGAACGGCATCGGCCATAGACATTCCCGGCGCCGTAACCTCCCAGCCCGGCCGTTCCCCGGCAACACCCCAGACGCTACCCGCACCGGACCCGTCATCCGCGTCTCGCTCCGCCGGCTCGTCCTCTACCGGATAGTCCCGGCTCACCGAGCCGCGGCCGTCCATCGCCTCATTCGCCAAGGCGTCCGCCGCCTGGTTCTGGGCCCGCGGCACCCAAATGAACTTCACCGCCCGGTCCCCCAGCACCGAACGGGCCTCCGCCGCCAGCTTCGCCAAGTCCGGGTTCTTGATCTTCCACAATCCATCCATCTGCGAAACGACCAATTTGGAATCCATGCGGACCTCAAGCTCCGCCTCCGGATCAATCTCCACGGCCGCCTTGAGCCCCGCGATCAGCCCCGAATACTCCGCGACATTATTAGTCACCGCTTCGCCCAAATAGCCGGCACGCTCCGCCAGCACACGGCCGTTCCGGCGTTCCCGGACCAGAGCGCCAAAGGCCGCCAAACCCGGATTGCCACGCGACCCGCCATCAGCTTCAACAGTCAACTTCACAGGCCGCAGTCCTCGCCCCGCACCAAAATGCGCCCACACTCCTCACATCGAGCCACCTCGTCTTCCGCCATGGCGGCCAGAGCGCTCAGATCCGACGCACTCAAATCCATACCGCAGCCCTCGCAGCGGCGTCTCACCAGCGGCGCAGCCCCAACGCCGCCCAACCGCTCACGCAGCCGTTCATACAGTTTGACCAGGCCATCATTCAGGCCGGCGATGGCGTCCTCACGGGCTGCCCGCTCTTCCGCCTCCTCCTGCCCTATCCGCGCTAGACCAGCATCCAACTCTGCCCGCAGTTCCTGGCTTCGCTCCCCCAACTGGGTCAGGGTCTGCTTCAGGCCGCTGACCGCCTTCTGGGCCACATCAAGCAACTCCATCACTTCAAGAGCATCTTCTTCGAGACTATCGCGCCGCCGCTCCAAGGCGCCCAATTCCTGCTGCAAGGAGAGCAGCTCCCGCGACATGCCGCCGCCGGAATCAAGCCGTTCACGGTCGCGGCTGTGGCGGGCGGCGACCTTCGCTATCTCATCTTCAACGCGGGTCAATTCACGCCGGACATCATCCTCTTTGGCCTTAGCCATCTCCAGTTCTTCGCCAGCCACCTGCTCCTCATCTTGGACAAGCGCCAGCCTGGCCGCCTGCGGCAAATTCGCCCGCTGGTGGGCGAGCCGGTGCAACTGCGTGTCATGGGCCTGGACTACCAACAATTGTCGCTGGTCAGCGGCGGGGGCTTTCAAACATCTATCCTTTCAGCACGGGCCGTCCAAGGATCGGCCACTTCCGGAATTACCCAGGTCTCAACCCTAGCGCCGGACCTGGACAACTCAGCGCCAAGCTGTTCGGCCGCCCGCTCCAACCAGCCCCATTCGGACGCCGAATGCGACATATCCAGCAAGTAAGGCCGCCCAGCACCGGCGAATTCAGCCTCCTCGCGGGCCTCCAACGCTGGATGATGCCGCAGGTCAGCCGTCACATAGACGTCCACTTCCGCCTGGCGCACGGCATCAAACAGTGAATCTCCAGACCCACCCACCACCGCGACACTCCGCACTAGGGCATCCACTGGTCCGGCGATCCGCACACCGTGGTGGTTGGGCGGCAGACCGTCCGCCAACATCTGAGCGACCTCCCGCAGTCTGGCCGGTTCCGGCAATTCCCCCACCCGCCCGATCCCGGCTCGCGGGTCCCGCCCGTCTGGAACCAAGGGCCGGGTCAGTTCCAGTCCCAGCAGCCCAGCCAAGGCATCCGCCACGCCGCCGCACGCGGCATCCGCGTTGGTGTGCGCGGTATAGAGCGCACAATTGGCTTTGATCAGGCTATGGACAATGGCCCCCTTGAAAGTCGTGGCCGCGACTGAGGAAACCGGCCTCAGCAGCAAGGGGTGATGAACCACCATCAGATCAGCGCCCCATTCAAGAGCCCGGCGGACCGCCTCCACGGTTGGGTCAACAGCGAACGCCGCCTTGGTGACTGACGCATTGGGGTCGCCACAGACCAGGCCCACGCGGTCCCATTCTTCTTTGAGGGCTGGCGGATAAAGGTTGTCTAGCGCCCGCACGGCGCTGGCAAGGGTCGCAGTCATCAATTCAGTGTAGGTGCCCGTCAAGCACCGCGGCGTCTTGGCCGCCGCGTCCTGGCCCCGGCCGTCAACTGAGCAGACTGCGGTCCGCCATCTGACCCTTAACCGAGGTGAACCGCTCCATCAGGTCCGCCACCGTGGTACGGCGCTTCTGGGCAGCGTTCAGTTCCAGGATGATCTGGCCTTCATGCATCATCAGGAGCCGGTTGCCAACCCGCAGGGCCTGGGCCATGTTGTGCGTCACCATCAAGGCCGTCAAGTGAGAATCAGCGACCACCTTCTCGGTCAGTTCCGTGACCAGTTCCGCCCTGGCCGGATCAAGCGCCGCCGTGTGCTCATCCAGCAGCAACAGCTTCGGTTCCGTGAAAGAGGCCATCAGCAGCGACAATGCCTGCCGTTGGCCACCGGACAGCATCCCCACCCTGGTCTTCAGCCGATTCTCCAAGCCCAGCCCCAGTACGGCCAGATGCTCCCGGAATTCGGCCCGCCGACGGCGGCCCACTCCCCGCCCCAATCCGCGCCGGCGTCCCCGCGTCAAAGCGATCGACATGTTCTGTTCAATGGTCAGGTGCGGCGCCGTACCGGCCTGCGGATCCTGGAAGACCCGCGCCAGCAGTGCGGCACGCCGGTACGCCGGTCGCTTGGTCACGTCCCGCTCGCCGACCTCAATCTTGCCTTTGTCTATGGGCAGCGATCCGGCGATGACGTTCAACAGCGTCGATTTGCCTGCACCGTTCGACCCGATAATGGTGGCAAAATCACCCTCCGCCAGGTGCAGCGAAATGCTCCGCAGCGCCCGCCTCTCGTTGGCGGTACCCGCGAAGAAGGTCTTCTCCACGCCAGTCAGATTCAGCATGGTTCAGGCCTCCTCGCCCGCTTCAGACGCCGGTTTTGCCTCGGCTGGGCTTGGCTGCTCGGCCGCGTCTAATGTGGTTAGGTCTCGTCTTGGCCTGCGTCGCTTGGCTGTGCGTAGCTTGGCCGTGCTTAGCCTGGCCGTGCTTAGCCTGGCCCAGTCTAACTTGGCCCAGCGTAACTTGCCTGCGCCTGACTTGGCCAGGCCCGGATCGGCCGGCGTTGGCCCTTCCGCCGGTTCGGCCTTCAGATCCGGAGCCGTCAATGGTTCGGGAATCACCGGCGACTTGAAGGGCGAGATCTTGTTCACCCAACCACGAATAGTCTCGCTTTGCGAAATCACTAGGGCGATCACCACCAGCACAGCGGAAATCAGCTTCATGTCTCCCGCCTCAGCGATTTCCCAATAGATGGCGTAATACAGCACCAGGCGGTAGACCACCGAACCAACCACCACGCCGGCTACCGCCAACGCCATGTACCGGGTCCCCAGGATCGCGTTGCCCACGATCACCGAGGCCAGACCCACCAAGATCAGGCCAATGCCCATCTGGGCATCCGCGTAGCCCTGGAACTGCGAATAGACGGCACCAGACAGGCCCACCAGCCCGTTGGAGATCATCAAAGTGACGATCTTGGTCCAGTCAGTGGAGATCCCGCCCGCCAACGCCATCTGCGGATTGTCCCCGGTCGCTTGAGTCGCCAAGCCAAAATTGGTGGCCAAGAACCACACTATGGCCGCGGTGAAAACCAAAGCCACGGCCGCCAGGATCGCCACGATCTCCCACGAAGACATCAGCTTGGCCTGCTTCAATGGGGTGAACACTGTGATGATTCGTTCACCGTTGCGCATATTCAGGCCCACGTTGGGCCCGCCCATGATCCTCAGGTTGATTGAATACAGCCCAATCATGGTCAGGATCGAGGCCAGCAACGGGTCAATCTTCAGCTTCGTATGCAACAGCCCAGTGATCAACCCCGCCACCGCCCCGGCCCCAAAACCCGCGGCGGTGGCCAGATAAGGATCCGCGCCGTTGTAGATCAGGATCGCGGCGGTCCCGCCGCCGGTGGTGAACGAACCGTCCACCGTTAGGTCCGCGAAGTTGAGGATGCGGTAAGTCAAGAACACGCCCAACGCCATTAAAGCGAAGATCAGGCCCTGTCCTATAGCGGCTTCCACTGGTGCCTTCCTAGTTAGTTGGGGGGCGGCTTCGATCTCTGGCTGTCACAGCCTAACCGGCCTGGGCGCCGTCCAAAACAGTGCCCAAGCCGGTGTAGCCTCGCGCGCCGCCGCACACTGGGATTGCCCAACCGGCCCCGGTGCGGACGCCAGGGTCAGTCGGTACTGACCTCTACGGCATCGGCCAAAACAGAATCCGGGATGGTCAGACCGTACGCTTCCGCGGCCGGCAGGTTGACAATCACCTCAGTGTCCGTCACCTGCAAAGACGCGATCTTGCCCGGCTTGGTGCCCTTGACCAGGATGTCATAAGCCTGGTCCGCGGCACGTTTGCCCAGCTCGTAGTAGTCAATCCCGCGGGCGGCCGCGCCACCACGCTCAACCGAAGACGAATCCGCCACGAACAGCGGAATCTTGTTCTCCTGGCCAAAGGCCACGACTTGCTCGATCCCACCCACGACGGTGTTATCCGTGCCCACGAAGATGGCGTCCACATCCGCCAACGCCTGGGCACCGGCCGTCAGTTCGGACGAGTTGGCGATCCCCGACTCTTTGACCGTGATCCCGAGTGGTTCCGCCTCTTTCCTCAGCAGATCGAGCTGGACCACCGAGTTCTTCTCTCCCAGCGAATAGAGGAAACCAATCGTCTTGACGTTGTCCTTCCCCATGATCTCTTGCATCAGGGCGGCCGGATGGCCCTCCGGGTTCAGATCGGACGTACCGGTCACGTTGGTTCCGGACGGCTCCCAAGAGGGCACTAGCCCGGCATCAACCGGATCGGTCACCCCCGCGAACAGCACCGGGCGGTCCTCGATCTTGTTGACGACCGCCTGGGCCGATGGCGTGGCGACAGCCAGAATCAGGTCGAGGTCCGGATCGGCGGCGTACTTCCCCGCGATAGTTGTCGTATTGGCCTGGTCACCCTGGGCGTCATCGTAGGTGTACTCAACCTTGACGCCCTTGTCTTTCAGGCCGTCCTTGAACCCCTGAGTGATCAGGTCGAGCGAAGGGTGGGCCAGGAACTGGGTGATGGCGATCTGGTAACCATCATCCCCGGCGGGTTCATCTTTTTCATCTTTGGTGCCGCAGGCGCTCAGCGTCAGCGCGGCAATGGCTGCCGCGGCGACTAGGCCAACGGCATGAGAGCGGATTCTCACTGTTCTACTTAACCTCTCAAATTGGCGAAGCCGTCTGGCGGTGTCGCCAAACGGGACTCAATAGGGTCGCGCCGGTGAGTGAGCCCCATCGCACGGCCGCTTCACACCTCATGGTGCGACCACTTCTACTCGGGGCAGTGTACCCGAATCTCATCCTCTGGACAGATCGGTTCACTTCTTGGACAACGGTCGGGGTGGGGCCGCACGATGCCGTCCGGTTGCCCCAACCACCTTGGGGCCCGCTCTCGACGTGGTTCGTCTGCGAACTGGTTGAAGATGGCGAGCGCAGCCAGGGCCCGCGGTTAGAATCACTGGGTGCGTAGTCCTGTGACCTGGCTCTTGGCCGCTGCGGAAGGAGGGCACGGACCTACACTCGCTGTGCCCCATGTTGACGCGGAGCCCAAACAAGCCGCCCAGCGGATCCATCACGCCGAAGAATCATCGCCATCATGACCGACCAAGAACGGCAGGTCCCGGATCCCGCGGTGAATCCCTCCCCGACTCCGAGCCAGCGATGGACCAAGTGGCGCGACACCTTCCGGCCCCTGGTCCGCTCCCGGCTGGGTTGGGCCTTGGGCTTTGGCGGCGCAGCCGCCACGGTCACCGGCGTCACCATGGTCGCGACCGGATCCGTCCCATGGACACGTCCCTGGTTCTGGTTCGCGGTGCTCATCGCCACGCCAATTCTGGCCGCGGGTGCCGTGGCACTGCGCGAACTAGTTGAACGCCCACGCCGGCGGCCCCTGCCCGTCTGGCGAAACCGCCGCCGCGCATTCTTCTTCGACTGGGTGTTCATCTGGGCAGCCTGGATTCCCGTCTGGCTGACCGGTTGGCCCGGCTTCTGGTGTTATGACGCCGGCAACGCCTACCGCCTGGCCAGCGCCGGCACACTGTCCACTTCCATGCCCCCCTTCCACACTTTTCTGGCCACCGGGCTGCAGGACGCCGTCGCCCGCTGGACCGGACATCCCAACTACGGGATCGCCGCTTTCATCGCCCTCCAATCGATTACGGTGGCCGCCGTGTTCGCCTACGCGCTGCGCCGCCTGCGGGCTTGGGGCGCACCCCGCTTGATCCGCTGGGGTGGCTTGGCCTACTTCGCTCTTTTTCCAACAATCGCTCTGTTCTCACTCAACTGGGCCCGCAACACAGCCTTCTCCGCGGTTGTTCTGCTCCTGGCAGTCTGCCTGGTGGACGCGCTCAAACAGCCCCGCCGGTGGCGTTGGGTGTTAGTGGGCGTCGTGGCCCTGGCCGCCATAGCGCTCCGCCGGGACGCGATCTACGTGTTCATCGCCTTCACGGTCTTGACCGCCATCCTCTACCAGCCGGCCCGCAAACCCTTGGCCATCTGCTTTGGCACCGCCACGATCGCGGGATTGCTGCTCGACCCTGTGGTCTACAAGGGAATCATGGGTTTGCCTCAAGGGACCGATGTGGCGACCTATTCAATTCCGCTTCAGCAAATGGCCCGGGTCTACGTCAAGGAGCCCGAATCACTCTCGGCCAGTCAACAGCGCCAGATTGAATCATTCATCTCACCGAAGGCACTCTCAGAATACCGTCCGCACCTGGCCGATTTAGTGATTGTTGGCGCGGACATGACAAAGATCAACCAGGACACCAACGGCTTCTTCCGGCTCTGGGCGGAAGTTGGGCTAGAGCACCCAACCACTTACGCGGACGCCGCGGTGGCCAACACTGTTCAAGGATGGTTGCCGGGCGCGGTGATTGACGCCTATTCCGGGCCAGGCCCCGGTGGAGCAACCAATCCTGAAGACGGCACTAGCTACTTCTGTTTCAGGACCGAGATTCCCGGTCAGGCCACCCCCAAGGGACCAGCCTGGATACACAATGTCTACGGGGATCTTTCCGGGAATTCGCGTCTGCCCTTCGAACTGCCGGTTATCGGTTTGATCTGGTCGCCCGCGACCTACCTGTGGTTGACGGTGTTCGCCTTCGCCTTGACTGCGGTCAAGACCCGGCGCGGGCGCCCAAGCGCGTTCTTGCCGGTGGCGTTACTGTTGCTAGCGACCTGCCTTCCGATCTTCGCTGGGCCGACAATGCTAGTGCGGTACTTCTTGCAGCTCTTCTATTGCCTGCCGTTGCTGGCGGCGTACCTGGCGGACGCAAGGGTCTACCGGCTGCCAGCTTTCAACACGGTGAACCGGTAGTCGCTGACCCCGCGGTCGCCCGGCGTCACCAGTCGGAGGCGATCTTCTTGCCCGGGGCGAATCCTCCCGCTCCAACGCCGCGATAGATGTTCAGGTCACCCGAAGCGACGTTTACCCCAGCGATATCTCCCACCTTGTCGCCGGTCAGGTCACCGCCGCTAAGTAGCTGCCAGCCCAGCCAGCCGCCACCGACCCGCGTACGGAGGCCGAAACCGCCGCCCCGCACGCCTTTATAGAAGTAAAGCGCGCCCGCACTGTCAACGCCCAGAATGTCTCCGAGTTTGTCTCCGTTAAGATCCCCAGCCGGATACAGCGACCAGCCGCCCCAGCCCCCACCGACTCGGGTTCCCCAAGGCTCACGGAAACCGCCTTTACCGTCACCTCTGTACAGATAAAGGATCTGAGTGGACTTGTTGACCGCCAGGATGTCCGGGTTGCCGTCGCCGTCAATATCGGTGGTCGCCTTAGCGGTGTACGGACCCCAACCGGAACCGATCTGCTTCTTACCGAATCCGTACTTGCCGTCACCAGCGTAGAGGAGAAGCCGTCCGCTTGGGTCTATCCCGATGAGGTCTGTCTTGCCATCCCGGTCCCAGTCGCCAGGAGCCAGCAACGTAAACCCAGTCCAGCCGCTGCCGATTTGACGGCGTTCGCCAAGACTAGTGGCTGACGCCATGGGGTACATGAATAGCTTCCCGTCCCGGTCCACGGCCAGAATCTCATCGCGGCCGTCACCATCCATATCTCGGCTGACCATCGCTTGCGGGAACACTCCAGTCAGCGAACCCGAGTAGGACCGAATGGTGTCAAGCTTGGCGTAAAGATAGCGGCCAGGGCAGGTCGTGGAGTTGACATCGCGGTGCCCGGACACAATGGGCCGTGGCTGTTTCTTCGGGTCACTGGGATAAACAGTGTTGCCCTTCAGCGACACCAGTCCGGCGATCCCCAGCCGCCAGGAGACTAGCTGACCGGCGGCTTCCAGCGCGGCCGAGGTCGGTTCCACTTTGTCCATGTCGCCGAGGAAGCACACGCCCACCGAACCGGTGTTGAACTCGAAGGCGTGAGCCGCCACTACGTTCTTGTCGATCCCGCCTTGGCGCCCTTCCCAGATGCCGCCAAATTTGTCGATCAGGAAGTTGTATCCAATGTCATCCCAGCCGTTGTTCCCCATATGCCAGCTTTGGATGGACCGGACAATCCCCGGCACCTGAGCGGCGGTGTAAGTATTGGTGCCAGCCTGGTGGTGCACCACGGCGCCGTATAGTTTGGGTGCCACAACCGGCTGCCCTTTGGGGACGTTGCCAGAGTAGTTGGCCGCGGCAGCGTTCCATTTGGATCGCGGGTTAATGACCGGTTGCCCCGCCGATGCCGCAGGTACCGCTGCCGTAAGCCCCGCCGGTGCGCCGCGCAGCCCGGCTGGGGCGGACGAGCCTGAGGCCGCCTTGGACGCGGTCTGGCCGGCCGCCTCGGGGGCCGGATCTATCTCCGCGTCCTCCAACGGGACCACCGCGGCGGCGACTTTGTCTGGCAAGTCTTCGCCCGGCTGAGACAACACTTGAATCTGGACGGCAGTCGAACCGGCCACCACCAGCGGCTCACTACCGGCCCGGGCCCTGCCACCTTCCGCACTTGCGGGATCTGGGCCATCCGTCGGCTCAAGGTCGAACCAGTCCGTCCATTCGTCGTTCTGGTAAGCCCGCGCCAGGATCCGGCCTGGCTCCTGGTCGCCGTCCCAGGTGACGCCCGCGATTGAGAACTCGGCGGTCGCCAGAGCGTCAGTGACCAGCACCTCGACTGGGCCGGCCAGTTGGTCCAGGCTCAATTCGGCTTCGCCGACTGGCCCCGCGTCAAGCACGGCCACGCCGGCTTCCCTGGCCTGAGCGGGCGCCTCAGCTTTCGGCGCAGACTCCTGGTCAGGCTTCACTGTAATCGGGTCTTCCGCCAGTCCAGCCAGCGCTTCACTGACGACGGCCGCTACTTCCTCCGGCGCGGCCTGCTCGACTGACGCGTCAGCCGGCGCGACCAGGATCAGCGGCGCCGCCGGCGCGGCGTTGGCTGGAATTACGGCACCCAGGGCAGCTACACCAATCGCGGCGGCAGCGGCCCAGGCGCGTCGGATTCGGTCCACGGGATTAGTCATTGGAACTCCAGTTTCTTAGTTGCAGGGAAGAAGCGCGAGCGCAACCGTTCCATTCAAACACGAGCCCGCGCCAAAACCAAGGTTCTAGTGGCCGCGCGGCGACATGGGCCGCCAGTGGATTGTCTGTTTTGCCTGGCTAAGGCAAGCTTGTCATGTGACCTTTGTCAGTGAAGGCAACGCGGCCCCGCTGCCCTTCCCCGCCAACTTAGTGCCCGGCGTGCGCCCGTCCGGGGACGGGATCGACGTCGCGGTGATCGCCGCTCACGCCACGGGCGTCGAGATTTGCCTGATCGACTCCCCGCACACCCTGGAGCAGTCCGAACGCCGGTACGCCTTGGCGGGACCAACCAATGGTCTCTTCCACGGCCACGTCCCTGGAGCCTGCGTGGGCCAGCGCTATGGTTTCCGGGCTCACGGACCGTGGGATCCCTCGGCGGGACACCTCTACAACCCCCAGAAACTGCTGTTGGACCCTTACGGCCGAGGGATTGACGGAATGCCGCTCCTGTCCCCCGCACTGCACGCCCACCAAACCAATCCGGAGCTGGGGCCGTCCACCAACCCTTGGCTGCCGGACAGCCGCGATTCGGCGCCTTATATGGCCTATTCGGTGGTCACCGATGAGGCGTTCGACTGGGGAGGCGTCAACCGGCCCGCCATCCCGTGGGAGCAGACGGTCATCGTGGAGGGCCACGTCCGCGGCATGACCATGCTGCGCGAGGATATCCCCCCGGAACTGCGCGGCACCTACGCGGGGCTGGCTCATCCGGCCAGCATCACGCATCTGAAGTCCCTGGGCGTGACGGCCATCGAGTTGCTGCCCATCCACGCCTCAATGGCGGAACCCCACTTGGCTGAGCTGGGCCTGTCCAACTATTGGGGTTATTCGACCCTGTCCTTCTTCTCCCCCAACCCGGCCTACGCTACCGCCGCCTCCCGGGCGGCCGGGCCTCGGGCCGTAGGCCTCGAGATCAAGGGCATGGTCTCGCTGCTTCACCAAGCCGGGATTGAGGTGTTGCTGGACGTTGTGTACAACCACACCTGCGAAGTCGGCTTGGGCGGCCCAACGGTTTGCTGGCGAGGCCTGGATAATTTGGCCTGGTATCTGCATGACGGTTCTATCCCGGCCCGCTACGCGGATGTCACCGGTACCGGAAACACCTTCGATTTCCGCCGTTCCCAAACCGTTGGCATGGCCCTCGACTCGCTGCGGCATTGGGCCACCGAATACCAGGTGGATGGCTTCCGTTACGACTTGGCGGTAACCCTCGCCCGGAGCTACTCCGGTTTCGATTCGGATCACCCGTTCCTGGTGGCGCTGCGCACGGATCCGGTCCTGCGCCAACTCAAGCACATCGCGGAACCGTGGGACGTGGGGCCGGGCGGTTGGCAAACTGGTTCCTTCCCAGTGCCGGTCGCTGCCTGGAATGACTCCTTCAGGGGCGATGTGCGTTCGTTCTGGCTGTCTGGGGCCAAGGAATTGTCCGCTGCGCGCATCCCGCCTTCGGCCCGGGACCTGGCAACCCGTTTTTCTGGCAGCGCTGATCTGTTCTCGCGGGCAGACCCAATGGGCAATCATGGCCCGCTCGGATCGGTCAACTTCGTCACCGCCCATGACGGCTTCACCATGCGGGACCTGGTCTGTTTCGACTACAAACACAACCAAGCTAACGGTGAGAGCAACCGTGACGGCACCGATGACAACCGATCCTGGAACCATGGAATTGAAGGACTGATCGTTGATTCCGCTTCGGTCGGCGTAGCCGGTACGGAACTCGGCTTTGACGCCATCGCCTCTCTACGCCGCCGTTCGATCCGCAATCTGTTCGCCACGCTGGCGTTTTCTGCCGGCGTGCCAATGTACGCCGCGGGCGACGAGTTCGGCCGTACCCAATTGGGCAACAACAACGCCTACTGCCAAGACGGTCCCATCTCCTGGCTCGATTGGGAACTCATGCCCTGGCAGCGTGATCTCTTGGAAACCGTCCGCTACCTGTTCGCCTTGCGCCGGACCCACCTGGCGCTGCGACCACCCACCTTCTTGAAGGGCGAATTGACGGCGGATGGCTTGCCGGACTTGGGCTGGTACGCATTCGACGGCGAGCCGGCCATGCCCGGCCAATGGCATGATCCGTCCTTCCGCAAGGTGCAGATGCTCCGCCACTCCGAGTCCTTCGCTGCCCGGGACGCCTTGGTACTCATCAACGGAGACCTGGAGGCGCACGATTGCCGCCTGGCTCCATCCAAACCAGGAACCATCTGGGAACTGATCTGGGACTCAAGTTGGGACCAGCCGGATGACCGGGCCGTCTCGGACGGTATGGAGGGCCCCTTTGGGGTGGCCGGCGGCGAGGTAGTCCCGGTCCACATCATGTCGGTGCGCCTTTACCTGTCCAAGGCGCTCTGACCGCGGTGCCAAACTCGCGCCAAGTTGGTGGCGCCGCAAAGTTCGCGTCAGTTTGACCCCCTGTTGCCCGATGCCGTCCGGCGGGCTCTGCGCGTTACCGCTGGTCAGCGCATTGGCCCGGTTGGGCTTCCCCTTCGATGGGGTGCCAAATTGACGTCAAGTGTCCACCGCCCGCAAGTTCGGTACACTTTGGCACTCGCGGAACCTCAGGCCGAGGCGATCAACCCCAGGTCCGCGCAGGTCACCATCAGGGGGTGCCGCGGCACTACTCGGACCGTGTAGCCGAAAGACCCGGACCGCCCTAGCGGCAGCGAACCGGTGAAGGCGGCGCGGCCCTTCCCAGTGGGCTCAAGCAAGGCCATGGACTCAGTCTTATAGCCTCTCTTCAGCACATCCGCCTCAGTGGCGTGTCCATAGATAACTTGCACGTCGACATCGTCCGCCTTTAGCTCACCCAACGCGACGTAAGCCGTAATGGTGATCACGTCCCCAACGTGGGCCACGTCCCCCACCCCGCCGGACTCGACATGTTCAACTTTGACTGACGGCCACTGCTGGCGGACTTTGGCTTTCCAAGCGGCTAACTCCTTGGCTCCAGCCATCTTCGCTACCGTCAAGCGGCGGCCCAGTGTCGCAGCCGGCGCGTAGAGCCGCTCAACGTATTCCGCTACCATACGCGTGGCTTGCACCTTTGGCCCCAGGGTGGCGAGTGTGTGGCGGACCATTTCCAGCCATGTGACCGGCAGCCCGCGGGAATCCTTGGCGTAGAAACGCGGCGCCACCTGCATCTCGATCAGGTCGTAGAGGGCCTGAGCTTCCAGGTCATCACGGCGGGCTGGATCATCCACACCATCCGCCGTGGGAATGGCCCAGCCGTTCTGACCGTCATACCATTCATCCCACCAACCATCCAGGATCGAAAGGTTCAAGGCCCCGTTGATAGCCGCTTTCATCCCCGACGTGCCACAAGCCTCCAGCGGGCGTAACGGGTTGTTCAGCCAGACATCGCAACCCGGGAACAAGCTCTGGGCCATATCCATGTCGTAATTCGGCAGGAAGACTATCCGTCCGCGCACATCCGGGTCATCGGTGAAACGCACCAACTCCTGGATCAGCGACTTGCCTTGTTCGTCGGCCGGATGCGATTTCCCGGCGATCACCAACTGGATTGGCCGGTCTGGATCCGTCAGCAGGGCCTTGAGGCGAGCTGGATCTCGCAGCATCAAGGTCAGGCGCTTGTAAGTCGGCACCCGGCGTGCGAAACCAATCGTCAGCACATCAGGCGACAAAGCCGAATCTATCCAACCTAATTCCGCCGGGGACGCTCCGCGCTTCAGGTACGAGGCGCGCAGACGGCGCCGAGCCTCCACCACTAACCGCGCCCGGGACGCCCGCCGCAGGTCCCAGAGGGTCTGATCTGGTACCAGTTCGGTGTCCTCCCAGCCCTCAGAACCCTGTGCGTCCGGGCCTTCGGCGATCCGCAAAGACTCCACTTCGCCATAGATCCGGTCCAGCCAGGTTGGCGAATGGACGCCATTGGTGACGGACGTGATCGGAATCTGGTCATGATCAAAGCCCGGCCAAAGGCCGGAAAACATCTCCCGCGAAACCTCACCGTGCAACACCGACACGCCGTTGGCGCGCCCGCCCAACCGCAGGCCCATGACCGCCATGTTGAAGACCGCTGGGTTGCCGCCCCGGTAGTCCTCGGCGCCCAAAGCCAGCACCTTTTCCACTGGAACGCCAGGCGTAGCCAGATCGCCGCTGAAATACTCCGTCACCAGATCAGCATCAAACCTGTCGATCCCGGCCGGCACGGGCGTGTGGGTGGTGAACACCGTTGAGCCGCGAGCGGCCTCCAGGCCCTCCTCAAACGTCAAGCCCCCGGCGACGTACTCTTTGATGCGTTCCACGCCCAGGAAGCCGGCGTGCCCCTCATTGGTGTGGAACACCTCCGGCGCGGGCGACCCGGTGAGGCGCGAATAGGCCCGCAGCGCTTTGACGCCGCCCATGCCCAACAGCAATTCCTGGAGCAGCCGGTGTTCACCGCCGCCGCCATAAAGGCGGTCAGTGACCGTCCGGGCAGAATCATCATTGGTGGGAATGTCCGAATCCAACAGCAGCAGCGGCACGCGCCCAACCTGGGCCTTCAGCACATGAGCCCCCAATTGGCGACCGCCCGGCAAAGGCAACGACACCACCAGCGGCTTGCCGTCCCGTTCACGCAGCAGCGACAACGGCAGCCCATCCGGGTCCAGTACGGGGTAAGTCTCGGATTGCCAGCCGTCCCGGGTCAATGATTGTTTGAAATATCCTGCCTGATAGAACAACCCCACGCCAATGACCGGAACCCCCAGGTCAGAAGCCGATTTCAGGTGGTCACCGGCCAGAATGCCAAGGCCGCCAGAGTACTGCGGCAGCACCGCCGTAATACCGAATTCCGGCGAAAAATAGGCGATCGCCTTGGGAACTCCCTTGCCCAGTGACTGGTACCAGCGCGGCTCTTCCATATAGCGCGCCAGATCCGCCGCAGCGGCCTGGACCTGATCAACGAAGCTCTCCTGGCCAGCCAGCTCCGCCAACCGTTCCGGTTCCAAAGCCCCCAATAGCTGGACCGGATCACCATGAACCGACCGCCAGATTTCTGGGGCTACCGATTCGAATAGGTCCCGCGTGGGCGCGTGCCAGGACCATCGCAAGTTGGTGGCTAGATCGTCAAGCGCGGCGATTGGTCCGGGTAAAACGGTTCGGACAGTGAAGCGTCGTATCAGTCTCACTCGGGCGAGCCTACCTTGAATCGGCCGCCGGGCCTACAACCGACCCACCCGTAAACTCTGTCTTAGAGCCCCTCTCAGCACCATGGTTACCCGCCGGGGCCGATCTGCCGTACGGTATTAAGGCGTGAGCCCAAGCAAAGCCAAACCACCCCACTCCGTGACCGGGACCGCCCCGCCCACCAAGCGCCCCCGCGCTGCCGCCGCGGCAGGGATTGGCCGCATCCCGATCATTGAGGTAGGCCCAGTGGCCGAAGGCGGCCGCTGGCCCGCCCGCGCCGTTCCGGGGGAAGCCGTCCCCATCACCGCCACCGTCTTCATGGAAGGGCACGGTTCCGCCGGTGCCACGGCGGTGCTCGTTTCTCCTGACGGGAAGGCGCTTCCAGGCGTTCAGATGACTGAGACCAACCGTGGCCTGGCGCTGTTCGAGGGACGGGTGGTGCCGGACCAGGTGGGCGAATGGTCCTTCTACGTTGAGGGTTGGCTGGACCCATACGCCACCTGGCGCCGTGACGCGCTCATCAAGATCCCCGCTGGCCAGGACACCGAAACGGTCTTCGAACAAGGCGCCCAGATAGTTGAACAGGCCGCCACCCGGACCAACTCGCCGCCAGAACACCAGGCGGTCCTCGAGGCCGCCGTAGTCCGCCTGCGCGACCAAAACCTCGGCCCTGAGGACCGCTTGGCTGCCGGTGCCCAAGGGACTGTGGCCGGCCTGATGGCGGAATCCCCGCTGCGGGAGCTGGTCACCAAATCGGCCATCTACGGTCTACGAGTGCAACGTCAACGAGCCCTGGTTGGCAACTGGTACGAGGTCTTCCCGCGCTCGATTGGCGCCTACTTCTCTCCCAGCGACGGCTGGGTGTCCGGGACTTTGCGAACCTGCGCGGACGGCATCGGGCGGATCGCGGCGATGGGCTTCAACGTCCTCTACCTGACGCCGGTCCACCCAATTGGCCGGACCTTCCGCAAAGGTCGCAACAACGCACTCAAAGCCTTGCCGGGCGATCCAGGGTCCCCCTACGCGATCGGCTCCAGTGCCGGCGGCCACGATGCGATCCACCCCGACCTTGGCACCTTCGAAGACTTCGACTACTTGGTGACACGGGCACGCGAACTCGGTCTGGAGGTGGCGCTGGACCTGGCGCTGCAATGCTCGCCAGATCACCCCTGGGTGACCCAGCACCCAGAGTGGTTCACGCACCGCCCAGACGGCTCGATCGCCTACGCTGAGAATCCGCCCAAGAAGTATCAAGACATTTATCCGCTGAACTTCGATAACGATCCGGAAGGCATTTACCAAGAGATCCTGCGGATCGTACGGCTGTGGGTAGACCACGGCGTGACCATTTTCCGGGTTGACAACCCTCACACCAAACCGCTGCCGTTCTGGGAGCGGCTGATCGCCCAGGTGGCGCAAGACGCCCCGGACGTCATCTTCCTAGCGGAGGCCTTCACCCGGCCGCCCATGATGCGGACCCTGGCCCTGGTTGGATTCCACCAGTCCTACACCTATTTTGCCTGGCGAAACACCAAAGAGGAAGTCGAGGAATACCTCGAAGAACTGGCCGGGCCGGAGGGATCCTTCCTGCGGCCCTCCATCTGGCCCACCACCCATGACATCCTCACGCCGTATATGCAGCGGGGCGGTTTCAACGCCTTCAAAATCCGCGCGATCCTGGCCGCCACCTACGCTCCCACCTGGGGCATCTATTCCGGTTACGAGCTAGCCGAGAACGTCGCTCGCCCCGGGAGCGAAGAGCAACTCGACAACGAGAAATACGAATACAAGGTGCGTGATTACTCCTCTTCGCGGGCGGTCTTCATGTCCGGATTGTTGGGGCAGCTCAACGAAATCCGCGCCACCCATCCCGCCTTGCACCACTTGCGGAACGTGACGGTCCATCCCACCTCTGACGATTCAACCATCGCCTTCTCGCGGCGCCTCGACCCAGAGCATTCCCCGGACTGCCAAGCCGACACGATCCTGGTGGTGCTGAGCCTTGACCCGTCCTCCGTCCGGGAATCATTCATCCAGTTAGATCTGAAAGCACTTGGGCTCACCGCACCGGCTGATTCGGCCGCACCGGCCCTGCGGGCCCACGACCTACTGTCCGGCGATGTCTATGAATGGAGTGCCCGGCCATTCGTGCGGCTGAACCCTCACGCCCTGCCTGGCCACGTGATCCACGTGACGCCGGTGGGGCACGGAAACTGAAGCGCCCCATTTGAGCCAGGTTTTGGAGGCCCGCGCGCCGCTGGTCCCAGCCGCGCTCAATTCATGCCAGAGTTAAAGACATGAATAGCCCTCAACCTCTTCCCGTTGATTCATCGGTCCTCTGGGCCGTCGCCCATGGCATGTACTACGCCCCCCATTCGGTCTTGGGACCGCACGCCTATGAGGGGGACGTGACCATCCGCACCCTGCGGCCGCTGGCGGATTCGGTGGTATTCGTCACGCCGGACGCCAAGATTGAGGCCACCCATGAACAAGACGGCATCTGGACAGCCGTCCTAGAAGGCGAATCGGTGCCGGATTACCGCGTCGAAGTCACCTACGGCGGTCTGACCACCACCACCGATGACCCCTACCGGTTCATGCCAACACTTGGCGAACTCGACTTGCAACTCATCCGCGAAGGCCGTCACGAGGAACTCTGGCGCGCCCTCGGGTCGCGGATCCGCACCTATCCGTCCGTCCTGGGCGAGGTCACCGGTACCTCTTTCGCAGTCTGGGCGCCTGACGCCCAAGCCGTCCGGGTGATTGGCGATTTCAACTCCTGGACTTCCGGCGCCACCGCCATGCGTTCCCTGGGCGCCGCCGGCGTCTGGGAGGTGTTCGTTCCGGGCGTGGGACCCGGCACCAAGTACAAGTATGAGATCCAGACTCGCGAAGGCGGCTGGGTCCAAAAGGCGGACCCGCTAGCCCGCCGCGCTGAGACCCCGCCCGCCACCGCCTCCGTAGTGGAAGACTCGGCTTACCAATGGAGTGACGCGGACTGGATGGAGGCCCGCGCCAAACGCGACACACACGGTGGACCGATGTCCATCTATGAGGTTCACCTGGGCTCCTGGCATGAGGGGTTGGGCTACCGCGAATTGGCCACTGAGCTGGTCGAATACGTCAAAGCCATGGGCTTCACCCACGTTGAGTTCATGCCAGTGGCTGAACACCCCTACACCCCTTCCTGGGGCTATCAGGTGACCGGCTATTACGCACCAACGTCTCGCTGGGGTTCACCGGACGACTTGCGTCTGCTGATTGACCAGTTCCACCAGGCCGGGATTGGTGTGATCCTGGACTGGGTGCCGGCCCATTTCCCCAAGGATTCCTTTGGCCTGGCCCGCTTCGATGGCTCAGCCCTCTACGAATATCCCGACCCCCAACGCGGCGAACACCCAGACTGGGGCACCTTGGTGTTCAACTACGGCCGTACCGAAGTGCGCAACTTCTTGGTCGCCAACGCCTGCTACTGGTTGGAAGAGTTCCACGTGGACGGACTGCGGGTGGACGCCGTGGCCTCGATGCTCTACCTGGACTATTCACGCGACCCTGGACAGTGGTCCCCGAACGCCTACGGCGGACGCGAGAACCTGGAGGCCATCTCTTTCCTCCAGGAAACCACCGCCACCGCCTACAAGCGGTATCCCGGCATTGTCATGATCGCTGAAGAATCCACCGCCTGGCCCGGCGTGACGGCACCCACCACAGGAGGCGGCCTGGGGTTCGGGTTGAAGTGGAACATGGGCTGGATGAATGACACCCTGCGCTACATGCGTGAAGATCCAGTCAACCGCAAGTACCACCACGGAGAGATCACTTTCTCCATGGTTTACGCCTTCTCGGAGAACTATTGCCTGCCCTTGTCGCATGATGAGGTTGTTCACGGCAAGGGTTCACTGCTGGCCAAAATGCCCGGCGACGAGTGGCAGAAACTTGCCAATCTGCGCGCCCTGTACGCCTACATGTGGTCCCATCCAGGCAAGCAGTTGCTCTTCATGGGTAGCGAACTCGGCGTGGGCGGCGAATGGTCGGAGCGCTGGTCGCTTGACTGGTGGCTTCTTGATCAGCCGTCGCACGCCGGCCTGGCCGCCCTGGTCAAGACCCTCAACGCGCTCTACCGCGAGCGCCCAGCCCTGTGGGACCAGGATTCCAATCCGGGCACCTTCGAATGGATCGACGCTGACGATTCCGACCACAACGTACTGGCCTACATCCGTAATTCGCGGGATGGCCAGAAGCTGATTTCTGTGGTCAACTTCGCTGGGGTACCCCAAGAGGGATATCGCCTGGCCCTCCCCCAGGCCGGCACTTGGCGGGAGATCTTGAATACCGACGCGCCGGAATTCGGTGGTTCAGGGGTTGGCAACCTGGGGGCAATTGAATCTGAGGACCTCGAATGGCACGGACGTCCGCATTCGGCATCGATCCGAGTGCCACCGCTAGGCGCGGTCTGGTTTGAGCCTGAGCCGGGCTCAACGGGCGCCTAGCGGCACCCGCGGGAGTTCTTGCCGGGTTACCCCTGTCTCTCAGCAAACTGGGGGAGACCCCGCAGCACCCCCGCTAGAAGAGCAGGCTGGCTAGCCTGCGCCGGGCCTGGCCCACGGCTGGATCATCCGGGCCCGCCACCTCGAACAGGTCCAACAGGCGCAAGCGCAGACGGTCCTTCTCGTCCGGGGTGGCAGTCCGCAGGGCTTCCAGAATGCGCCCAAACCCAACCGCGAATTCACCTACCGCGACCGCCGAATCCGCCGCGGCCATGATGTCATCTAGGCTCGCGTCGGGTTGATCAGCGCGGGCAGCGGCCTCTGCCCCGGCCTCAAGGCGCTCTTGCAGTTCGACTTGGGCGAGGGCCGCCTTGGCGACCTGATCCGCCGGGGACTCCGCCAAGGCTTTGCTGAAGGCCGCTTTCGCGGCCACCAGATCGCCACGGTCCAGCGCGTCATACCCTTCCTGGTGCAACGGCGGCGGTGGCGGTGGCACGGCTGCCGCCACCGGGGACACCCGCCCGGTCACACCAACGGTGGCCGCCGCTTCAAGCAATTTGTCAAAGAACTGACGCACCTGCGACGCCGGGATGGCGCCCACGAACAACGGCACCGGCTGTCCCTCGACCAAGGCAGTCACCGTTGGGACCGACTGGACCCTAAACGCCGCCGCGATTTCCGGGTTCTGACCAATGTCGATCTTGGCCAGCAGCAGGCGGCCACCATATTCGTTGACCACCGTTTCCAGGATTGGAGTCAGCACCTTGCATGGTTCGCACCCCTCCCCCCAAAAATCCACCACCACAGGCACGGTGGCGGACTGCTCCATTAGGGCTTTGAAGGCCTCCGTACCGTCCACAGTGATCGCGTACGACGCACCAGGAGCACTAGGGGCACCGGGGGCGCCAGCACGGCTGTCGGAGCCGCGGGCGGCTCCTTGGGCGCCCTTCACGGACTTGCCTAGATCCGGCACCGCCGAATCAGCGAAACGCTCAGTCATGGTTCCCTCACTTCACTTCAACGACCGTAGGCAAATCAGCCACGGCGATAACCCGGATTGGACCATCCGCTCCCTCCGGAGGTACGGCCAGCACCACTGTTTGCAAGTGCTCAACGCGCGCGCTCTGGCTCATCTCCAGAGTAGCCGCGCCGAGCCCCTTGTACCCTTGCCGCTGGATATTGACCAAACGACCCTCGTCCGGCGTGAAGCTCATCTCAACCACCGATTTCACCTGGCCAAACACCAACGCCCCAAAGTCGCTCGTAGCTAGAGCCGAAACTGAGCCTTCGACCAGGATGGAAGAGGAAGTCAGCGCGCCTCCAGGATGAGCCGTGACGCCACCCCTGAAGCTCTCAATCAAGGCGCCCCAGCGGGCGCGCACCGGATCTGGATCGACCCCGTCCACGGGCGCGGTGTCGAAGAGTTTCGCTTCCTCGCCGCCGGAGTTGTCTTTCGCGGCGGCGTAAGCCTGAACGGCCGCGATGGGCGTCGCCAGCAGGTCTTCCGAGCCTGGATCCACCACGTCAGAGCCGACTCCGGTGACAGACGTGGCCGGAATGGTGGCTCCTGCCAGCAGGCGAGCCCAAAGGACCACTTTGTAGGGACTCCGGGCATCAGCCTGCTCAATTTGATAGATGAACGGCGCTTCGGTCTCCGCCGCATCGGTTGCCACGACAAATGACCGCGGCCAGACCTGTGACCGGGCCACGATCTGGCGGTCAGCGAAGGTGGTGCCAAGCTCAAAAGCGAGCTTTTCATCCGGGCTGGCCGCCTTGGCCGCGTACTGGGCCTGAGCCATGACCAGCGCCGCCCCACCCATGCGGCCGGTCAACGCATCAGCGGTGCCTTCAGCCGCGGCCTTTTCGAGGTCCGCGGACAGGGACTGCAAAATGCGGTCGATCTGCGGTCCTTGCACCACCGCTGGCGGATCGGCTGGTTTGGGCGGCGGTGCGACCTGAGGCACCGGCTGTGAGCACGCCGTCATTGATCCCGCCGCCAAGACCGCTAGCGCGACCACGGCGGTTAGCCGACGGCGGGCCAGGAGACTGTCGGAGAACAGCCTCCGAGCCCGTCCAACGGTATTGGTTCGCTCGTTTCTCATGACTCCTCCACCTCCTCGCTAGATTGCATTCGCACTTGCGGCGTGGCTGGGGGCGCGTAACTCTGCCACGACGGGATCTCACCAGTGTTACGAGACGCGGCCTGGAGCGCCTCTGACGCGGTCCGTTCCGCCTCGCGGATCTGACGCCGGGTCAGACCCGTTGTCTCGCCGGCCCCGGCCGCTGCGGCCATGGCCGCTTCAATGGTCGCCGCCGCTTCCTCCGCGTTGGCGGTGTGGGTCTGTTTGAGGGCGGCGATCTTCTGGGCCGCAGTTACCAACGGCGGGCTCAGACCCACCCGGTGCGGCAGCCCCTCCTGGCTGGGGTCTGGTGTTGGCTGGTAATCGCCCCCGGGGCCGGCCGTCTGGCCGGCGAACTGTTCCAGCGGCGCCGTAACCAGGTCCGGTGCTACCTGCGCCGTCGGTGGGCTCGCCGCCACTGGCGCGCCTTGGGCCGGGGACACTACCGGAGCCGCCGATGCCGCCGCGACCGTTCCGTACTCCACTTCCGGCCCAGCCAGCGGGGCCGGTGGGGCTACCGCGGGTCCCGCTTGCGGTGCTTCCTCCGGCAAATACTCCATTGAGGGGCCGCTGGCCCGGGCGGCGGCGCCGATCTTCCAGGGCGGCCGCTGGCGATCCTTGGGGACCGGTGTGCCCTCATGACCGTCTCCAGCCCGACCCGCCGAGTCCTGCCCATCACCGGGTTCCGGATCCGGCTGAGCCCCTGCCCGCACGAAGGGCGCCAAACGCCCGAAGAAGGCGCGCACATCATTGGCCGTGGATGCGCCCGCTCCTTCCGGCTGCGCGACGGGCCCGGCGTGCCGGCCCCGGGGACCGGCCCCCCCGGGGGCCGGGGGGTTGACAAGGGTGTGGGTGGGCGCCCAACCCGACGTCGGCCCCATTGGGG
>JAIRXP010000082.1 GCA_031268215.1 Bifidobacteriaceae bacterium | reverse complement strand
TTACGGCCCCCCCCCCCCCCCCCCCCTGTCTGTGCCTCTAAGCTTTCTTGCGTTGGCCGTACTTCCCCCCGAGGTCTCGCGAGACGATTAGCTACATCTCGTCGACAAGGGTCCGTTCGGTGGACAGCGCATGACCCGCCAGTAATTACCGACAATAAGGCCCGCTCACGATTACCATGTTCAGTACCGACGAACCGAGTCGCGTCAGCAAAGACGTTGCGCCGATCAATTGGCTGGAAGGCCGGCCCACTTGGTCGGTGGATGCGGCCCGCCCGGCGCCGCTCCTCCTTGCGTGCGCCGGGTTTGGCGGAAAGTGGCCAGCGACGTATTGGCGCCATGCGTCGCACACATGGCCGGGAATCCACCGCCTATATGCTGAAAGGCACCGGCAACTGTGCGGGAGTTGGCCGGTCCCTCGCCGACCACAGACAGTCCTCCTATGGGCTGTCCCCAAGAAAGGAGCATCTTGAGACTCCAACGTAACGCTGCCCTGCTGATCATTGATGTGCAGAAGGCGTTTGAAGGCCGCCTCTGGGGAGCGCGCAACAATCCCCAGGCGGAGCACAATATCGCGTCCCTGGCGAAAATGTGGCGGGACACTGGAAGACCCATCATCGGGGTGCGCCACACGTCCCGGAACCCGGCTTCGCCGTTTTCTAAGCTGTCTCCTGCGAGGGCATTCAAGGACATTGTGGCAGATGCTCCCTTCGCCGTCGTAGTGGAGAAATCGGTCAATTCAGCGTTCATAGGGTCTCCGGACCTGCACGAGTGGCTGCAAGCGAACCACGTGCGCCAACTCGTGATCACAGGAATCCAGACCAACATGTGTGTGGAGACAACCGCCCGCGTCGCAGGAAATCTGGGCTACAGGGTGATTGTTGCCCTTGACGCTACTCACACCTTCGATATAAAGCGGCCGGACGGTACAGTGCTTGATGCGGGCGCGATTAGCCGCATGACTGAGGCAAATCTGACTGCGGGCGGCTTCGCCAAAGTCAAGGCGACGGCCGAGATCATGGGAGCGTTCGTGGGCGACCCGAGCCCGCTAGGAGGGAAGCCGGACATTCCCCAGTCTGAAACCGCTGCTCCAACCGGCGATGAGCGAGGAGAAACCGGAATGACCAACCAGGTACTGGTGGCGACCGGCCTGACGAAGCGCTACCCGAACAGTGATGTAGATTCCCTTGCGGATATTGACCTCACTGTCAGAAGGGGCGAGTTTGTCTCAATCATGGGCAGTTCTGGCGCCGGGAAGTCAACGTTGTTGTACTGCCTGAGCGGCATGGAAGTCGCGAGCGCAGGCAGCATTAGACTTGAAGGGCAGGCGATTGAGCGGTTGTCCGACAGCGAACTTAGCTTGCTGCACCGCCGGACCGGCTTCGTATTCCAACAGATCAACCTTCTTTCCCATCTGAGCTTGCTTGAAAACGTGGCCCTGCCGGGTCTCATGGAACCAGGGAAGAACCAGCGAAAGACCGCCTTCCGGCTGGCGGCGACGATCCTTGGCCGGGTTGGACTGACGTCGGCCATGCACCGCCTACCCGCGCAGACCTCGGGAGGTGAGCAACAGCGAGCCGCCATTGCGAGAGCGCTCATGCGAGACCCTGCGGTGCTGTTCGCGGATGAACCGACCGGATCGCTACATTCAGCGGCAGGAAGCGCGATTCTTGACCTGATCGGTGAAACAAATCGAAATGGCCAGACCGTCATCATGGTGACGCATGATCCAAGAGCTGCTGCCAGGGCCGACCGGGTCGTTTACCTGCACGACGGTCGAATTGCGGGTGAGCGACTACTCGCCGATACGCCTGCATCTGAACGAGAGAGCCGATTATCCGAGTGGCTCACTTCGCTGGGATGGTGAAAGATATGCCAATCACACGGTTCTTGGTCCAAAAGGACCTGCGGCAGGAGCTTGCCCTCAGTACTGCCGTAGCCCTCTTGGCCTGCCTGTTCACTGTCGTCGTTGCCACGGCGGTCGGCGCTAACCTCAGCAACCAGGCCAGCTACGATGATGTCTACAGTCGCGTGATTGGCGCTAGCGGCATCTTGAAGTTCACTGGTACCGAGGCTGCGGACTCGGCGGTGGCCGGTCTGCTGGAAGACCCTGATGTAGCCAAGGTCGAACACTATGAAATCCTCTCCGGTTTGGCCGTGACCGGTGACCGTCAGATCGCGGTTGGATTGGTTGCCTGGTCCGACATCGACGAGGACCTGGCGTTGAACGAAAGCTCTCTGGAAGGCTCCAACTCCGTCGTTCTGCCGGACGTAGTAGCGAGCGTGCTAGGAGCGGCTGTGGGTGACCGCATTTCCCTGGAATGCGGTGCAAGCGCTACAGACCTTGAGGTCGTCGGTACCTATGACGACCCTGTGTTTGGATCGCCGATCATGGGGTTCAAACGGCTCGTGGTGTCCAGCAGCGCATTCGATACCGTGAGCCTTGCAGCGGCCGAGTACCCAGGAAGCAAAGGCGAGGTGGTGTCTTTCACAGTCAATTCTGGAAGCGAGCTCCAGGCCAGCAGCATAATCGCTAATCTCGAGCCTGCGCGCACGGCAGATTTCGCGTATGATTCCGAATTCGTCCGGAAGGCCTACACGATGATCCCCGGCATTATCACAGCAATCCTGACGTTTGTGTCATTAGCCACCTCATTTGTCCTGGCCCTGGTTCTTCGGCATCTGACGCGTGTCATGGTCCAGCGGGAGTGGAAAGCTTCCGGGATTCTCAAGTCGCTTGGCATGACCACGCGACAGCTTCGGTCCAGGCTGACCCTTCGGCTGGTTGCGGTGGGCGCGACCGGCGCGGTCGCTGGCTCGATTGTGGCAGCCGTCGCGATCAGACAGGTGGCCGCGATCTATCTCCGTTCCAACGGTCTCAGCGACCCGCCAAGAATCATATCTTGGCCCGCCGTAGCTGCGGCATTGCTTATCATCCTGTTCATTGGAATAGTTGCGCATCTTGGTTCGCGGTCTCTGCGGCGGTCGAGTCCGCGCGACGCAGTGGTCGCGTCGTCGCCGGGCGGCTCGCGGAGGCTACGCAAAGGGGTGCCGCTCGAGCGCTTGGCTGGCTTGCCCTTGAGTCTTGCACTCGGTGTCAAGGATGTCATCAAGTCGCCGGCCCGCTACACATCCCTGCTAAGCAGTGCTCTCGTGTTCTCCTTCCTATCTGTTGTCTTGGTGACGCTCGCTAATTCACTTGACTCTCAATCAACGGTCTCACGTCTTCTCGGGCTGAACACCTACGATGTGAGTGTCCTAGTGACTCTGCCTTCGGCGGTTGCCGACGAGGCCTTCAAGAACGCCCAGGATAGCTTGCCAGACAGCGAGCATGTTCAGTTTGTCTCCTCCATGCAGCAAGCGAACATCGTCACGGCCGAGAGGATGTTCGTCGCAACGATTTCTGAGGCCGTCCCCAGTACGCAAGAGGTGAGCGAGGGTCGTCGCCCCAAGGCGCCGGATGAGGTTATGCTGGGTAGTGCCCTCGCGCGAGATCTGGGATTGGCTGTGGGCAGCACGGTGATCCTGTCTGGCCAGACAACGGCCGACTCCCAGGCGTTCACTGTCACGGGCGTCTATGAAACGGTCAATCAGACCGGTCTCACGCTGTGGTTGCTGGACGACGGTTACTTGCGGCTCAACCCAAGCTATGTGGCGCGTACCTACGTTATCGACTTCGACGATGGGGTGACAGACGCACAGGTTGACGCCGCGATAGATGCCCTAAACGGCTACTCTGGAGTAGTTGCCGCGACCGGCCGCGCCCAGGTGTCAGCGCTAATCACCACCATTCAGGCTTCGCTCCGGGCCGTCATGGTTATTGTTCTAATGACCGGCTGGATCACTGCGGCAGTAGTCTCGCTGCTGCTGACTGTGACGACTATAGCCGTGGAAGCGAGAGACATAGTCGTGATGAATGCGCTGGGATTCTCGGATAGGGCCTCTAGAAGGCAGTTACTGATGCGCTTCCTGACCGCCACGGTAGTTGCGTCCGCGCTGGGCGCCACCCTGGCCGGTGTTCTGGGCTCTGGCCTCCTCGGCGGAATCCTGTCCGCCGCAGGGCTCGGCGCTATTCGCCACGACACCTCTTGGCCGGCGGCAGTCGGGGTGTGTGTGGCGTTCGCCCTGGTGTCGGCTCTGTCTGTAAGGCTGGCGGCGAATCGATTCGCGGGCGTGACGGCCGCTGCACTGGCGGATGAATGATGGCTGGTAGCAAGGTGGCAGGGGCCGTGGTAACGGAATACCTGAAGAACTTCTTCACTCGCCTCGGTCTTCTGATGGGTCTGGTCATGTACCTCTCCTACGGCATTCCGACGGGCGAATGGGAAAGCCCGTGGTTGGTGGGAGTGGCAGCGTTCGTCGGGGTATTCCTTCCGTTCTTCGTGCGTCTGTCAGACACGTTCGAGGCCAAAGCTATTCGGATCACGGGGAGCATATTTGTGGGCAAGCTCGCGCGGTTCGCCTGGCAATGCGCCTTCAACGGATTCGCCATTGCCGCCCTCCTTACCGGTGGGATCATCTACGCGGGCGATCTCGCGGCCGTCGGTGGCCCCGTGGGTGCTACTGCCTTGATGTCGCTGGCCTCGCAGGGGACTCAGTACCTTATGATCGAGCTCGGCAACCGGAACATCGGGAATCGCTATCTAAACGTAATTCTTGCGCTTTCCTTCAACATTATCGTGGGTGCCCTGGCCGCCCTGGGGTATGAGATATTCCAAGTGCTCTTTGTTGTCGTGGGTGTGGTCTTAGGGACTATCGGAGCTCTCTGGAGCGGAATGACGGACATCCTCAGCTTGATCGCGCCTAGAGGTGGTGTCGGTGTCTTCTTTGGCACGTTCAATCCGGTTCACACAAGCCATCTGCGTATTCTCAGGGAATTCATTGCCAAGCGGCAGCTAGAACGCGTCTACCTGCACCCGACCGTTGTTCCAGCCTTCTATCAGGGCCTGCTGGATGAAGGGGTCATTACAATCGACCGATACGTCGACGGCATGCGGTTCTACCGCTTGACGGGGCACAGCAACTTTCACATGAATTACTTTCCGACCGGCCAGTCCTTCTATGAGGCGGAGAACAGGGTTGCGATGCTGCGCGCTGCCTTGGAAGATGGCGGGCTCTCAGATCGGGTGGAGGTCCTCTTCGAGCCCGGCATATACCAGCGGTACGGATTCGGAGGCATCGTGAGAGAAATACGGCGCCGGCATCCTAACGCGCGGCTGCACGGCCTCCACGGCAGCGACGCTGGTGGTTCGATCGTGCGGATGATTTATGACCTGAATCGGGTTTGGGCGATGGCTGCGATCAGGCGGGATGAGGTCAGCGCCACGGCAATCCGGGAAGGTGGCGTTGGCATGACCTCGTCGACGGTGGAGGCTATCAGACAGACATTGCGCGATAGCAGCGAGAAGACGCGGGGCGCGATGCTTCGATTCGGCTCGAGGGAGTATACGTACTGCTCCAACCGACTCATTCCCGCGGTGGCCTCCGGCCTTTCACTTTCAGCACGAGAAGCAGTAGAACAGAAGGAGGACTAAGGATGAGAATCGCGGACGTCGAATACCTGTGGGGGCAGTACCTGCCGGAGGTGACGCGGTTTGTCGCGACCGAATACTTCAATACCCCGCATTTTCGATTCACGTCAGCGGAAGGTCTTTTTGATGATCTGTCGAGGGAAGATAAGCGGTGGGCGGCGAGTTCGCTCGTCGCCATTGCCCGTGACGGAGACGGTGAAGTCGTCTGTACGGCCCGCTTCATCAAGGGTGCGGCTGGTCGACTACTGCCAGTCGAGTCCGAATTCGGCATTCGGCTCGGGGATCTGAAGTCGCGGTCAACGGCCGGCCGGGTATTCGAGTTCGCCCGTCTGGCGGCGGTGGCCAGTGCCCCGCGGGCGGCGGCATGGAGCCTCGCGCAGGGGCTGTTGGAGCAGAGCCGCTTTGAAGCAGGCGTGGACGTTCTGGGGGCTGCGATCGACACGAAACTGATGGACGTGATGGTGAGGCTGGGTTGCGTGCTGCGCCCAGTGGCCGAACCGAAGTTCCATTTCGGGTCGTCGACGGCACCGGTGATTCTTGAACCTGCGCTAGTCACGCAGCTCAGCCCGCACAGGCCAACTGCAGCTTGGGGGCAGGCGGCTGACGCCCTAGCGGGTCTGACAGATGTGCTGCGTGGCAGAGGTCTGACGGAGCGGCGCAGCGAGGAGTCACTGTCCGCTGTGGGCGGTCCAGGTGCGCAGTTGAATGGGCCGCAATGATGGCCGGCCTGGAGCAGAAAGTAAGACAGGCGATTGCTGCCTACTACGGCTGGCAGACGGAGGCGGTGCAAAGGGATTCGCGGCTGTACGAAGACCTCGGCATGAACTCGCTTGAGTTCTATGAGATTGTGGCCGACCTGGAGCCGGTCCTGGGCGTTCGGGTGACGATGGAGGGAATGGCGACTGTCCAGACTGTGGGGGACTTGACGGCGCATTTCGCTGACAGGCTTGGTGCGTGGGAGGACAACACGTGAACGGGGGGCATTCAGCGGGCTGCAGGCCTGGTCTAGCGAGGCCTCCCTGGGAAGATGACTGGCAAGCGTGGCCCGCCGGACGCGGCGGATCTACCGCGCTGTGCATGCAAGGGGTCGGTGGAACGCTCTGGCGCGGTCCGCCCCGCGGTTTGGCAATGTATCTCGAAGCCAGCAACGGCGAGATCCTGAAGTCTGGTGCTAACGTCAGAGTCTCCGGGCCCCGTGCTTGCCGGTTTGCCAAGGCAAGCACGGGGGAGACTTGCGAACACAGAGGAGTCTGTGGTGCTGTTTAGGTCACTGACGGCACTTGAGGGGATTGAAACTCTCGGGCGGCTAATAGATTCGGCCGCTGAGTTTCACGGCGACCGCACGGCGATACGAACCGCCTGCTCCAGTGTGTCGTATATTGAGTTTAGAGCAATGGTGCGACGGGCGTGCGCGGCGTTGACAGAGCGCGGGTTCACAGGAGTTCGTATCGCGCTGGTCGGCGAGCCATCGTTGTCGTGGTTCCTGGCGTTCAGTGGAATTGTCTGTTCAGGCAATACGGCGGTCTTGGTCGCTGCGGGTCTTGGCGCTCGCGATGTTGACGCCATGATGAAGCGTGTCGGCGCTAGAGCGATTATCTGCGCGGAGGACGAATTCGGCGAGAGCGATTTCGCCCGGGCGAATGGCGATGGCCCGGAAGTTATCGGATTTGGCTCCCTCCGGGATAGGGGTGATAAGGCAGCAGGCGGTGCGCCCGCCTTGTCAGACCCGATGGCTGCGGGTGAGCCTTCGCTGCCCGCTGTCCTGGCGTTCACGTCAGGAACAACGGGAAGCAGCAAGATCGTGAGCTTGAGCCACTCCAACATCTGTAGCGATGCGAGCGCGTGCATTCGTTGGGTCAACGGACTTGATGAGGGCGGGCGGACGCTGGCGGTCTTGCCGACGCATCACCTGTTTGGCGTCACTGTCGGTATTCTCGCACCCCTCCTTGGCGGCATTGAGATCTGTTTTGGTCGGGGGCCCGGGTACCTGGCGAAGGATGCTGTGCTGTTTCGACCAGCTGTCCTGGTGGCCGTCCCGATTCTGCTTGAAGGGATGCACCGGCGGCTGTGGTCGGAGGCAGAGAGGACCGGACAGGTGGCTCGGATGCGGCGAGGGCTGCGGCTCGGCCGGGTTCTGCGTCGCGCGCGCGTTGACCTGCGTCGACGGCTGTTTGCTAGCGTGCTGCAGCAGTTCGGCGGCGAATTGCGATATATCGTGTGCGGAGGCGCCCCGCTGAGGAATGAACTCATCGGCGCCTTTGATGACCTCGGCATAACGGTGTTGCAGGGTTATGGCATAACGGAGTGCTCGCCCGCCGTGGCTTGCAACGCCGTGGAGAAGAATCGAGTTGGATCGGTCGGTATCCCGGTGGTGCAACCATTCGGTCAGGTCACTGTTGTCGATGGCGAAATCTGTGTTAGCGGACGTATTGTCATGGGCGAGTATCTTGACGATCCTGCCGAGACAGCGCTATCCCGCACCGAAGACGGTTGGTTTAGGACCGGGGACCTTGGACGTATCGACAAGGACGGTTACCTTTTCGTAGAGGGGCGGAGTAAGGATCTGATCATCCTGAGCGACGGCAACAACGTGGCTCCCCAGGAAATTGAGGACGTCCTTGAGAGACTTGAACACATCCAGGCGGTCCTTGTGGACGGATTTGATGACAACGGCCGTCAGGGACTGATTGCTTACGTGTTCCTCACCACGGACGCTGCGTCCGATTCCGAGCGCACGCGTGAAAAGGTGCGTGACGCGATCCGTTCCGCAAATGAGAGGTTCCCTCCCTACAAGCGCATTCAGAGGGTTGAGTTCGTTGATCAAGACTTCGCGCGTACAGCACTCGGCAAGATTCGACGATTCCTCTATACGCGGCCCGTTGGATGAGCACTTTGCGGTGATGGTTCGACCAGGAGCTGATCTGGCGACACTGAATATCGCGGCAACTGAGAGGCCGTTGCTTGTCCATGTCGCCGTCGTCCGGGCCGGGCTGCTGGAAGACGATGGTGTGTTCTCGCAATGTTGCCGGGGGGTATCTGTTGCGCGCCGCAGTCGCATCGGTCGCCACCGATCCGCCAACGGTCGGCGCGATTGTCTAGCGGGCAGCATCGCTCTTGATTGCGCGTTGCAAGCCTTCGGCTACAGGGAGGCAGACTGCCGGTACATCACTTTGTCTTCGGGAAAACCGGCCTTTACCTCGCCAGCTAGTCTTCACTTCAGCATCACCCACGCAGGGGGCTGGGCCGCGGCAGCCGTAAGCCTCGCTCCTGTCGGCCTTGACCTGGAACCAATCCGGGCCACTCCGCTCCAGGTGGTGCGCTACTTCACTCCCGTGGAACAGGAGTTGTTGTTCGCGCTTGGCCCCGGAGAGTCGCAAGATAGGCTGTTCTGGAGAATCTGGACGAAGAAGGAGAGCCTCGCCAAGCTGGCGGACCAACCGCTTGGGGCCGTCTTGGCGGCTCAATCGGTCCTGGAAGGGAGCGATGGTGGAGTACTCATGGCCGAGGGCACGGCGTGCCCTGGACAGCGAGTGGCCTTCACCCAAGTGGCTGTCGCCGACTGTTTGTTGACCTTGTGCGTGGGGCCGTGCGCGGTCGCCCTTGATCGGCGGAACTCGCCGGGTAGTTTTGTCTGCGACTTATCGTTCGAAGGGGTCTGGATGGCCCGTCCCTGGGGGTTCTAAGGGCGGTAGGAGATCTAGCGCCGCATGGGGGTTGCGGCCGGTCCGTTGAAGCAGACGATGCCGTCGAGCAGGACTCGTCGAACGGGCCTCGCGCAGGCCTCGCGGCCACCGGACCCGGCGCGAGCGGGTCTCTACCAACGGGGCGCCTGCCGTGCCGCAGAAAAGACCCGAATCGTGACAATCCCCCCAGTTTGATCCCGAGGCCCACTATTCCTGGCCCAAAGCGACCGGCCAATGCCGGCGCCGTGCGACGCATCCCGCGCGAAGAGCCTGCCCGGGATTGATTAGCCTCGCAGGCGGGCGATCCAGCGCATTGCGTGGTAGAGCGCGAAGGCGGTGATGGTTCCCACCGCGATCCCGGTTAGCTTCATGTCTCCGACCACGAAAGTGGCGTCGGCGATCCCCAAAATGAGAGCAGCGGCCGCTGGGATCAGGTTGGCGCTGCGCGAGAAATCGACCTTGTTCTCGACCCAAATCCGGGCTCCAAGCAGGCCAATCATGCCGTAGAGCACCACTCCCGCGCCACCCAGAACCCCGGGCGGAACCGTGGCTATGGCCTGGCCGAATTTTGGCAGCAGGGATAGCGCCAGGGCGCAGCCCGCAGCCACCCAGTAGACGGCGGTGGAATAGATTTTGGTGGCCGCCATCACGCCAATGTTCTCCGCGTAGGTGGTGGTGCCGGACCCGCCGCCCAAAGCCGCGACGGAGGTGGCGACTCCATCCGCCAGGAGCGCACGGCCCATCAGCTTGTCGTAGTTGCGGCCGGTCATCAGCGCGACCGATTTGACGTGGCCAACGTTCTCCGCGATCAGTACCAGGACCACTGGCAGGAACATAACGAGGACGTTGAAATCCGGTTCCGGAGTGGTGAAGGGAGGCAAGCCAAACCAGGGTGCTTTCCCGACTTCGGTGAAGTCAACCTGGCCCTGGATCACGGCAGCGGCATACCCCACCAGCACGCCTAGGAGGATTGATAGCCGCCCCAGAATGCCCTTGAACAGGACTGTGACCAGGACAACCGCGATCACGGTGATCCAGGCGGTGAGCGGCGCCATCCGGAATCCGCCGGTTGGATCGCCGTGTTCGTCAACCTGCCCCCAGGCCGATGCCGCCAGATTGAAACCAATCAGCATCACAATGGTGCCGGTCATCACCGGCGGCATGAAGGCGTCGAGCCAACCTGAACCAGCCACCTGTACCACCATTCCGACCACTGCCAAGAGCAGGCCGGCGCACAGCACGCCAAACAGCGCCACACCCATGGATTCGGTCTTGGCGGCCAGAATTGGCGCGATGAAGGCGAAGCTGGACCCCAGGTAGGAGGGGAGCTGGTTGCGGGTCAGGATCAGGAACAGTGCGGTGCCAATGGCACTGAAGAAGAGAGTGGTGGCCGGTGGGAATCCGGTCAGGATCGGTACCAGGAACGTCGCGCCAAACATGGCAAAGAGGTGTTGGGCTCCAATGCCCAGCGTCCTGGGCCAGCTCAGACGTTCATCCGGTCCCACCACCTGTCCTGCGGGGATCGTCTTGCCGTCGCCGTACAACTTCCAGAGCGCCATCGGATACCACCTTCTTGGCAATGACTGAACCTTCCACCGCAGAACACTAGTGTCTGCTCGCGGTCCAACAGACTCCCCGCACCGGATCTGTCACCGTTGGGCGGCTCGGGGATCACACTTGGCAGCGAAACGCCCTGGGGGCCTACTGGAGAACAGGCTCCCAGGGCGCTCAGCGGTTGCCCGCCGTAACCGCTGTTATCTACTTTGCCCCTGACCCGAGTTTCTGGCCCGGGACCCTACCGGTCGGCGTCAGTAGATTCCAGCGTCCTTGTACTCTTCCGCGTTGTCGATCGTGATGGCCGGAGAGTCGATCTTCTGTTCCTTGTCCACAGTCTTGCCATCAATGACCTTCAGCAGGGCCTCAATACCGAGCGCGCCGATTACCGTGGCGTCGTTGTAACCGGTGATCTTGTAGTTGCCGTTCGCCAAGATCGCTTGGATGGCCTCATTCTGGCCATCGACACCAGCGAAGATCATTTCCGCGGAGCGGCCGGCGTCCTCAGCGGCGGTCTGTGCGCCCAGGCACATCGCGTCGTTCTCGCAGAACACAGCGACAATGTCAGCATGCTGCGAGAGCATGTTTTCCATCGCCGTCTGGCCACCATCAGAGGACCAGCCACCGAAGTCCGGCGCCACTGTGACCTCGAACTTGCCGGCCGCCGTCAGGGCGTCCGTCACACCTTGGGTTCTGGCGATCCCAATCGTGTTGTCCGCCTCGCCGCCTTTGATGACGATCACACGGCCACCCTCAGGCAGGTTCGCTACCAGGTATTCGCCGTCCTGCTTACCAAGCTGTTCGTTGTCCGGCCCAACCCATGAGGCGAAGTTGGGAGATGAGAACAACCGGTCCACCAGCACCACCGGAATGTTGGCTTCTTCGGCCGCTTGCAGTCCCTCAGGGAAATCGTTGAGGGGGCCGCCGGAGATAATGATGCCGTCGACCTGCTGGGTGACGCAGTCTTCAATGTTCGATTGCAGTTTGGCGGCATCGCCATCCGCGTTGGAGGCGATGACCTTGGCGCCGGCTTCCTTGCCGTTCTTGGTCACAGTTTGTTCCATGCCGACAAAGTACGGCCCGCCCAGCGTGAAGCTGGCCATGCAGACGGTGACATCTTTGCTGCCATCCGCCTTGGGACTGGGCTTGTCGTCGCCCTCCTGTGTACAGGCGGCCAGTGAGGCTGCCAGCACGGCGCAGAGCGCTATCGCGATTGTTGTTTTCCTACGCATCTGAGATTCTCCTTGTTGTTGGGTGAAATGCTGGGTCGGTTGGTTTGGGGCTGCGTTCAGTTCCGCCGCCTGGTTTGGCTTTGCATGAGGATCACCAAGATGATGATGAGCCCCTTGAATACTTGCTGCCAGAAGTCCTGCACGCCCCACAGGCTGAGCAGGTTGTTCATGAGCTGCAAGATGACGACCCCGGCCAGGGTTCCTTGGATGGAGCCCTTACCGCCGGCCAGATCGGCACCGCCAATTACGCAGGCCGCTATCGCGTCCAGCTCGAAGGCTACGCCGAGCGACGGTTGGACGTTACCGGTCCGTGAGGCCAGGATTACGCCGGCCACGGCCGCTAGACCGCCGCAAATCATGTAGGCGACAACAATTCCGCGTGTCACCGAGATCCCCGCCAGCCGCACGGTTTCTCGGTTACCGCCGATGGCGATCAGCGAGCGCCCAAGTGGCGTCCGGTTGAGAAACACCCAGCCAAGTAGGAAGGCCACCGCCACCAAGATGATGGCCACCGGCACGGCGCCTATCCTGGTGGCTCCGAGCCAGCGGAACTGGTCCCGGATGGCCGGCTGGGGAGCTAACGGTACGTCTGAGAAAACATAGGTCAGGCCCCGGATCGTGGTCATGGTGGCCAGTGTGACCACGAAGGGCGCGAGTTTGAAGCGGGCCACCAGGATGCCGTTGATGAAGCCGAAGACCAGTCCGGTAGCTACCGCCAGAAGCATGGCTGGAATTACTGGGAACGACGTGTACCGGTCAAGCTGGTCGAAGGTCAGCCCAACAGCGGCGATGGCCGCGAACGCCACAATGCAACCAACCGACAGATCGATCCCGCCGGTCAGAATGACCATCAGCATCCCTAGGGACAGCAAACCATTGGTCACCATCTGCCGCATTACGTTGGTGAAGTTTCTTTCCGTCAGGAAAGTGTCGGTGGTCGCTTGGGCGATTATCACGAGTGCGATCGCGATTACTGCGAAAGCGATCAGCCCGCGCATGTCGCGAAGGTCTAACCGGAGTGCCCTGCGTTCCGGCTCAACGGAAACGTCTGGCTGGCTCATGGCTGGGTTCCAATCGAGTAGGCGAGGACTTCCTCCTCGGTGACGGACGCTGGGTCGAGTTCGCCTACCATCTGGCCTTCCCGCATAACTAGCAGGCGGTCTGAGGCGCCAATCGCCTCGGTCAGGTCGGAGGAGATCAGGAGGATAGCCAGTCCGGCGCGGGCCAGCGAATCGACCATGCGGTAGATGTCGATCCGGGTGGCCATATCGACGCCGCGGGTGGGTTCGTCTAGCAGCAGGATGCTTGGTTCGGTTTCCAGCCACTTGGCCAGCACGGTCTTTTGCTGATTGCCGCCTGATAGCTGCCAAGCTGGCTGGGTGGCGCAGCCGGCTGGGCGGATGTCGAGTTCCTTGATACGTCTGGAGGCTCGGACCGAAGCTGGCCGCATCCGCATCAGCGGGCCTTTCATGGTGGCCAGGATCACGTTGTCTCGGACTGGCAATCCGAGCACCAGCCCGGTGCGGCCGCGGTCTTCTGTGACCAGGGCCATGCCCAGACGCATGGCGGTCTTGGGGTTGCGGGCCCGCAGGATCCGTCCGCGGACCGCCATGGTGCCGCCGGTCGCCTGACGGGCTCCGAAGACCGCCTCGGCCAATTCACTGCGTCCGGAGCCGACCAGTCCAAACAGTCCCACTACTTCGCCGGATCTGATGGTCAGCGAAACGCCTTTGAACTCACCTTCGCGGGCCAGATCCTTTAGCTCAAGAGCCGGCTCGCCGAATTCGCTGCGGCGGTCGGGGTAGATCTGCCCCACCGCCCTGCCCGCCATTAGGTGGATCATTTCGTCTTCGCTGGTCTTGGCTGGATCGAGTTCAGCGATGCTGGTGCCGTCCTTCATCATGACGATCTTGTCCGCCAGTTCGAGGACTTCGACCAGACGATGGGAGATGTAGATGACCAGGGTCCCGCGGGCGGTCAGCTTGCGGACCAGCGTGAACAGGGCATCCAGATCAGAGCCGGCCAGGACGGCCGAGGGTTCATCCAGAATCAGTACGCGCGGCTCTGTTACTAACGACTTGGCGATCTCCACCATCTGCTGTTTGGCCACGGACAGACGCCGAATCCGGGTGTGTGGGTCAATCCCGGTGAAGCCGATTTCTTGGAGGATTTCTCCCGCCCGCCGGTGGGCTGCTGTCCAGTCAATCAGACCGCCGGTCCGGGGCAGGTCCCCCATCAGCATGTTCTCAGTCACTGTTAGTTCGGGTACCAATGACAGCTCTTGGTAGACGGTGCGGATTCCTCGCAGGATGGCGTCCCGCGGTGAACGTAAACCGAGTTCTTCGCCGTCAATCAGTAATTGGCCCGAATCGAAGTTGTGTGCGCCGGCCAGAACCTTGATCAGTGTTGACTTGCCGGCCCCGTTGGCCCCCACCACGGCCACCACCTGCCCGCCTTCACCGGTCAGGGAGACGCCGTGAAGCACTTCGACACCGCCGAAGGACTTCCGCACCGCCTCCAGTTCGAGTTTCACGCCAACGCACCCACCACAACAATCGTCTTCTGTTTGGTGAAATCCAGGACGGTGTCGTGAAGTCCTTCGCGGTAACCACCTGTGTCGCCCGGTCCGCCGAAGGGCAGGTTCTCCGCCCGCAAGGCGGTAGTGCCGTTGATCATGATGCCGCCGGCATTGAGCAGCTTGGCGGTCTTGAAAGCCCGGTCAATGTCTCGGGTGAAAACTGCTGCCTGCAAACCGTACGGTGAAGCGTTGGCCATGGCGACGGCATCGGCGATCTGGTCAAACTTGACGACTGGCGCGACGGGTCCAAAGATTTCTTCCGCCAGCGAAGGCGAACTGGGCGGTACCTGGGATAGCACCGCTGGGGCGACAAAGTTTCCGTCGCGCTTACCACCCACATGCAAAGTGGCGCCCTCCGCGATCAGCGCCTGAATGGCGGCTTCGACGGCGATGGCGTCCGGTTCGCCAATCAACGGCCCTACTTCGGTCGCTTCGTCGAGTTGGTCGCCAATCCGGAGCGTGGCCGCCCAGTTGGTCAAGCGTTCAACGAGGGCGTCGTGGATGCCTGCCTGAGCGTACACGCGTTTGACGGCGCAGCAGATCTGGCCATTGCCGCGGGCCAGCCGCCCCAAGACAATGGCGGCTGTGGCGGCGTCTAAGTCGGCGTCATCGCAAACGATCAGCGGGTCGTTGCCGCCTAGCTCCAGGAAGACTTTGGCGAAGCGGCGGGCGCAGCGTTCGGCGACGTTGCGGCCGGCGGCTGTCCCGCCCGTCAAGGTTACGGCTGCGATCCCAGGATGGTCCGCGATGGCCGCCACCACGTCGCGGTTGCCAACTATCACCTGGTGGGCGAAATCTGGGAAGCCGGCCCGCGCGTAGTACTCGTGAATCTTGAACAGCGTCAGGGGGCAGCGGGTGGGCGGTTTGGTGATCACCGCGTTGCCGGCGGCCAGCGCTGCGGCGGCTTTGTGCGAGTACAACTCGACGGGGTAGTTGAAAGGAATCAAGGCAGCGACCACGCCGAGTGGCTCGCGGATGGTGACGGCGAAGTGGTTCTCCAGGCCGGGTATGGCGTCCATTGGGAACTGCCGGCCGAGCAGCCGGGTCGCCTCGTGGGCGTAGCCGCGAAAGATGCGGATCGCTGCTTCGACTTCGCCGCGGGTCTGACCTATCGGTTTGCCGTTTTCAGCGGCGTCCAGGCGGGCGAGCTCTTCCGTGTCAGCCTCCATCAGGCCGGCCAGGTTTTCCAGGAGTTGCTGCCGGCGCCAGGCGGGGGTGGCGGCCATGAGGTGCTGGCCGTCTAGCGCTTGGGCCACTACCGCGTCTACGTCAGCGGGGCTGGATTCAGGTACGCCGCCGAGCAGTTCGCCGGTGCCAGGATTGGTGACTTCGAGTGTTGCCATAGCCGGAATTCCTTCGGGTGTTGGGTTAGTAGAGGCGGCCGCCAATGGCCTCGGCGGCGGCGATGACGTCTGGTGCGATGCGACGGCAGTCTTCCGCTGAGAAGCGGTCGGCTGGGCCGGAAATGGACAGCGCGCCAACCGCGGTGCCGGTGGCGGTGACAATGGCGGCGCCAACGCAACGGACGCCCAGTTCGTTCTCTTGTTCGTCAATAGCCCAGCCTTGTTTGCCCACCCGGGCGATTTCGGTGCGCAGGGCTTCACCCAGGAGGGTGTATTCGGTGGGCCGTTCTGTGGCTCCTGAGAGGCGGCTGTCCCGTTCTTGGGCTGGCAGGGCAGCGAGGATTGACTTGCCCATGGCGGAGCAGTGGAGGGGCGTGGTTGAGCCAATCCGGGAGACCAGCCGCACTGACTTGTCGCACTCCACCTTGTCGACGTAAACAACGCCGTTGCCAGACAGGCGTCCCAGGTGGCTGGTCTCGCCGCAGGCGGCCACCAGCTTAACCAGATAGGGTCGGGCGGCGGTCCGCAGAGTGTCACCTTCAAGGTAGGCGCCGGCCAGGGCGATCAGGCCGACTCCTAGCCGGATCCGGCCAGCTGAGCCGCGCTCCAGCATGGACACGTCCGCGAGGGTGGTGACGTAACGGTGGCACGAGGACAGCGGCATCCCGCACTCCCTGGCCAGATCGGTCAGGGTTACCCCGCTGTGGCCGCGCGCGGCCACAGCACCAAGGACTTGGAAAGTGCGTTGAGCACTCGAAGATCTCGCACGGGACATCGTCGTCATCCTTTCGGAAATACGGAAGAGACTTCCGGATAGTGTCGCCATGATGGCACGCGCGAATTTCGCTTGTCAAGCACATTTCTATAACGATCTTTCGCTAGGCGAAACCTCCCTTTGCTAGTCTGGAACGCATGGCCATTCCTGAGGAGGCCGGCGGGGCCAGCGGCGGTTCGCCGATTGAGGCCCTTGACCGGGGATTACGTGTGCTTGAGGCACTGGCTGAGGCCGGGCCTGGGGGCTCGGCCTTGGGGGCGCTGGCCCAGACATTGGGCATGAACAAGTCCACCGCCCACCGCACTTTGGCGGCGCTGAGACAGCGAGACTACGCAATCCAAGATCCGGTCAGCGGCAACTATCACCTGGGGCCGCGCCTGGTTCACCTGGTGGACCGTCATCTGGACCGGGACAACCTGCCGGGTTTGCTGTCCCCGGCGCTTGCGCGGATTTGTGAAGAGGTCGATGAGCTGGTCCACTTGGGCCTGCTCAACCTGCCTTGGGTGACCTATGTCGCCAAAGTCGAGCCGGAGCGGGCCGTCCGGGTGTGGTCCCGCGTTGGGTCACGAGCCCCGGCCGCTACCACGGCACTTGGGCGGGCTATCTTGGCGAGTTTGCCCTCTGTGCCATACGCCGAACTCCGGTCTACCCTGCCTGCGGCGGGTAAGGCCCACTTGGCGGAGGTGATCGCGGCCGCCAAGGAGCAGGGTTACGCCACCGAATACGAAGAGAACGAGCCGGATGTCGCTTGCGTGGCGGTGGCGGTCTTGCGTCATGGCCATCCCTGTGCCGCAGTGTCGGTGACGGCGCCGGCCGAACGCATGGGGCCGGTGCGGGCCGGAGAAGTGGCGCGGACCGCACGCCGGGTCTTGCAGGACATGCTGCCCCCAGGGTTGGCGGTCGTGGCCACCAGGCCGTCCGCGGTTTCCGCTGCCGCCGCTACCGCCGGGCTGGCGACGGGCTGACCGGTGCCGTCCGTTCTCGGCCGTCCGTTCTGCCCGGTGGGCCGTCAAAGCCCGACAAAAGGGTCTTGTGGAAAGTGCCAACTGGTGCGACCATCGTTTCGACACACAATACTAGCGTTTCGCTAGCCGAGACGGAGGGTGATGATGCCTGAGTTCCAGTCGCCGCTGGTTCCGGTGGTGGTGATCGATGATGCCACGGCCGCCGGTCCGCTGGCGGACGCGCTGGTGGAAGGTGGATTGCCAATCGTTGAAGTGACCCTGCGAACCGCCGCTGGCCTGGAAGCGATCCGGCGGTTATCCGGACGTGAAGACATTCAGGTTGGCGCCGGCACAGTGTTGTCCGTGGCAGAACTGGACCAGGCCGTCGCGGCGGGGGCCCAGTTCATAGTCTCTCCGGGTACCTCGCCGGCCTTGCTGGACCGGGCGGCGGAATTGGGTGTTTGGGCGATCCCGGGCGCGGTGACCGCCAGCGAGGTCCTCCAGGTACTGGAACGCGGGCTGAACCAGATCAAGTTCTTCCCGGCCGCGGCGGCTGGTGGCCCGCCGGTCATCAAGGCCCTGTCCGGGCCATTCAGCGCCGCGCGATTCATTCCGACCGGCGGGATTGGGCCAGCCAACCTGGCTGAATACCTCAACTTGCCCAGCGTGGCGGCGGTCGGCGGATCCTGGATGGTTCCCCGCCAAGCGATTGCGGCACGGGACTTTGGCGCCATCAGGGGCCTGGTCGGTGAGGCCGCCGCGCTAGCCGCCCAGATCCGCCAGGGAAAGGAACAGTGACATGGCGGAGCTTGTGAAACACACTGAACCAGGCGGCCCCGGCCGCGACGGGCCTTCCGGGCTGGCCGTGCGCCGCGACGATTGCCGCTACGACGTGGTGGCGCTGGGGGAGGTGATGCTCAGATTGGATCCAGGCAATACCCGCGTTCATACCGCTACCAATTTCAACGTCTATGAAGGCGGCGGTGAATACAACGTGGCGCGGGGCCTGGCCAGCGTCTTCGGGTTGCGTGCCGGGGTGGTCACGGCCTTGGTGGACAATGGCGTTGGCCGGCTGGTAGGGAACCGGATCCGGGCCGGCGGAGTCGCCACCGAACTCATCCGCTGGGTGCCGCCGGACGGAATTGGGCGGGAGAGCCGCAATGGGCTCAATTTCACTGAGCGGGGCTATGGGGTCCGCGGGGCTGTCGGCATTTCTGACCGCGGCAACACGGCGATCTCGCAACTCAAAGCAGACGAGGTGGATTGGGATCAGCTATTTGGCCGTGAAGGAGTGCGGTGGCTGCATACTGGCGGCATTTACGCTGGGTTGTCCCAGACCTCGGCTGAGACGGCGTTGGCCGCGGTGGCAGCCGCCAAGCGCCACGGGGTGGTGGTGTCTTACGACTTGAATTACCGGGCCAGTTTGTGGCGCGGAATTGGCGGTCAGGAGCGCGCCCAGGCCGTCAACCGCGAATTAGTCAACTACGTGGATGTGATGTTGGGGAATGAGGAAGATTTTACGGCCGCACTGGGGTTCGCAGTGGAGGGAGTGGACGCCGATCTGTCGGATCTGCCGGCCGAATCCTATGAGGCCATGATCAGGGAAGTGGCGCGCGTCTACCCGGACCTGAAGGTGATAGCCACCACCCTGCGCACCGTCCGCTCAGCCTCAATCAACGATTGGGGAGCGTTGGCGTGGTCGCCCAGCGACGGCCTGCGCCGGGCCGCCCAACGCGATGGCCTGGCCGTCTTTGACCGGGTGGGGGGCGGGGATTCCTTCGCCTCGGGCCTGATTTATGGCCTGATCACTGGTCAGCCATTGAGCGCCGCCGTCGAATATGGCGCTTCCCACGGGGCGTTGGCCATGACCACGCCGGGTGACGCCTCAATGGCGACCAAGGCCGAGGTCATCAAACTGGCCGGAGGCGGTAACGCCCGGGTGGATCGATGACGCCACCTGGGCAGGCGAGCGTCCGTGCCGCTTGGCCGCCGTGGCGGTGAGCCACTGGCGGGTGCTCAGGGAAGCTCGATGGAAGCGGCGACAATGATGGGGAACTTGCCCATGGTGGCGTTCTCGCCGAAGTCCTGAATCTTTCCCTCAACCCGCATCGCGCCAGTCGAGCCGGTGACTTTAAGCTTCGGATCTGGGTAAACCACAAGGACCAGAGGATAAGTCGATGACAGGCCTGAACAGGACATGGTCATTTGAATGTCCGTCGCAGTGACGGTTGGCGCACTGGGCCAGGCGACGGTGCAAGAACCGGAATACGAGCTGCCCACCTCCAATTCGCCGGAGGGCTTGCTCGCGGGCTCGCTGCCGGCGTCCGGGGAGTTTGACGCCTCTGCTCCTCCAGGCACGCTATTGGCTTCTGCGGATGAATCTGGCCGGGATCCGCCGGCGTCATCACCGCTGCTGGATGTATTCGGGCTGGTTCCGCATCCGCTCAATGCCGCGACTAGCAGGCTGGCCAGCAAGACAAAGGCGCCGCCAAAACGTGGGTGGGTCCGCTTCACGATCATGATTGTGGCTCCTCAGGCGTTGTCGCTGATCTGTCCCTAATCCTAGGGGCAATCGCCAACGGGCCAGTAACGGCACGGGTCACGGGCCGGAACTGAAGGCTACCGTCACTTCTGGGTCTTGCCGATCCGCCGTTTCAGATAGTCCGGCCCCCGGCTCTGATGGACAACGGCCACGATCCAAACAGTGCCGTCCTCGATTGTGTACCAGAGGTGGTATTTGAAGACACCTAGAGCGACCCTGCGAGCGTCACCCCGCAGGACGGGATGCGCCTCGGGGAAAGCGCCGAGCGCCTCGGCCGTCGTGTGAGCGTCGTCGGTGAACCGGCGCGCTTGATCGGCTGCGATGTCCTTCAACCAACGCGTGGCCTGGAGCATGTCGCGCCGCGCGTCAGCGCGAAAGCGCACTGGGTGCGTCACGCCAGCAGCGACCGCATCTCAGCAATGACTTCCTCGAAGGGGATGCCTTCCTCGGGATTGGCGCGGAAGTCGGCCATCCTCTCATCCACGAGGGCTGCTTCTTCGGGGCTGATCTCGTCATCGAGGCTGGGGTCCAGGGAGCGTTGCAGGGCGTCGATCAGTTTGAGTTTCTCGTAATCGTCGAGCGCCAGCGCCTCGTCCATGATTGCCTTCGGGACCATGTGTGCCAGTCTACTGGAGCCGCCAAGCCCAGGGCAGGCGACAACGGCATTTCTCGTGCCCCACGAGGAAGCCCGGACGGCCCGGCATATAGGCGGTCTGTGCGTTTCACCAGGCAGCGAGGCGGCGCAGAGCGTCGTTTCGCGGGGCACGGGGAGGGCACGATGCCGCGCCAAGACCCGGCCAGAGACGGTTCCTTCGCAGGTCAGAGGCCATTTCCTAAGAGCGGTGGCGGCGGGATTTGAACCCGCGGTGGAGTTACCCCCACACACGCTTTCGAGGCGTGCTCCTTAGGCCGCTCGGACACGCCACCGCCGGAAAGAGTACCAGCTGAGTGCGGTCGCGCGTGTCGGCCTGGGGCGGCGCTCAGTCCGCGCGGACCCGGCGATCGGCGAAGAACGCGGCGAGTCGCTCCGCGCAGGGGACGGCCAGAACGCCGCCCAAGACCTCCGGCCGGTGGAGGCAAGCGCGGTCGCGTGGTAGGTCCCAGACGGATCCGCAAGCTCCCGCTTTGTCATCCCAGGCGCCAAAGACCACCCGGTCCAGGCGCGCTGCGATGAGGGCCCCAGCGCACATTGCGCAGGGCTCCAGGGTAACGATCAGGGAGCAGCCGTCCAGCCGCCAGCGTCCCAGTGCCGCCGATGCCGCCCTCAGGGCTACGATCTCCGCGTGCGCTGTGGGGTCCTGGTGGCGTTCGCGGCCGTTGGCTCCCGAAGCGATGACCGAGCCGTCTGGCCCAACTACGACGGCGCCTACTGGAACGTCTTCGCTCAGGCGGGCGGAATCGGTCGCCAAGGCGAGGGCTTGGCGCATCAGGGGTTCCCAGGTCTGGGCGGGCGTCCGCATCCTTCCATTGTGACGGGTGGACCCTGGGCGCCAGTAGGTTGGAACTATGCGGGTACACATCGCCGATCATCCTCTGATCGCACATAAGCTGACCGTATTGCGGGACAGGGACACCCCTTCGCCCACTTTCCGCGCTCTGGTGGCGGAGTTGGTGACGTTGCTGGCCTATGAGGCCACCCGCCAGATCGCCGTTCACGACCATGCGATTGACACGCCGGTGGCGCCCATGGTGGGAGTGGAGCTGTCGCGGCCTCGGCCAATCGTGGTGCCGATTCTCCGGGCCGGATTGGGCATGCTGGACGGCATGTCCCGGCTGGTCCCTACGGCGGAGGTCGGGTTCCTGGGTCTTCAGCGTGATGAGGAGACGCTCCAGGCCATCACCTACGCGAATCGGTTGCCGGATGACTTGTCTGGTCGGCAGTGTTTTGTGTTGGATCCAATGTTGGCGACGGGCGGAACGTTGATCGCTTCGATCGAATACTTGCTTGAGCGTGGCGCCAAGGACGTGACGGCGATTTGTATTCTGTGTGCGCCGGAGGGCTTGGCAGCGGCGGATCTGGCGTTGGGGAGTCGTGGCGGCATCACGATTGTCACGGCCGCCGTTGACGAACGATTGAATGAGAAAGGCTACATAGTCCCCGGCCTGGGCGATGCCGGTGACCGGTTGTATGGAATTGTGTGAGGGCGCCGGCTGTATGGTGGCCGCGCGATGTCAATTCGGACACGCCGAAAATGAGCAAAAATGCTCACCCAATGAGTACTCTTACCCACGGCAAAACTGTGCAGGAGCCCAAACTTGTGGAACTCTAGTTGCGGCGCCGGTTCCTCCCCCCGATGGACCCGGCGCCATTCTTATGCCCGCGAGCGTTCCTTAGCCGCGCAGGAGCATCAAAATCTGCACCGCGAGCAAGAAGGCCACCCAGCCAATCACCGTCCAGGACAAGGTCCGGCGCCGTGGCCGGGGACCGGATCGGTTGCCCGGTCCAGCCCAGCCGGTCCGGGGGTCCACGGGGCTTGGCGCTCCCAACCGTGAGGTGTTGGTTCGTGGAGGCGGTGGGATGTGCGGCCCGTTCCGGGCAGCTTGATGGGCCTGTTGGGCCCAGATCTGGGTTTGAGCTGGGTAGCTGAACGGGCTGCCCCGGAATTGAGGATTGTTCGCCGGCGCGGCCCAGCCGGGCGGCGGCGGGGCGTATTGCGGATAGGCGTGAACGGGCTGTTGCGGGTAGGCCGGCGGAGCGTACCCAACGGGGCCAGACATTGGTGCCGGAGCGTACCCGGCGGGAGCAGGCACTGGTGCCGGAGCGTACCCGGCGGGAGTAGGCACTGGCGCAGGGGAATCCAACGCCGGGGCCTCAAGGGCCATGCCATCCCGAATGCTCATTTGGTATGAGCCCAACGCGAAGGGAGCCAATGAACCAATCCCGAACGGGCTGGAAGGCAGTGTCAAGCGTGGGGGACCAGGGGTGACACCCGAGGGCGCGGCCGAGTTGGCGGTCAATGCCATAATCCAAGGTTAGCGGCCCCCCGCCCAGAACCGCTTGCCCAAAGCCGCTTGGTGCTCTGAAGCCACCAGCGGAACTCGTTAGTCGTTGACCGGTGCGGCGAATGCCGCACCGGCAGTGGCCAGGCTGATTGGTCACTCAATGATGAGTTCAACTGGGACGTGATCGGAAGCGCCGGAGCCCTTGCGTTCATCCCGCACCATTTCAACACCTGTCACGCGGTCCGCTAAAGCGGGCGAACAGAAAGCGAAATCGATGCGCATGCCCTGGTTCTTCGGGAAACGGAGCTTCTGGTAATCCCATTGGGTGTAGAGGTGTTCGCCGGGGAGGTGTTCGCGCGTTACTTCCCTAAACCCGGCCGTGGCCAGCGCCGTCAGGCCGGCCCGTTCGGCCGGCGAAGTATGAGTCAGGTCCTTGAATACGGCCGGATCCCACACGTCTGTGTCCAAGGGCGCTACGTTGAAGTCTCCTACTAGAGCGATCTGGGCGGAAGGATCGGCGGCCAGCCAGGTGGCGGCATCGACGGCCAAGGTGTCCAGAAAGGCCAACTTGTAGGCCATATGGGGATCAGCCTGAGCCCGGCCGTGGGGCACATAAAGCGACCAGACCGTGATTCCGTCGCAAGAAACGCCAAGCGCCCGGGCCTCAACCCGCGGTTCCTGGCCAGGCTTGGCGAAGGCCGGTTGGTGAGGCAAGGCCGTTTGCACGCCTTCTAACCCGACCCGCGAGATCACCGCCACTCCATTCCACTGGTCGAACCCGCGATGCGCCACCTGATAGCCGGCGGCGGCGAAGGCCTCGTCGGGAAAGGCCGCGTCCGCGACCTTGGTCTCTTGCAGTGCCAGTACGTCGATCTGGTGCCGCCGCAGGTAGTCCAAGGTGCGGTCGAGCCGAGCCCGCAGAGAATTGACATTCCAGGTGGCGATTCGCATGGCCCAACACTAGGGGACCGCCAACCAGCGGGTTTGGCGTGGCCAAGTAGTCTTGTGTCATGGGTACGGCACTGATCACCGGGGCGAGCGCTGGACTGGGAGAAGAATTCGCATGGCAGTTGGCCACGGTCAGGCACAATCTAGTTCTGGTGTCGCGCGATGAGGCGCGCTTGCAGCAGCTAGCGGCCAAAATCCGGTCCGCGGCGGGGGTTCGGGTAGAGGTGGTGCCCGCTGATTTGGCCAAAGAGCGTGACTTGAGCCGAGTTACGACTCGGCTGCGGGCCAGGACCAGACCTGTGGGATTGCTGGTCAACAATGCGGGCTTCGCGGTCCGCCCGTCCTTCCTGGACGCGCCCATCAAGGATTCGGTGAGCATGGAAAAGGTGATGGTCCATGCCGTTATGGTGCTGTCCCACGCTGCCGCCCGGACCATGGTTGAGCGGGGGCGGGGAGCTATCCTCAACGTTTCTTCGGTCGCGGCGCATCTGGCGGGCGGCGTTTACTCCGCGGACAAAGCCTGGGTCAAGACTTTCACGGAGAGCTTGGCCGTTGAACTCAAAGGTACCGGTGTCACCGCTACGGCCCTGCTGCCAGGGCTAACGCGGACGGAATTCCACGCCCGGGCTGGGCTTGATTGTTTGTCTTACCCTTCGCTGGTTTGGCTTTCGGCCGCCGATGTCGTGGCTAGGGCCTTGTCCGATGTCCGCCAAGGCGTTGTGCTTTCGACGCCGTCCTTACGGTACGCGTTGGTTGGGCAACTGGCCCGCTTGACCCCCCGGTTCCTGATCCGGGCACTGAGCCGGACGGAGGATCGGTGAGGGACCAGTGACCACCGCCGGTCTGGGCAGTGCCGACTTGATGCCCCTTGATCCCCGCCAGCAACTACGCCAGTTGGTCTCCGACTTGGCGGTCATTCGGGGCCGTGTCACCTTGGCCTCCGGCCGGGAGGCAGACTATTACGTTGACCTGCGCCGGGTCACGCTTCAGCACCGGGCCGCGCCATTGGTTGGCCACTTATTGCTTGACTTGTTAGAAGAACGCGGGCTGGTTGTCGGCGAGGATTATTCGGCGGTGGGTGGCCTGACCATGGGCGCGGATCCGGTAGCGGCGGCGATGCTCCACGCCGCCGCCTCGCGGGGACTGGACTTGGACGCCTTCGTGGTCCGCAAGGGCGCCAAAGCGCACGGATTGCAGCGCCGGATCGAAGGGCCGGACGTGGCTGGCAGGGCGGTGGTAGCGGTAGAGGACACCTCGACCACCGGGGGATCAGTCATTGAAGCGGTTGAAGCCCTGCGTGAAGCGGGTGCCACGGTCCAGGCGGTAGCGGTGATCGTTGACCGGTCGACTGGCGCGGGCGCCAAGATCGAAGCGCTTGGCCTGCCTTACCATTACCTCTTCGGTTTGGCGGATCTGGGTCTGTAGGCCGGTGAAGGACCGGCCGCCAACCGCCCCGGGTGGCATTAGAGCGCCGCGATGAGCTGGCGGCATTGATCCTCGAACTGGTCCGGTGGCGGCAGCAGCGACAAGACCAGGGTTTCGCGGCCGCCGATGTCGTAAAACCAGCCCGGGTGTACGGCCAGTCCGGCTTGGCGCAGCAAGCGAACGGCGATATCTGGCGGGTCAGGCGGTCCGTCTGGGCTATCCGGGAGGGTCGGTTCGTCATTGCCGGAGTTCCGGGGCAAGTCAAGAATCATGCTCCAACCGGCCTCGCAGCGCCGGACCCGGTATCGCGGCTGCTCAAATAGGTGCCGGGAGGTGGCCAGATTCGTGGCCAAGCGCTGGCGGGTAACGGCCAGGACGGCATCGGACAACTCCAGAAGTTCTGGTAACGCTAACGCGACCGGTGCGTTGACTGGCAGGAACGTATCTGCTATCTGGTCCAGGGCGGCCCGTATCGGGGCCTGTTCGCGTGGCGGTCCGGACAGACGGATCCAGCTCAGTTTGAGCTGCGGGGCGCAAAGTAGTTTGGACAGCCCGTTGAACGCGAACGTGAGCGTGCCGGGTTGGCCAGCCAGCGAGGATGGGGTGCCCTCAAGACCGAACGGATTGAACACCTCGTCCGCTATTAGGCCGCTCCCCGTGTCCAGGCAGGCTCGCGAGATCTGGCCGGTGGTTCCGGAGTCAACGTAGGCACCGGTTGGGTTCCCCGGATTGATCACTATGAATAGGCGGGCTCCCAAGCGGGCGGCATGATCAATCCCCAGCGGGTCGGCGCACCACCCGTCCGGTTCTAGGTAGTGCCAGCGGCAATCAGTGGTACGCAGATCAGCCAGCCTGGCGAGCGGTTCAACCAGGGGGTAACCGGGCGCGGGCACGGCCACCACGTCGCCTGGGTCGGTGGTCGCCGCGAACACCCACGAATACGCTTCTGACGTGCTGGCGGTGAGCCAATAATCCTCCGGCGAGCCGCCAAACCGCGCTGCCAGTGCTTCCCGGGCCGCCACTGGTCCTTTAGGACTGGGCTCATAGACGCCGGCCCGCCGGGCCGCCGCCGCGACCGCGTCCAAGACCTCTGGGAGTAAGAGGCCAAAGTGGGACGGATTCGAATCCGTCAAGTCAGTCAAATGGTGGCCAGAGGCCTCCAGGCGGGCGCGTTCCCGGGCTACCTCGTTGAGTGGGTCCAGGCTGGCGAACCGCCGTGATAGGCGCACCCGGCCATGCTACCCGCGGCTCGCCGCCCCTTGTATCTGTATGGTGTGGGGCGCGGTACGGCGGCGTTGGCGGCCGGTCACTGCACGCTTCGGGTGGCGCGATGGCGGAGGTACTCGATGATCATTGGCGTGACCGAGACCAGCACAATGAAAATGATGATCAGATCAATGTTGTCGCCAACCCATTTGAACCGGCCCAAGGCTATTCCAGCTAGCGGCAGGATGATCCCCCAAGAAAAGGCCGCCACCAGGTTGAAGGAAACGAAATGGCGATAGTTCATCTTGCCCACCCCCGCGACCACCGGCGCGAAGGTACGGACAATCGGCACGTACTGGGCCATGACAATGGTCCGGCCGCCGTATTTGTCGAAGAAGGCGCGGGTCTTGTCGACGTACTCTTGCTTGAAGAAGCGCGAATCCGGCTTGTTGAATACCTTGGGTCCCAGCCCCCGGCCTATCCAATAGCCGGTCTGATCGCCGGCCACGGCGCTGAGCGCGATCGCCAGGCAAGCTACCCACGGAGGAACTGCCACGGTGCCCGCACCAATGAAGACACCAAGCGTGAACAGTAGCGAATCTCCCGGCAGGAAGAACCCGACCATCAGCCCCGTCTCCGCGAACACGACGGCACAAACGCCAACAAGAGCCCACGGTCCAAGCCAAGCCACGAAGGATTCGATCAGGTAAGCGGGATCCATCCAGCCAGGCAGAGCGAGGACGTCGGGGGCGGCATCGGCCAAGTAAAGAGGTATGGACACGCCCTCTAGGGTACGGTGCCTACCGTGGTTGACCGTCCTACCCTCCCGGATTCTGCCGCTGGCCCCCCGCCTGAGCCACCTGCCGTGGGGGTGGGTCCCTGGGTAGGGGACTGGCCGGACCACGAACGATACGATCCGGCGTTGCTGGCGACCGGCGACCGGCGCAACGTGGTAGACCGGTACCGCTATTGGACTGAATCTGCTATCCGGGCGGACTTAGCGGCGCGGGCCAACCCATTTCATGTGGCGGTTGAGAACTGGGAACACGACTTCAATATTGGTGCAATTGTGCGCACCGCCAACGCCTTTGGCGCGCAGGGCGTCCATATTGTTGGCAAGAGACGCTGGAACCGGCGTGGCGCCATGGTCACCGACCGCTATCTTAATGTGGCGCACCATGGCGATGCGGCGGCCTTGGCAGCCTGGGCTGTCGCCAGGGACTTGGCGCTGATCGCGATTGATAACGTGCCTGGCTCATCGCCGCTGGAGGCCGCGGAACTGCCTGAGCGGTGCGTGCTTCTCTTTGGGCAAGAGGGCCCGGGCTTGACCGAGCGGGCCCTCGCCGCGTCCAGCGCCATTTACGCGATCACGCAATATGGTTCTACCCGGTCCGTCAACGCTGCGGCCGCCGCCGCCATCGCCATGTACCACTGGGCCCTGCGGCACGCCCCCAGGTGACGGCCGTATCCAGATCCGGTGCGGCGTGGCGTTAACGGCCGTAGCCAACGGCCGGTGACCTCAACCATTGTGGCCACCGGCGTACACGCGTGGTACCCCCAACCGGATTCGAACCGGTGCTGCCGCCGTGAAAGGGCGGAGTCCTAGGCCGCTAGACAATGGGGGCCGAACCACCGGTAATGGTACGGGACAAGATCTAACCGCGCCAGTTCCCGCTTCGGCCTGGCGGGTGCCGTCACGATGCCGCCGCGACCGCAGTGCGAGAATGGTCCCGTGCCGCACTCACATGATCACGGTCTGTCGAATGGCAGCGGCCGGGCTAAGACCCGGCGACGGCTGGCCTGGGCGCTAGGGATGGCAGGCAGCGTCTTGGTCGTCGAGGTAGTGGGCGCGATCTGGACCGGTTCTTTGGCCCTGTTGGCGGACGCAGGCCACATGGCGGCCGATTCAATCGGCCTGGTGTTCGCGTTGGTGGCCGCAGCGTTGGCGGACCGCCCGCCAACACCTAAGCGCACCTACGGGCTAAAGCGTGCTGAGGTGCTGGCGGCCCTTTCGAATGCGCTGATCGTGGTTGGAATCGCGGTGGGTGTCGCGGTCGAGGCCATTGGGCGGCTGTTCCGGCCGACGGAAGTTGAGGCTGGGCCGGTGATGATCCTGGCAGCGATTGGGCTGTTAGCCAATGTGATTTCATTACTGATCTTGCGTGGAGGAGCCAAAGAATCGATCAACGTGCGCGGAGCCTATCTGGAAGTGATTGGCGATTCGCTGGGATCGGTGGCGGTTATCGCGTCCGCCGCTGTGATCGCCTGGACTGGTTGGCTCAGGGCGGACGCCGTGGCCTCACTGGCCATAGCCGCGCTCATTCTGCCCCGTGCCTATGCTTTGGCCGCAGATGTGCTGCGCATTTTGCTGGAAGCCACGCCCAAGGACATGGACCTGGAAGACCTGCGGCGGCATCTTGAAGAACTGCCTGGTGTGGTGTCAGTCCATGACCTGCATGCTTGGACCATCACCTCGGGTCTGCAGTCGTTGACCGCTCATGTGGTGGTTGAACCAGAACGGTTCAATCCCAAGGCGTATCACGAACTGCTTGACCAGATGGGTGAGTGCCTCGCCGGCCATTTCGATCTGACCCATTCGACCTTCCAGGTCGAACCGGCCGAGCATGTCGAACCCGCCGGTCTTCACCCGTAACTCCGCCCGGCCGGGCTCAAGCAGCGCCAGCTGACCGGTAGGTCTGGGTCGCCTTCACCTCGACCAGGGCCACCCGGCCATCGGCGTATTGGATGACGACACCAGCTTCAAGGCCGTTCCTGTCCCGGAAATGGGCCAGTGACCAGCGGCTTTCTGACCAGGCCTGTTTGCTCAGGAGCTGCGTGGCGGCGGATGCCAGCAACCGTGGGCTCCGGCGGACTCCGCCGGAGCCCGGCCAGCCACAGGGCCATCCTGGTCTTCGACCGTAGGCTTGGAGTTATGTCGATTTGCGTCACCGGCGGTGCCGGCTACATAGGAGCGCACATTGTCCGTCTGCTGCGAAGGGCCGGGCATGAGGTGGTCGTGATAGACGACCTCTCCTACGGTGACGCCACCAGAGTGGGCCAGGCCACCCTAGTCCAGCTTGACTTGGCGGACACCGCCGAATTGCCGCGACTGCAAGCTGCTCTCGACGGATGCACGGCAGTGGTTCACGTGGCCGGTCGTAAGCAGGTCGGCGAGTCAGTCCTAAGGCCCGCTTGGTATTACCAACAGAACGTTGGTGGAATGGCTAACTTACTGCTGGCGATGGAAGCGCAAGATGTGGACCGACTGGTGTTTTCGTCATCGGCGGCCGTGTATGGCCAGCCCAAGGCCGAACGTGTGCGCGAAGACATAGACCTCTTTCCGATCAACCCATACGGGGAATCGAAGCTAATAGGCGAATGGCTGGTCCGGGATGCGGCCCGGGCCTGGGGCCTGTGCGGGGTCAATATGCGGTACTTCAACGTGGCCGGCGCTGGCTGGGATGACCTGGGGGACCCAGCGGTGCTGAACCTCATCCCGATGGTCCTGGAGAAGCTGTCGGAGGGCAGCCGTCCGCGTGTCTTCGGCGAGGACTACCCAACGCCGGATGGCACATGCGTGCGGGATTACATACACGTGATCGACATCGCCACGGCCCATATGGTTGCCCTGGACTACTTGGACCGCGAGGAACGCCCATTCGCCGCCTTCAATATTGGTACCGGTGCCGGCACGTCGGTCAGGCAAGTGATCGAGATGGTTGGCGAAGTCTCCGGTCTGGACGTCGCCCCGGTGACCGAGCCGCGCCGGCCCGGTGATCCCGCGGTACTGGTTGGCGATGTCGACCGGATTGAGCAGACCCTCGACTGGAAGGCGCGACACGACTTGCGTTCGATTGTCGATTCCTCTTGGCGGGCTTGGCAATCCGGACCCAGGCGCGTAATGCCGTAGTCTCAAGGGCTCCGGCGGGACCTTTCTGGGTATCGGCCGTGCGACGTCCGGATTGTGGCCGGCCGCCTTGGAACACCGGCGCCGTGCGGGCACTGCGTAGTAATCGTGATTCCAGCGAGGGGGCGGTGGGCCCGCCAAGTAGCGTGATTCTTGACCGATACCCCGACCACTCGCAGGCGTCGCTTGCGCGCAAGGTCCGAGCTTTTAGGGAGCGTCCATGACTCCTATCCACGGCCGCGGCGGCCACTCGTTCGCTGGTCAGGCGCAGATTTCGGGTTGGCGAAAGGCCGTGGCTTCCGCTCCGGCGAGCCCCAGCGGCATGCGCTGGTTGGTCCGGCGCGAAGCGGCGGCGCGGGGACCAGTAGCCGGTGGTATTGGTGCGACGTGGCCGTCAGTAGGTCCGGTGGCGGTTGGCGGGTTGCTTGTGGGCACGGTAATCTGCCGCCGCCACCATTTATACGCTGCCGCCGGTTGTGGAGCCTGGAGGGAGGTCGCCATTTCCCGGTCAGGGAGCGCGCGGGACGGTTCCGGTTTTTGGGGTTACTGGAACCGTCCCGCCATTTAGTTTGGCGGGCCAGTCGGGCCAGCGGCACGCGCTTGTTACAGGGCTCTTGACGCCATTCTCATTCATCGTACGTGGGTCGCCGTTGACCCACGCAGCCTCTACCATAGCGCGCTCCGTGCCGCGCCACTGGCGGGGCTGAGTGGCCCTAGCGACCAAGGAGTGGGCCTTTGCGGCCAAACGCGGCGGCGGCTAAGGGAACTGGGCAGACTGGGCACCGTTCATGTAAACCACCTAACAGGAGGCAGGCCGGATGCTCAATACCCGCGACTTCACTCAACTCAACCCGATGCTCGCTCGGCCGGGCGAACCGGTCTCAGCGCCGCGGACGCGCCTGGGGGACACTGAACTGTTGCCGGAGACGGCCTACCAACTGGTCCACGACGAATCCATGTTGGACGGCAACGCGAGGCTCAACCTGGCGACCTTCGTCAGCACTTGGATGGATAGCTACGCCGACCGGCTTTACGCTGAGGCGTTCGACAAGAACGCAATTGACAAGGATGAATATCCCCAGACTGCGGCGATCGAGCAGTACTGCTGGCGGATGCTGGCGGATCTCTGGCACGCCCCAGACCCAGCCGCGACCATAGGCACTTCAACCACCGGCAGCTCCGAGGCCTGCATGCTTGGCGGCCTGGCGCTGAAGCGGCGATGGCAGCACCGGCGACAAGCGGAGGGCAAGTCAACTGCCAAACCAAACCTCGTCATGTCCTCAGCCGTGCAGGTCTGTTGGGAGAAATTCTGCAACTACTGGGATGTTGAGGCCCGTCACGTGCCGATTTCCCTGGACCACAAGGTCCTCGATGGCACAGATCTTGACCAGTACATCGACGAGAACACAATCGGTGTGGTGGCCATCATGGGCGTGACCTACACGGGCATGTACGAACCGGTGGCGGCGATAGCCGCCGCGCTGGACCGGATCCAGCTTCAGACTGGGCTGGACATCCCAATTCACGTGGACGGCGCCTCCGGGGCCATGATCGCGCCATTCTGCCAACCTGATCTGATCTGGGATTTCCGGCTGCCACGGGTCGCCTCTATCAACACTTCGGGGCACAAGTACGGGCTGGTTTACCCGGGGCTCGGATGGGTCGTGTGGCGCAACGAGTCGCTCCTGCCGGAAGACTTGATATTCCGGGTCAGTTACCTGGGCGGAGACATGCCGACCTTCGCGCTCAACTTCTCCCGGCCGGGCGCCCAAGTATTGCTGCAATATTACGTGTTCTTGCGGCTCGGCCGACCCGGTTACACGCGGGTCCAGGAAGGGGCGTTGGACGTGGCTCGGTTCTTGGCCATGTCGATTGGCCAAATGGACCAGTTCGAGTTGTGGAATGATGGTTCAGACATTCCCGTATTCGCGTGGATGCTGCGTGACAATCCGCCTCGTGAGTGGTCTCTATACGATCTCTCCGACCGCCTGCGAATGCAGGGATGGCAGGTCCCGGCTTATCCCATGCCGGTGGATCTGGGAGGCCTGACTGTTCAGCGCATCGTTGTCCGCAACGGGATGTCAATGGACTTAGCGGACCGCTTCATAGCTGAATTCCAGGCCGCCGTGGATTACCTTGAACGGCTCGACGGGCCGTTACCCCAGGGCGCCAGCCGTTCAGGCGCTTTCCGACACTAGCCCGCCTGACCGTTCTCTAGGAAGGAGACTGTTATGGCTATCACCCGGCCGCATCCGGTGAGCCCGCCACCCAATTCAGGTCCGTCACCCAGTTCAGCCCCCGGAGCCGGCAATTCCGCCAAGGTGCCCGATGCCGTTCGCTCGCCGACGTCCGGCCCGTCGCGTGCCCGCCACCGTGCTCCGGGCGCCTATTTGACTGTGTTCAACATTGCCATGATGACCACAGTGACGGTCATGTCGCTGCGGTCATTGCCGGCCATGGCGACCTACGGTCTGGGATCCGTCACCATGTTCGTGGTCCCGGCCGTACTGTTCCTGATGCCGACGGCGCTGGTCGGGGCTGAGCTTGCCACCACCTGGAAGGGCGGCGTCTACATGTGGGTTCGCGAGGCCATGTCGAATCGGTTCGGTTTCCTGGCGATCTGGTTGCAATGGATCCAGAACGTGGTCTGGTATCCGACCCAGCTCGCGTTCATCGCCGCCTCTATCGCATTCATGGTTGGGCTGCCCTCACTGTCAGATTCGGGGATATTCACCGCCATGATCATCCTTGGCGTCTACTGGACTGCCACTGTTATCACCTTGCGGGGCGGGAACTTATTCGCCAAAGTGTCATCCTGGGGCGGGGTGATTGGGACCATTATTCCAGCCGCGTTGCTGATTGTGCTGGCTGTCATCTGGGCGGCTGGAGGAACCGGGTCGCAGGCTCCGCTGGCGGCCGGCGATCTGATCCCGCCATACACCGGGATCAGCTCGATAGTGCTGGTTGTGTCCAATGTGCTGGCATTCGCGGGGATGGAGGTCAATGCCGTTCACGCCGGCCAGATGCGCGATCCGCGGCGCGGTTTCACTAAGGCGATGTGGCTGTCCTTCGGGTTGATCTTGCTGGTGTGCATTCCGCCAACCATCGCCATAGCTATCGCGGTGCCACACGATCAGCTTGGTTTCACCAACGGGATCAACATGGCCTTCCAGGTATTCTTTGACCACTTCCATATGGGATGGGCAACCTATCTGTTGTCTGGAGCGATAGCGGTTGGAGCCATCGCGTCGGTCATCTCATGGGTGGCCGGTCCGTCGACTGGCCTGCTGGCCGCCGCTCGCACGGGGCTATTGCCGCCGTGGCTGCAGAAACGCAACAAACACGGTGTCCAGGATGGAATTCTGGCCTTGCAGGGACTGATCGTCTCTGGTCTGGCTTTGATCTTCATCTTTGTGCCGGATGTGTCGAACGCCTTCATCGCGCTAGTCGATATGGCTGCCGCTTTGTATTTGATCATGTACCTTCTGATGTTCGCCTCGGCGTTGATTCTGAGGCGCAAGGAGCCCAATGTGGAACGCGGCTACCGCGTGCCCGCGATGGGTCTGGTGGCGGGAGTGGGCTTCATCGCCTGTCTGGCCGCGCTGATTATGGCTTTCATTCCGCCGGCCGGGCATTCGGCGGTCGCGGCCGGCGCCTATCCTTGGCTGGTCGCGTTAGTGGTGGTGGTGTTGGGGGCACCGCCGTTGCTGTTCTATCAGTTCCGCCGCCCGCGCTGGGATCAGCGCCAGGCGCTCGGCGTTGGCGTCCGGGGAACCGACCAGGAGCGGTAAAGTGCTGAGTGATCTGACCTTTCAATTGGAAGGAACTAATGGCAGGCCGCCCGCGAGCGAACCAGCGAGTGCCTGGCCGCGCTTGGTTGGCCGCGTTGAGCGCGCCGCGGCGGCTCGCGGCCTGGTGGCGTCCCACGCGCGCCGCCCGGACTCTGGTCCGCTATTCGCGAGCCAATGGTGGTCTGCTGGCGGGAGGGATCGCCTATTCGGCGCTGTTCTCGTTGGTCGCCATTTTGACAATCGCCCTGACCGTGTTCGCGACCGTCCTGGGCGGGTACCAAGCGCTTGACCGCCAGGTCGAGGATCAACTGTCAAGCTGGTTCCCCGGGGTCCTGAAAACCGGCGGTAAGGGCCTGGTAGCGCCATCCTCTTGGGTTGAATCTGGCGCTTTGTCAGTCACCTCGCTGATCGCGGGACTGGTGCTGGTGTGGTCCGCCTTGTCAGCGATGGGCGCTGTCCAGACCGGTGTGCGAGCCATGTTCGCGTTGGCTCCGCGGCGTAGCAGCGCCTGGTTGAGCCGGTTGTGGGCTCTGGTTGGGTTCGCCGGACTGGGGTTGGGCTTACTGGCCAGTGCGGTCGTAAGTGTGGGGGCGGCATCGGCGGGGCAATGGGCGGGCCGGACACTGGGGGGTGGCGGTGTTGCGGTAGCGGTACGGTGGGCGGGTTACGGCGCCGCGGTGGTGGTCGATGCCGCCTGCGTGGCCTTGGTCTTTACCGTCGTTGCGGGAGCGCGGCCCGGGCGGCGCGATTTGATTGTGGGCTCCGCGGCAGCGGCGGTGGCGATGGGCTTGCTGAAGCACCTGGGTACCCGGGTGGTGGCGCACGCTACCGCGAATGTGCTGCTGGCCTCGGCTGCTACCGTGGTGACCTTGCTCGTTTGGGTGAACCTGATGGCGCGCGTGGTGCTCTACGCGGCGGCCTGGACGGCCAATCCGCCGCTGGCCGAGGCGCCGCCGCCTGATCAATGAGGGTGATTAGGCTGGCGCCAATTTGGTCAGGAGGATTCGCGGGCGGGCAAAAACCTGGCACAATAGAACGTTGGGGCCCCTAGCTCAGCTGGCAGAGCAGCGGACTTTTAATCCGTGGGTCGTGGGTTCGAGCCCCACGGGGCCCACGCCGCCTGGTGGCGTGCCCAATTCGCGCCAGGTCTTGTGCGCCATACAGCGTGGCTCTCTTAAGCAGCCCCAGCGGGCGCTCCTGCCGGAGCCCCACAGCGGCTCCTGCTCCCAGATCCCGGCAGCGACACAACGAACCACCTAGCCAGCTAGAAACAACACCACCAGCCCTCAACCAGGAATGTTGCACTTCTAACGCGAAAGCTTAGGTGACCAGACGCCGGTGACCAGGAGCGTCACGTGACGGTCACGGTGTCGCCATCGCCGAAGGTGACCGTGTAGCCGACCGACCGCAACTGGTCGACGGCTTTGCGGATCGCGGCGCCGGGACGGCGCCGCGAATAGTAGTCCCCGCCCAGCTCTTTGTATGGCTCCCCGGTCGTCAAGACCCGTCTGACCGACTCGGCGATTTGCCGCTCCACCGCGACCAAAGCCTTCGTATGGCCACGCCGGGACCGGACCCGCTTACAACGGGCCGATATGAACGTGTCCTTCGTGCGGGACGCCGCCAACGCCGCGACCCCCAAAGCGCCCTTCAAATATGTGTTCCCTTTCGGCATCTAGACGACTTCTCCCGACCAGCGGACTCGTTAGACCCGGGAGCCACCCCCGCCCACGAAGCGAAATGCCCCGCCGTGGGGAACGCCCCCACATCGGGGCCGACTTCCGCCAAGATTTGCTCCGCGACGGTCTTCGACACGCCGGGGATGGCGGCCAGCCCGTCCCGCTTTGCCGCCCAACCCGCGTCGGGGGAACCGGGGCCGGCGTCCCCCGCGTCCGCCCGGCACAGCGCCTGGGCGGCGCGGGCTTGGATGGCGGTTTTGAGCTCGGAGAGCGGAGGCCGACAGGAATAGGGTCTGTCCCTATTCCTGTCGCTTTCGCATCAGGCGGGCTTGGTGTAGCTGAGTTTGTACATCCCGCCTTTCCAAATTAAGGCGAGATTGATGTCCTCGGCGTCTGCCGGCAACAGTTCTACCGGCGCTTGGGTGAGT